>NZ_JBVJCT010000007.1:0-22137 GCF_055588305.1 Streptomyces sp. NPDC042002 | reverse complement strand
CCGCTCATCCCCTCCCCCCCCCTTCCCCCCTCCCCCCCCCCCCCCCCCCCCCCCCCCAACACCCCCCCCCCCCCCCCCCCCCCCCACGGCGATGTTGAGTCGGGTTCAGCGGAGGTCGTCGCGCTCCGCCGCCTCCTCCTCGGCTTCCTTGACCTGGACCTCGGGGTCCAGGTCGGACTGGCCGCTGCCGTCGACCGACGAGAGACGCCCGGTCTCGGGCACCTCGGTCGCGGCCGGCGGCTCGACGAGCCAGTCGGGATTGGCCTGCTTGTCCCACCACTTCCAGGCGGCGAAGGCGCCGCCCGCCAGAATCCCCACCACGGCCAGCCCCTTCACGAGACGGCCGGCCCTCGCCCGCCGCTCGTGCTTGCGGAGCAGCTTCTGGATCTCCTGCGGAGTGACCTGGCCGCGCAGGGCGGCGATGGCCGCCACACCGCGTGCCGCGGCCTCGTCCCGGACGGGCTGGGCCGCGGCCACCGCCTGCTCGATCTTCGGCTTGGAATAGTCGGCGGCCTGACGAGCCGCCCTGCGGGTACGGATGGCCGCTTCCTGGGCGGCCTGGTCGACCTTCGGTGGCACATGGGTACGGGCCTGCTCAAGACGCGGCGCGAGACGGGCGTCGTACTGGACGCGGGCCTGTTCGGCGGCCTGCGACACCTTCGGCGCGAGCCGTACACGCGCTTCGCTCGCGTAGTACGAGGCCCTGTCCTTGGCCGTGTCGGCGTAAGGCGCCACCACTTCCGCGGCGTGCAGCACGCTGTCCTTCGCCGAGCCGGTCGCGGCGCGCACGCTGTCGATGCGGGTCACGGGTTTCCTCCTCCTCGGTGGCGTACGTCGGGGATACCAGGTACCCCCAAAGACACACAGTTCACCTTTCCACCCCTGTGGGGATCATGCCCGCCCATGGGGACCGGGGCATGCGAGGGCGGGCATCCGTGTCACGGGTGCCGACTCCCGGTGACTCCCGTGACGGAGCCGGTCAGGTGTCGATCAAGTGAGATAGCGGATCAATACGGGGCAACGGGAGCTTGTCGTCGACAATGCCACGGATCGCCTCGGCCCGCTCCCGTCCCGGCGCGACTCGACCGGATTTCTGCAAGCCCCGCGTCCGTACGTGCGTCCGGAGGTGGCGGTCGGGGGCCGAGTGGCCCGGTACGTGCGAGGATCGGGCCGTCAAAAGAAGGCAACGGAAGGCAGATCGTGGCCGAGCAGCTTCACGCCACCCTGAAGACCAGTCAAGGCGACATCGACATCCGGCTCCTGCCGAACCACGCGCCCAAGACGGTCCGGAACTTCGTCGAGCTCGCCACGGGTGAGCGTGAGTGGGTCAACCCGGAGACGGGTGTGAAGTCCACGGACAAGCTGTACGACGGCACGGTCTTCCACCGGGTGATCAGCGGTTTCATGATCCAGGGCGGCGACCCGCTGGGCAACGGCACCGGCGGGCCCGGCTACCAGTTCGAGGACGAGTTCCACCCGGACCTTCGCTTCGACAAGTCCTACCTGCTGGCCATGGCCAACGCCGGCCCGGCCACCAACGGCTCGCAGTTCTTCATCACCGTCTCCCCGACAGCCTGGCTGACCCGCAAGCACACCATCTTCGGTGAGATCACGGACGCGGCCAGCCAGAAGGTCGTGGACGCCATCGCCGGCGCCAAGACCAACCCGCGCACCGACCGTCCGCTCAACGACGTCGTCATCGAGTCGGTCGTCGTCGAGACCCGCGAGCGCTGAGCCCGCGCCGGGCTTCATATCCTTGAGCCCGAAGGCTCCCGCAGGGAACCAAACGCCCCGTTCATCCGTAAGGATGGACGGGGCGGTGCGTTGCGCACCCGGACCCGCTGTGACCGCGTGCGAGCCGCCGCACCGAGATTGAGGGGACGCCATGGACCAGCCGCCCGGCAGCCCGCAGGGCCCGCGGGACCAAGGACCGCAGGACGCCCGGAGCCTGCCCGGTTGCTACCGTCACCCGGACCGCGAGACCGGCGTCCGCTGCACCCGCTGCGAACGCCCGATCTGCCCCGAGTGCATGGTCAGCGCCTCCGTCGGCTTCCAGTGCCCCGACTGCGTCCGCGGCGACTCCGGCACCGGCCACGCCCCGGCGGCCAGCCGGCCCCGCACTCTCGCGGGCGGCACCGTCGCCGCCGACCCCCGGCTCGTCACCAAGGTGCTGATCGGCCTCAACCTGGCGATCTACCTGGTCCAGCTCTCGGTGGGCGACGCCTTCACCAACAGCTTCACCCTCTTCGGCCGTGCCATGCTCTCCGGCGACATCCAGGGAGTGGCCGAAGGCCAGTGGTACCGGATGCTGACGTCGATGTTCCTGCACGGCAGCCCCACGCACATCATCTTCAACATGCTCAGCCTGTGGTGGGTCGGCGGTCCGCTGGAGGCGGCCCTCGGCCGCGCCCGCTACATCACCCTCTACTTCGTCTCGGGCCTCGCGGGCAGCGCGCTCACCTATCTCCTCGCCGCCCCCAACCAGCCGTCGCTCGGCGCATCCGGCGCGATCTTCGGCCTGTTCGGCGCCACCGCGGTTCTGATGCGCCGGCTCAACTACGACATGCGCCCGGTCATCGCCCTGCTGGTGATCAACCTGATCTTCACCTTCGGGTGGAGCAACATCGCCTGGCAGGCGCACATCGGCGGTCTGATCGCCGGTGTGGTGGTCGGCTACGCGATGGTCCACGCGCCGCGCGAGCGGAGGAACCTCGTCCAGTACGGGGTCGCCGGGCTGATGCTGGTCGCGGTGGTCGTCACGACGCTGCTCAGAACCGCTCAGCTCACCTGAGACCCGCTGATCGGGACCACGGCTCAGCTCACCTGAGACCGAGCTGGTCGGACCACCCCCAGCTCACTTGAGACCGTATCTGGCTCACCTGAGAAGTGATGTTGTCCACAGACCGTGGCGGATCTTGTGCACGCTGTGCGGGAACAGCTGTGCCCCCTGTCACTGACCCGAGTTTCCCCAGGTCGGACAGGGGGCGAACAGGTTTGCGGATGCCGGTGGACCAGTCACACCGGCGTCAACCGCGGATGAGTTATCCACAGATCGTCTTTCTTTTCCACCTGTGGAAAACTACTGTGGATAACTCAGTGGATAGCCGTGGGCAGAGCTGTCGCCCCGGTCGTCTCCAGGTGAGCGAAGACGGTCACTTCCACTGTGTGGAAACGCCGAATCCGGCCGCGATGAAGCCGAAGCCGACCACGATGTTCCAGTTGTCGAGCGCGTCGATCGGCAGTGAGCCGTCCGTCACGTAGAAGACAACGATCCAGGCGAGACCGATGAGGAACATGGCCAGCATGGCCGGTGCGACCCAGGTATTGCTGGTCAGCTTGATGTTGGTCGCCTGCTTCGCCGGGGGCGGCGTGTAGTCGGCCTTCTTGCGGATACGTGACTTCGGCACGAGGGTCTCTCCTGTCGATGCGCTGCGTGGCCGCGCAGGGAACTTGGGCGGGCTCCGGGGCAGCGTACAAGGGGACACTGAGCGCTCCCCCGGGCGTCCGTTAGCGTAGTGCTTCCGCGGCGCCGAAGGAGATAAGGGTACGTTGAGCAATTCTGCCGACTCCACCGGGACGGATTCCAGTCCTGGCGGTACGCACCGTTTCCGGCCCGTACGTGTCCTCACGGTGGCCGTCTTCGCCCTCGCGGGCCTCATCTTCTTCACGAGTTTCGATACGGCCAAGGGTACGAACATCCGTACTGATGCGTCCATGCTGAAGCTCTCCGACCTGATCCAGGAGCGCAGCCACAAGAACGCGACGCTGGACGAGTCCAACGGCGCCCTGCGCCGCGACGTGGACACCCTCGCCGGCAGCGAGGACGGCGGCAGCGCCGCCGGGGACGCCAGACTCGCGGCGCTGGAGAAGAACGCGGGCACCCAGAAGCTCAAGGGCAAGGCCGTCACGGTCACCCTCAACGACGCCCCGCCCAACGCGACGGCGAAGCTTCCCGGCTACCCGGAGCCGCAGCCCGACTACCTCGTCATCCACCAGCAGGACCTCCAGGCCGTGGTGAACGCCCTCTGGCAGGGCGGAGCCCGGGGCATCAAGGTCATGGACCAGCGGCTGATCTCCACCAGCGCCGTGCGCTGCGTCGGCAACACCCTGATCCTCCAGGGCCGCGTCTACTCGCCCCCGTACAAGATCACCGCCATCGGCGACCCTCAGAAGCTCCAGAAGTCGCTCGCCGCCTCTCCGGCGATCCAGAACTACATGGTGTACGTCAACGTCTACGGGCTCGGCTGGAAAGTCGAGGAGGACGGGACGGTGACTCTTCCCGGCTACTCGGGCACAGTGGATCTCCACTACGCGAAGCCCGTGCAGTAGGCGCCGGTCCTCGCGGAGCAGTGGGCGAAGCCTGTGGAGCGAGCTGCCGCCGGGGGGACCTTGTGTCGGTGCGAGTGGTCGTCAGGACGATCAGCGAGCTGTGCCTCACCGTCGGCACCCTGATCGTGCTCTTCGTGGTCTACGTGTTGTTCTGGACGGGGGTCAAGGCCGACAGCGCGATGAACCACCAGATCGACGTGCTCCAGAAACAGTGGTCGAAGGGTGCGGTGACGCAGACCCCGAAGACCCCGCCGGGCTCGGGCTCCTCCGGATCTTCAAGCTCTTCCGGTACGGCGGGCACTTCGGGCGGCACGGGGGGCGCCGGCGGCACGGCCGGCGAGAGCCCGAAGGCACCAGGCCCCTACAAGTACGGCGGCCCGTTCGCGGTCATGTACATCCCCCGGCTTGGTTTCACGTGGAACAAGCCCGTGCTCGAAGGCACCGCCACGCAGGTCCTGGAGAAGGGGCTCGGCCACTACCGGGGCACCGCCCAGCTCGGCCAGGAGGGCAACTTCTCCGTCGCCGGTCACCGGCGTACGTACGGCGATCCCTTCAAGGACTTTCCCGAGCTCCGCCGGGGTGACGCGGTCGTACTGACGGACGGGTCTACCTGGTTCACGTATCGGATCGACAAAGGCCCCTACAAAACGGTGCCCTCCGACATTGAGGTGATCGACCCTGTGCCACGTAAGTCCGGGTATACGCGTCCGGGACGCTATCTCACGCTGACCACGTGCGATCCGGAGTGGGGTCACAGTCACCGGTTGATCGTCTGGGCACACCTTGATTCCACACAGCCTGTGGAGGCAGGGAAACCGGCGGCTCTGCGCCGTTAGTCTGTTGGCGTACGGCGACGGAAGGGACGGCATGTACGGCTGGATCTGGCGGCATCTGCCGGGGAGCGTATGGGTGAAGGCGCTGGTCTCACTCGTGCTCGTCCTGGCGATGGTCTACGTGCTCTTCCAGTACATCTTCCCCTGGGCCGAACCGCTGCTGCCCTTCAACGATGTGACGGTGGACAACCAGTGAGCACGCGCATCCTCGTTGTGGACAACTACGACAGCTTCGTCTTCAACCTGGTCCAGTACCTGTACCAGTTGGGCGCGGAGTGCGAGGTGCTGCGCAACGACGAGGTGTCGACCGCGCACGCCCAGGACGGCTTCGACGGTGTGCTCCTGTCCCCGGGGCCCGGCGCTCCCGAACAGGCCGGTGTCTGCGTCGACATGGTCCGGCACTGTGCCGCGACCGGGGTGCCCGTCTTCGGTGTCTGCCTCGGGATGCAGTCGATGCAGGTGGCGTACGGCGGGGTGGTCGACCGCGCGCCCGAGCTGCTGCACGGAAAGACCTCGCTCGTGGAGCACTACGGCAAGGGTGTCTTCGCCGGTCTGCCGTCGCCCTTCACCGCGACCCGCTACCACTCGCTGGCGGCCGAGCCGGAGACGGTCCCGGCCGAGCTGGAGGTCACGGCCCGTACGCACGACGGAATCATCATGGGCCTCAGACACCGCGAACTCCCGGTCGAGGGTGTGCAGTTCCACCCGGAGTCGGTACTGACCGAGCACGGCCACCGGATGCTCGCCAACTGGCTGCTCGAGTGCGGCGACAAGGTGGCCGTGGCGAGGTCGGCGGGGCTCGCCCCGGTGGTGGGCAGGGCCACGGCGTGACCGCGCTGCGCCCCGAGCGCGACAGCTCCCCCTACGGCGGCGAGGCCGCGTACGGGGGCGCCGGCGCGTTCGAGGCGGCGGTCGGAGGGCTCGCGGACCCGCTGACGGATCCCCTGCCCGGCCAGGGCCACGGCCAGGCGCAGGGCGTACAGCAGCAGGCGTACGGCTCCGGAGGGTACGGACCCGACTGGTACGCCGCGCAGCAGCAGGCGCAGGCCGCCCAGTTGCAGGCCGCGCAGGCCGCTCAATTGCACGCCGCGCAGGCCGCTCAACTACAGGCCGCGCAGGCCGCTCAAGCGCAGGCCGCGCAGGTACAGGCTGCTCAGGCTCAGGCCCAGGCGGCCCGGACGCAGGCCATGCCTTCGGGGCCGGCGTCGGCACCGTCGTACGCGGACACGTACGAGCGGACGTATGCCCCGCCGTACCAGGAACCCGTGGCCGCCCAGTACCGCGGACCGGTCGCCGCTCCCCGGGCGGAACCGGTCGCGTCGCACCCGCCGTCGGACGACGAGACGGTCGCGTTGCGTCTTCCCGGCGCGTCCGGAAGGGCAGTGGGAGGCGCGCGCGCGGCCGGCGGCGGGGCGGTCCCCGCGTCCGGAGGCCGTGCGGCCCGCCGTAAGGCCGCCAGACGCAACGGACGGTACGGAGGGGAGCAGGAGTCCCACGAGCCCCAGGAGGAGGCTCAGGAGGCCGCTGGGGCCCCGCGGAGCCGGATGGACGCCCGGCGGGCGGCGCGGGCGTCGAAACCCGGCGCGGGTGTCCTCGTGAGCCGGATGGTCGGCGAGGTGTTCATCACCACCGGCGTACTGATGCTGCTGTTCGTGACCTACCAGCTGTGGTGGTCGAACGTGCGGGCGCACGAGCAGGCGGGCAGTGCCGCGCGGCACCTCCAGCAGGACTGGGCGAACGGCAAGCGGAATCCGGGGACGTTCTCGCCCGGCCAGGGCTTCGCCATCCTGCACATTCCGAAGCTGGACGTGGTCGCGCCGATCGCGGAGGGCACCAGCAAGACGGACGTGCTCGACCGCGGAATGGTCGGCCACTACGGCGAGGCACCCCTCAAGACGGCGATGCCCGACGCCAAGACGGGCAACTTCGCGCTCGCCGGGCACCGCAACACCCACGGCGAACCGTTCCGCTACATCAACCGGCTCAAGCCGGGCGACGACATCGTGGTCGAGACACAGGACGACTACTACGTCTACAAGATGACGTCGATCCTTCCGGTGACGAGTCCGGGCAACACGAGCGTGCTCGATCCGATCCCGAAGGGTTCGACCTTCACCGCGCCGGGCCGCTACATCACGCTCACCACCTGCACACCGGAGTTCACCAGTAAGTACCGGATGATCGTCTGGGGCAAGATGGTCGAGGACCGGCCGCGCAGCAAGGGCAAGCCGGACGCGCTGGTCGGCTGAGGACGGACGCCGACGCACGCTGAACGGACGCGTGCCGCATCACGGGCACGTGAGACAAATTGAGACAGACCAGACGGGGCAGATGAACAGTGGCAGCGAGGACCGACCACGACGAACGCGCCGGATCGGAAGCCGGATACACGGCCGCCGGTGACGTGCCCGGGGGGCGTCGGCGTATGGGATGGTTCGCGATGACGGTCAGCGTCTTCGGTGAACTCCTCATCACCGTGGGGCTGGTGCTCGGTCTGTTCGTCGTCTACTCGCTGTGGTGGACGAACGTCGTGGCCGACCGCCAGGCGCACAAGCAGGGCGACAAGGTCCGCGACCACTGGGCGCAGGCCCCGACCGGTCCGGGCGCCCTGGACACCAAGGACGGCATCGGCTTCCTGCATGTCCCGGCGATGAAGAACGGCGAGGTCCTCGTCCAGAAGGGCACGGCGACGAAGGTCCTCAACGAGGGTGTCGCCGGCTACTACACGGACCCCGTCAAGGCGTCCCTGCCGATGACCGGCAAGGACGGCAACTTCACGCTCGCCGCCCACCGGGACGGCCACGGCGCCAAGTTCCACAACATCGACAAGATCAGCAATGGCGACGCGGTCGTCTTCGAGACGCGGGACAAGTGGTACGTCTACAAGGTCTTCGACATCCTCCCGGAGACCTCGAAGTACAACGTCAAGGTTCTCCAGACGGTCCCGAAGCAGTCCGGCAGGACGAAGCCCGGCCACTACATCACCCTGACCACCTGCACCCCGGTGTACACCTCCCGCTACCGCTACGTGGTGTGGGGCGAACTGGTGCGCGTCGACAAGGTCGACAACGCGCGGACGCCGCCGAAGGAACTGCGTTAGCGCGACCAGTCGTTACGCTTAGGATGAGCTGGGCCCGAAGCCGCAACTATCTCTTGCGACTTCGGGCCTTTCTCGTTGTGTCTGGTGACGCCTACTGAAGGGCGGACAGCGGAACGCCCGCGCTCCACTTCTCCAGGTGGGAACGGTCAACGAGTGTGATGCCGTAAGTCTCCGCGATGGCACGCGCGTCGGGCGTGAAGGACGTCGTGGCGACGAACAGCGCTACGTCCGCCGTGTGCTGGACGAGTGAAGCGCCCAGGAACTTCTGCAGTTCGCCGCTCCACACCGGGCGGTACGGCGCGAAGCTCTTGCACTGCGCGACGACCGAGCGGCCGTCGGCGGTGTGCGCGGTGACATCCACTCCCCGGTCACCGGGGCCGCCGCGCACGATGACGTCCGTGCAGCCGTCGCGGCGCAGCAGGACGGCGACGTGGTGCTCGAACTCCCGCCAGTTCATGGCGTCGATGGAGGCCATGATTCCGGTGTACCGGCGCGGACCACGAGTGCGTTCGAGTTCGGTGATGCGAGTCTCGTGGCCGCATAGCTGGTGCTCGATCCGTTGGACGTCCTCACGGAGGGAGATGAGTTCCTGACGGTGTTCGCCCGAGGTTTCGATCAGGGCGTTGAACATGGGGACGACGGTCTTGCCGAGGATGTGGGTGATGCGCTGGTCGATTCGGTCATCCAGGGCGTGAGGTGTGCCGGCGGCCGGGGCGTCGACCGGGCGGGTGCGCGCCAGGTACTCCATGTCGAGGAGGTAGGTGCGGACCTGGCGGGCGACGTCGCTGTCGCGGAGGAGCATGGCGACGTTGAGGACGGCCCGGCGTGACCAGAGCGCCAGGCTGGAGCGGGGCTGTGGATAACCATCGCGATAGGAACTCAGGTTGAGTTCCTTGAATTCCTGCAGCTCAGGACCACGAAGGACCCGAAGGCCGTTGGATTCGAGCTCCTGCCTGTGGCGGCTCAGAAGGTTGTTGATCACTGTTTCGGCGACTTCGAAGTATGTCGCCACCATCGCCGTCGTCACATGCATGCCGTCCGGCAGGAGCGACAGCGCTTTGACCTTGTCGAGTACCTCACTGCGTTCCAGCACGCTGTCTCGTAGAGCTTTCGATTCCAGCAGAGCCGATTCGTTGATCACGTACCGATCCTTTTGCTCGTTGCGTGGCCTTGCGGCCGGGGCGGAGCTTCGATTCCGCCCTATCCAGTCAACGAATCGTGAAGTATGAAGAAACGGTCGAATTTCGTACACCAGGACGCCAGTGGGTCGCGGCCTTGTACGTCGCCAAGTCGACGGAAAGGGCCCCGGCACTCAAGAGTGCCGGGGCCCTTTCCGTCGGTTGCCCGAGTACGGTCGTTGGTGGGGCTCAGTTGCCGCCGAAGAGGCCGCCACCGCCGTTGTTGTTGCCGCCGTTGTTATTGCCCAGGTTGACCGTCGTGAGGACGACCGTCGTGTTGTCCGGGCTGTCGACCGGGCTGTTGGCGGTCGGGGTCTGTTGGAGCACCCTCGCGTTGTCGCTTCCATCGCTGCCCTGGGCGAACTGGATGTTGTTGAAGCCCTGCTGCTGCAGGATCTGCCTGGCCTCGGCCACGGTCTTGCTGACCACGTTCGGCACGGTCGACTGCTGCTTGGCCTTGCCGATCTGGATCGTCACGTGGGAGCCGGGGTCCGCGTTGGCGCCGATCTGCGGGACCGTCTGGATGACCTTGCCGACCAGGTTCTGGTCGTCGGTGTCCGTGTCGACGCACACTCCGACGAGGTTGCTGGCGATCATCTGAGCCTTGGCGTCGTCGCAGCCCTTGCCGGAGACGTCCGGGACGACGGACTGCTTCTTCTCCTTGGCGATGGTCAGGGTGATGACCGAACCCTTCTCCACCTCTTCACCGAGCTTCGGGTTCTGGTCCAGGACGGTGTTCGGGGTCTCCGTGGAGTCCTCGGACTTCGTCTTGACCGTGAACCCGTACTTGTCGTCTCCGAGGATCTGCTTGGCCTCGTCCAGAGTCTTGCCCGTGACGTTCGGCACGGCCACCTTCGGTGCCCCGGTGGACACGACCAAACTGATCGTGTCGCCCTTCTTCACCGTCGAGCCGACCGCCGGGTCCTGCGAGCAGATGTTGCCCTTGGGCTCCTTGTCACACGGTTTGCGGGTCGGGGAGAGCTTCAGATCGCGGTTGTCCGCCAGCTTTCTGGCCTCCGGCAGCGTCTGACTGACGAAGTTGGGCACCTCGAACGAGTCGTTGGCCGTTCCCTTGCCCGAGAACGCGTACTTTCCGATCAGGATCGCGCCGATCAGCACCAGGACGCCCGCGACGACCAGGAGGATCGTCGAGGTGTTGCCGTTGTTGTTCTTCTTCTGGCGGCGGCGGTCCGGGCGGTCGTCGTAGCCGTAGCCGCCGTCGTCCGGGTTCATCGGCGGCAGCATCGACGTCGCCTGGGCGTCCGAGGAGCGCAGGGCCGTCGTCGGCTGGTCGTCGCCGTAGCCGTAGCCGACCGAGCCCATGGCGGCGCTGGCCGCGACGGGCTGGCCGTCGAGGCAGGCCTCGATGTCGGCGCGCATCTCGTCGGCGGACTGGTACCGGTAGTCGGGGTCCTTTTCGAGGGCCCGCAGCACGATCGCGTCCATCTCGGGCGTGATCTCGGGGTCGAAGACCGACGGGGGCTGGGGCTCCTCGCGGACGTGCTGGTACGCGACGGCCACCGGGGAGTCGCCCACGAAGGGCGGGCGCACGGTCAGCAGCTCGTAGAGCAGGCAGCCGGTGGAGTAGAGGTCCGAGCGGGCGTCGACCTGCTCGCCCTTCGCCTGCTCCGGCGAGAGGTACTGCGCCGTGCCGATGACCGCGGCCGTCTGCGTCATGGTCATGCCGGAGTCGCCCATGGCGCGGGCGATGCCGAAGTCCATGACCTTGACCTGGCCGTTGCGCGTCAGCATGACGTTGGCCGGCTTGATGTCGCGGTGGACGATGCCGGCGCGGTGCGAGTACTCCAGGGCCTGGAGGATGCCGATGGTCATCTCCATGGACCGCTCGGGGAGCAGTCTGCGGCCCGAGTGCAGCAGCTCGCGCAGCGTGGACCCGTCGACGTACTCCATCACGATGTACGGGATGGAGGTGTTGTCGATGTAGTCCTCACCCGTGTCGTAGACGGCGACGATCGCGGGATGGTTGAGCGAGGCGGCCGACTGGGCCTCCCGGCGGAACCGAGCCTGGAACGACGGGTCACGTGCGAGGTCAGCTCGCAGCGTCTTCACCGCCACCGTGCGCCCGAGCCTGGTGTCATGTGCGAGGTAGACCTCCGCCATGCCACCACGGCCGAGCACGTGGCTCAGCTCGTACCGGCCGCCGAGGCGACGCGGCTCTTCCATAGCTACCTACCAGCCCTCTCCGTCGGTCCCGACCGCACCTTTGTGTGGTCCGGCGGTGTGCTGTCCGGGCATACCGTACCCGGATCGCCTTCTGTGACCTGGCCAAGACCGTCACCCGTGACAGGACCGGTATCGCAACGTGCACCGATGTGATGGGGACGTGAGCGGGGTCACTTCTTACTGTCGATGACTGCCTTCATCACGTCCCTCGCGATGGGGGCGGCGAGACCGCCGCCCGTGATGTCGCCGCGGTTGGCGCTGCCGTCCTCGACGACCACGGCCACGGCGACCGGAGAGCTGCCGTCGGGGAGCTTGGCGTATGAGATGAACCACGCGTACGGCTTCTCGCTGTTGGCGACACCGTGCTGGGCGGTACCGGTCTTGCCGCCCACCGTGACACCGGAGATCTGCGCCTTCGTACCCGTGCCCTGCTTGACGACCGTCTCCATCATGTCCTGCAGGATCTGGGCGTTGGCCTCGGAGAGCGGCTGGCTGAGCTTCTCCGGCTCGGTCTGCGAGACGACGTCCAGGCTCGGTGCCTGCAGCTTGTCGACCATGTAGGGCTTCATGAGCGTGCCGTTGTTCGCGACGGCGGAGGCCACCATGGCCATCTGCAGCGGGGTCGCGGCGGTCTCGAACTGGCCGATGGAGCTGAGCGCGGTCTGCGCCTGGTCCATCGCCTTGGGGAAGACGGAGGCGTTGGAGCGCACCGGTGTGAGCTGCTCGGAGTTGAAGCCGAACTTCTCGGCCTCCGTCAGCATCTTGTCCTTGCCGAGGTCGGCGCCGATCTTGCCGAAGACCGTGTTGCACGAGACGCGGAGCGCGTCCCGCATGGTCGCGTTCTTGCAGGGGATGTTCCCCTCGTTCTTCAGCTCGGTCCTGGTCCTCGGCAGGATGTACGGCAGCGGAGAGTCGGTGTGCTGGTCCGCGGACGTGTAGAGGCCGTTCTCCAGCGCCGCGGCCGCGGTGACCACCTTGAAGGTGGAGCCCGGCGGGTAGGTCTCGCGCAGCGCCCGGTTGAGCATCGGGTCGTCGGGGTCGTTCTTCTTCTGGAGCTTGTTCCAGGCCTTCGCGTCGTTGTCGGAGGTTCCGGCGAAGGACGAGGGGTCGTACGAGGGGGTCGAGGCCAGCGCCAGGATCGCGCCGGTCTGCGGGTTGATCGCGGCGACGGCGCCCTTGCCGCGGCTCAGCAGGCCCTGGTACGCGGCCTTCTGCGCGGCGGCGTTGAGGGTGGTGACGACGTTGCCGCCCTGTTTCTTCTTGCCCGTGACCATGTCGAGGGTGTTGCGGAAGAAGAGCCGGTCGTCGTTGCCGGTGAGGATGCCGTCGTCGAGCTTCTCCAGCTGGGAGGCGTCGAAGGCCTGCGAGGCGTACCCGGTGACCGGTGCCCACATGGGGCCGTCCTTGTAGGTGCGCTTGTACTCGAAGTCGTTGAGGCCGTTCTTCTTCGACTTGGTGGCCCCGGTGACCGGGTTGCCGTCGACGATGATGTCGCCGCGCGGTGTGGCGTACCGCTCGATGGCGACGCGGCGGTTGTTCGAGTCGGTCCGCAGGCTGTCCGCCTGGACGTACTGGACGTAGTTGTCGCGGAGCAGCAGGGCGAGGACGAGGAGCCCGCAGAAGATCGCGATCCGGCGCAGGGGCTTGTTCACGGGCGGACCACCTGGGTCATCTCGGCGTCGGGGCTGGGGGCGGGTGCGGGCGCCGGGCGGCGGGCGGTGTCGCTGATCCTGATCAGGATGCCCATCAGTGCCCAGTTGGCGATGACGGAGGAGCCTCCGTAGGCCACGAACGGCATGGTCATGCCGGTCAGCGGGATGAGGCCCATGACGCCGCCCGCGACGACGAAGACCTGGAGCGCGAAGCCGCCGGAGAGGCCCACGGCGAGGAGCTTGCCGAACGGGTCGCGGGCCGCGAGGGCGGTGCGGATGCCGCGTTCGACGATCAGGCCGTAGAGCACGAGGATCGCCATGATTCCGGCCAGGCCCAGTTCCTCGCCGAAGGTGGCGAGGATGAAGTCGGAGTTGGCCGCGAAGCGGATGAGTTCGGAGTGGCCCTGGCCGAGGCCGGTGCCCAGGGTGCCGCCGGAGCCGAAGGCCCAGAGGGCCTGCATGGACTGCTCGGTGTGACCGGGGACGCCCTGTCGGCTCTGCATGAACTCGTGCATGGGGTCGAGCCAGGCCTGGACGCGCTGCTGGACGTGCGTCTCGAAGGTCGCCACACCGACCGCGCCGGCCGCGGACATCAGCAGACCGAAGACGATCCAGCTGGTGCGCTCGGTGGCGACGTACAGCATGATGATGAACATTCCGAAGAACAGCAGCGACGTACCGAGGTCGGTCTCGAAGACGAGGATCAGGATCGAGATGAACCAGACCACGAGGATCGGGCCGAGGTCGCGACCGCGGGGCAGGTACAGGCCCATGAAGCGGCGGCTGGCGAGGGCCAGCGCGTCCCGCTTGACCATCAGGTAGCCGGCGAAGAAGATCGCCAGGACGATCTTGGCGAACTCACCGGGCTGGATGGAGAAGCTGCCGACGTGGATCCAGATCTTGGCGCCGTAGATGTTGGCGCCGAGGCCGGGGACCAGCGGCAGGAGCAGCAGCACCAGGGCGCCGACCATGGAGATGTAGGTGTAGCGCTGGAGGGTGCGGTGATCCTTCAGGAAGATCAGCACGGCGACGAACAGGGCGATGCCCAGCGCGGTGTACATCAGCTGGCGGGGCGCGGCGGTGCCGGCCTGCTTGATCGACTGGAGCAGTTTGGACTGGTCGAGTCGCCAGATGATGACCAGCCCGAGGCCGTTCAGCAGCGTCGCCAACGGCAGCAACAGAGGGTCCGCGTACGGGGCGAACTTCCGTACGACGAGGTGGGCGACGCCGGCCAGCAGGCCGAGGCCCAGGCCGTAGCTCAGGAGGCCGGCGGGCACTTTGCCGTCGATGGCGAGGCCCACGTTGGCGTAGGCGAAGACCGGGATGACGACGGCGAACACCAGCAACGCCAGTTCGGTATTACGTCGGCTCGGTGCGCCGATCGATCCGATCGTGGACGTGTGGTGTGTCGGCGTGTTCGTACTGCTGCTCATCGTGTGACAGGGCCCCTCACGGCTTCTTACTGCTTACCGCACAGCGAGACCAGCTTCTGCTCCTCGTCGGAGAGGCTGGGGCCGGGTGTGGGAGTGGGTGCGGTCGTGGACTGGGAGGACGAAGGTGCCGGGCTCGACGGGGTCGGGCTCGGGGTGGACGTGGCCTTGGACGTCAGAGAGGTCTTTGTGGTTCCCGTGGTCCCACCGGCCTTGCCCTGACCTGTCGTCGCGTTGTTCTGGCTCTCGGTGGCGCGGCGCTGCGCGTCCTTGCGGCATGCGGAGGCCTGCACGGCGAGTTCGTCGATCTTCGACTGCGCGTCGGAGAGGCCGCCTTCGGCGATGGTCGCCTTGACCTGCTTCTGCTGATACGGCGGCAGGTACTTGAGTTCGATCTCGGGGTGATCCTTCTCCACCTTCGAGAGCGAGACCCAGGCCAGGTCCTGGCTGATGCCGCGGTACAGCGCGACGTGCTTGTCCTGGGCGCCGACGTAGTACTGCGTCTGCGTCCAGCGGTAGCCGCCGTAGAGGCCGCCGCCGATGACGGCGAGCGTCAGGACGACGTAGAAGGATCTCTTCAGCCACCTGCGTCCGGTGCGCGGCTTGACGAAGTCCTCGTCCGAGTAGTCGCCGAAGCCGCCGGTGGAGACGTAGCCGGTGGTGTCGCCGCTGCCGGGCGGGCCGAACTCGCCGCCGCCCTGTCCGGGCACGGGCCGGCCGAGGCCCGAGGCGCGACCGGCGGGGGTCTGCATGGCGCCGTTGTCGTGGAGCTGGAGCTGGTTCTCGGCGACCGCACCGACCACGACCGGGGTGTCGGAGAGCTGTGCGGCGAGGGTGTCCCCGGAGTCGATGTCGAGGACGTCGGCCACGATGACGGTGATGTTGTCCGGGCCGCCTCCGCGCAGGGCGAGCTGGATGAGCTCCTGCACGGTCTCCTGCGGGCCCTGGTAGCTGGCGAGGGTGTCTTCCATCGTCTGATGGGAGACGACGCCGCTGAGGCCGTCGGAGCAGATCAAGTAGCGGTCGCCGGCGCGGACTTCGCGGATGGAGAGGTCGGGCTCGACATGGTCGCCGCTGCCCAGCGCGCGCATCAGCAGGGAGCGCTGCGGGTGGGTGGTGGCTTCCTCCTCGGTGATTCGCCCCTCGTCGACGAGGCGCTGCACCCAGGTGTGGTCCTGCGTGATCTGCGTGAGGACGCCGTCCCGCAGCAGATAGGCGCGGGAGTCGCCGACGTGGACGAGGCCGAGGCGCTGGCCGGTCCACAGCAGGGCGGTGAGCGTGGTGCCCATGCCCTCCAGCTGCGGGTCCTCCTCGACCATCAGCCGGAGCTGGTCGTTGGCGCGCTGCACGGCGGTGCCGAGCGAGGTGAGGATGTCGGATCCGGGTACGTCGTCGTCGAGCGCGACGATGGTGGAGATCACCTCGGAGCTGGCGACCTCACCGGCGGCCTGGCCGCCCATCCCGTCGGCGATCGCGAGCAGGCGGGGACCGGCGTAGCCGGAGTCCTCGTTGCCCTCGCGGATCATGCCTTTGTGCGATCCGGCGGCAAAGCGCAGCGACAGACTCATGCGCACCTCGCCCGTCGGCTCCGGGTACATCCGCACGGTGCCCACCCTCCGGTCGGGAGCGCGCCGGGGTCCCTTGTGTGGACCGCCGCTGCGTGCTCGCTCCGCTCGCTCATTGTCGTACTACTTCCGCAGCTCGATGACGGTCTTGCCGATGCGGATCGGCGCGCCCAGCGGAATGGGCGTCGGAGTCGTCAGCCGGCTCCGGTCGAGATACGTGCCGTTCGTGGAGCCGAGGTCCTCGACGATCCACTGGCCGTCCCGGTCGGGGTAGATCCTGGCATGCCTGCTGGACGCGTAGTCGTCGTCCAGCACGATGGTGCTGTCGTGCGCTCGGCCCAGGGTGATGGTCTGTCCCTGGAGCGCCACTGTCGTGCCCGTGAGGATTCCCTCCGAGACGACCAGCTTGGACGGTGCTCCGCGGCGCTGCCGGCCGCCGCCGCTGGGCGGTTGCTGCTGGCGCTGCTGCGGAGGCGCGGCAGGCCGCGCGGCCTGCTGAGGCCTTGCGGCCTCCCTGCGGGCGCCGCGCTGTGTGACGCGCGTTCCGAACAGGTCGCTGCGGATGACCTGCACGGCCACGATCACGAACAGCCACAGTACGGCTAGGAAACCCAGCCGCATGACCGTGAGGGTCAGCTCTGACATTGCCCCCGCTTCACCCTTCGGCTTGCCGGTAAATGATGGTGGTGCTGCCCACGACGATCCGCGAGCCGTCGCGGAGCGTAGCGCGGGTTGTGTGCTGCCCGTCCACCACGATGCCGTTGGTGGACCCGAGATCCTGGATCGTCGAGGGCGTTCCGGTCCGGATCTCACAGTGCCGGCGGGATACGCCGGGGTCGTCGATCCGCACGTCGGCTTCGGTGCTGCGGCCCATCACCAACGTCGGGCGGGAGATCTGATGGCGTGCGCCATTGATCTCGACCCAGTGCCGCATACGGCCGCTCCCCGCCGGGCCGGCCGGGGGTCGGGCACCCATGGGTGCCGCGCCCGGACGGCCGCCGGGTGGCGGCGCGGACGGCATGGGGGGAGTGGCCGCGGGCGGGTAGCCGTAGCCGCCCTGGGCTCCGCGGGGAGCCGCCGGGGCGGGGCCCGCGGGGGCGCGCTCGGGGGACTGCTGGCTGGTGGAGGAGGCGAGCGTACGGCTGCGGACCCGGTACAGGCCGGTGTCGAGGTCGTCCGCCTTCTCCAGGTGGACCTTGATGGGGCCCATGAAGGTGTATCGCTGCTGCTTGGCGTAGTCGCGGACCATGCCCGCGAGCTCGTCGCCGAGCTGGCCGGAGTAGGGGCTGAGCCGCTCGAAGTCAGGCGTGCTCAGCTCGACGATGAAGTCGTTCGGGACGACGGTCCGGTCGCGGTTCCAGATCGTGGCGTTGTTGTCGCACTCGCGCTGGAGCGCTCCGGCGATCTCCACGGGCTGGACCTCGGACTTGAACACCTTGGCGAAGGTGCCGTTGACCAGACCTTCGAGACGTTGCTCGAACTTCTTCAGGACTCCCATGGGGCACCTCCTCCTTCGTTGCCGCCCTGGTACAGCTTGCTGTCGTCTTCCTGATGCTGCTGGCCTTGCTGGTACTGCTTACTGATCGTATCCACGCGTCGGGAAATCGGCTGGTTCCCCCTGTCGGCCCTGTCGACGGGTTGTCGACGCCTTCCGAAGTCCCCTCCCGGAGTTCCCTGGGAGGCCCCTCTTCGAACTCTTCCCGGCACTACTCCTGCCATGGATCGTAGAGGCGCCCCAGGACCAGTGTCCCGCACCTGACTGTGCGGCCCGTCCGACTCCTGGGGAGATGCGCTGGACCGGTACGAGGTTGATACGTGAACCGGTTCTGTCTGAAACGTGTGACGCGCGCCGGGGTGCCGGCAGGGGAGGCGGCCGGCCCGGCATCCGGAGCCGCCGGGCCACGGGGCCGGGCAGGGCAAGGGCACCGGGCCTGCGGATGCCGGTCGCTGGGGTGGGGAATACCGGGTGCGAGGGGCGGGGAAAAGGGATGTGATTCCACCCCTGACAGCGTGCTAATCTTCTGGATGTCGGCAGGCGCTCGCACCACTCGGTGGGAGACGGACGACACACTCAATGCGCGAGTGGCGGAATGGCAGACGCGCTGGATTCAGGTTCCAGTGCCCGCAAGGGCGTGGGGGTTCAACTCCCCCCTCGCGCACCAGAAGAACCGATGAAACGGGTCTTCACCAGAGACGAAAGTCCTGGTGGGGCCCGTTTCTCGTTGTTGCGGTGGGCCCCGGCCCGGACAGTGCCGCGGCAGGGCCCTGACGGTGAGGTATCTCACCGTCAGGGCCCTGCTTTTGGAGCTGCTGGTTGTTCTTCGGGTCGGTGCCGGGGCGTAGTTGGCCGAGTCGGCCGGCTCCGGAAGGCCAGGATGATCGTCGGGGCGGCGATGCCACGGATGCGGTGTGAGCCCGCGGCTTCGATGCCCTCGGCCAGTGGATTCTTTGCGTATCCGTTGTAACCCTCGCCGCTGTTGCGGAGCCGGAAGCGGATCTTCTGCCGCTTTGGGCCGCCGTACTCCAGGGACTGCCAGCGCTCGGCGCCGGATTCGGGGCTGACGGTGGGGCATCCGGGCCGGGCTGATGTCAGGCGAAGTCGGTGGCGGGGGTGGTGGCGTAGTGGCTCATCACGTCGGCAACGGTCTGCGCGGTCATCTCCTGGCCCGCGTCGATCGTGTCCCTCAGGTCCCGGAAGTACTGGACGTACAGGTCCGGGGTGAAGGTGTTGATCATCACGACCGGTTCGTCACCGGGGTTGGCGAAGGTGTGCGGGGCGCCGGGCGGGACCATGACCAGCGTGCCCGCGGGTGCCTCGTGGTCGGTCGTCCCCACGGTGAACCGGGCGGTGCCGGACACGACGTAGAAGCCCTCGTCGTGCTTGGCGTGGCGGTGCTGGGGCGGGCCTTCGCTGTGCGGGGGGAGCGTGATCTCGCCGATGCCGAGGCGGTGCTCGGTCGTGCCGCCGTCCTCCAGGATGCGGATGCGGGCCGGGCCCAGCTGGATGACCTCGCCGGAGTCCGGGCCGACGACTGAGACATCGCTCATCGTTTACTCCCAATTCGTAAGAGGATACTCTCGTTACGATAGTTTGCTCACCTAATTCACGCAAGCCGACTCTCATTATTAGGGTCGACTTGCTAATCTTTGGGCGCACGTACAGACAGAAGGGGATGCCGATGACGCCGCAGCAGTCGACCGGTCGCGCCAATCAGAAACAGCGCACCTACAACGCGATCCTGCAGGCCGCAGCCGTGTTGATCCGCGACGGCCGCGAGGTGAGCATGCCCGAGATCGCCAAGGCGGCCCTGGTTTCCGAGGCCACGGCCTACCGCTACTTCCCCGACCTGGCCACTCTGCTTCGCACGGCCATGGACGAGCAGCGGCCCAGCCCGGCCGAGGCGCTCGCGTCGGTCGCCGACTCGTCCGACCCGGTCGAACGCGTCGCCGCCGCGACCGAATACCTGCTGCGCCGCGTCCTGGACTACCAGGGAGCGGTCCGTGCCACGATCGCGGCCACCATCACCCGGCCCGCGGATGCCGCCACGCTCCGTCCGGGCCTGCGCTTCGGCCTCATCGAGTACGCGCTCGCACCCCTGGCCGACGCCCCCGGGGACTTCGACGCCGCCGCCCTGGAGCAGCTCGAACGGGACCTCGCCGTCGTCGTCAGTGCCGAGGCGCTCTTCTGCCTGACCGACCTGTGCGGACTGGATCCCGACGAAGCCATCGCCAGCGCCGTGCACACCGCGACCACCCTCACCCGAGCCGCACTGGCCGCGGGCCGGCCCTGACAGGTCTCGCCGGCGGAGGAGCTTCGCCGCCGCCGCCGGAGGCGGGGCCGAGGGCCGAGGTTCCGGCGGCAGGGCGAACCGTCCGAGCAGCCGGACTCGACGCGGACCGTGGTGTCGATGCGCCCGGGGACGATGTCCCTGGGGCCGGGGCTGACGGGGGAGTCGAGCGCCGTGGCGTGCCGCTGTGGAGGCCGGGACACGACCGGCGGCTGCCGACAGCTCGCGAAAGCAGGCCGGTCGGGCCCGGACGGACTCCGGGGCCGAGTCGGGCCGATCGCACGGTCACCTGGACAGAAGCCGTCGAAGGCCGGGGGATTCGGGCAGGCGACGAGAAGACCGTATCGGGCGGGCAGGGGCCGTCGGGCCGGTCACCGGTATACAGGACCCGGCACACGTATGCGTACCGGGTGAGGAACGAGACCGGCACGGACATCAGGAACGCCGCTGAGACCTCAGCCGCTCGTCGGCGCGGCGGTGGTCGCCGAGGCGGTCGCGGGTACCGGCGCGTCCTGGAAGCGGGCCGCGGTCCGGACGGCGCCGGCGGTGGCCCGGTCCGTGGTGGTCAGGACGCCGAGGAACGAGATGGCGGCGCCGCAGCCGACCAGGATCCACCAGCCGGGGTGCCCGGCCGCCGGGGTGAACGCGCCGCCCGCTCCCCCGTGCGCGGTGACGAGCGAGCCCAGCACGGCCACGCCGAGGCAGTTGCCGATCTGTCTGCCCGTCGAGGCGATCGCGGCGGAGACCCCGGCCTGGGCGCGCGGCATGCCGGAGACCGCCATGGTGGTGATCGGGGTGTTGACGAGGCCGAATCCGGTGCCGAACAGCATGTAGGCGGGCAGCAGGGCCATGGGAGGCGTCGCCGCGGTGACCCGGGTCAGCATCAGGGCGGCGACCGCGATGAGCACGCCCGAGGCGACCAGCGGTGGGCGTGGGCCGCGGGTGGCGGTGAGGCGGCCGGAGACGGGCGAGGCGATGGCGGTGGCCACCGCCATCGGGGCGGTGAGCAGGCCGGCGCGCAGCGCGCTGTAGCCGCGTACGTCCTGGAGGTACAGGGTGTTGAGGAACAGGAACCCGGACAGGGCGACGAACGCCGCGACGGCGGTGACGGCGGCTCCGGTGAACGGGATCGAGCGGAAGAACGCCGGGTCGAGCAGGGGCGGTTCGCGACGCCGTTCGTAGGCGATGAGTGCCGTGGCCGCCGCGGCGGCCAGCATGAGCAGGCCGACGATCGGCGTGCTGCCGTAGCCGCGGTGTGAGCCTTCCACGATCGCGTACGTGACCGCCGTCAGGACCGTGACGACCAGCGCCTGGCCGATCGCGTCGGGGCGCCGCGCGGAAGCGGCCCGGGACTCGGGGACGTACAGGGCGGTCAGTACGATCGCGGCCGCCCCGACCGGCACGTTGATCCAGAACACCGAACGCCAGCCGGCCGAGGCGACCAGCACACCGCCGACCACCGGGCCGAGCGCGAGGGAGACCCCCATCGTGCCGGTCCACACCCCGATCGCCCGGGCGCGTTCGCGGGGATCGGTGAAGGTCGTGGTCAGGATGGACAGGGCGACCGGGTTGAGCATGCTGGCGCCCAGGCCCTGTACGGCGCGGAAGGCGATCAGCCAGGACAGGCCGGGGGCAAGCGAGCAGGCGAGCGATCCGGCGGTGAACAGGGCCAGGCCGGCCTGGAACACCCGGCGGCGCCCGAGACGGTCGGCGGTGGATCCGGCGAGCATCAGGAATCCGGCAACCGTGAGCGTGTAGCCGTCGACGGTCCACTGAAGACCACGGACTGACGTGCTCAACTCCCGTTGGACGGCGGGCAGAGCGACGTTGACCGCGGTCACGTCCAGACCGGCGATCAGCAGGCTCGTACAGCACACGGCCAGGACGAGCAGGCGGCGGCGGTGGGCGGGGACCGGCATGTCTTCTCTCCGAGGGCTGCCGCTGGGAAACCGGGGCGACACGGCCTACGGGAGCCGGGTCGGGCCGGGGGGGGGGGGGGGGGGGGGGGGGGGGGGGGGGGGGGGGGGGGGGGGGGGGGGGGGGGGGGGGGGGGGGGGGGGGGGGGGGGGGGGGGGGGG
>NZ_JBVJCT010000006.1:241536-361950 GCF_055588305.1 Streptomyces sp. NPDC042002 | reverse complement strand
CGCCTGTTGCAGACGGTGGTGGCCGTCGCGGCCGAGAAGAACTCCACACTCGTCCTGCCCTTCCCGGTGGAACTGCTGCGCTTCCTGGAACGGGCGCAGTCGGGACAGCCGCCGGTGGTGGCGGACTCGCAGCGGGCGCGGCAGCCGAACGTACCGCCCGGGACGGAGCGGCAGCCCACGGTCGAGGCCGCGGAACCCCCCACCCTGCCGGGCCGGGTCAACGGAGTGCCGGAGGCGTTCGGCCTGTCGGAGGCGTTCACGGACACGGACGGGCTCGGGATCCCGGACGCCTTCGGAATCCTGCGACCGCCCGGGACACCCATGGAGCCGGGGGAACCGGACGGGTCAGGGAATCCGGACGGGCCACGGGAAGCGGAGGGGTCGGGGAAGGCGCCGGAGCGCGCGGAGCCGGATGCGCCCGCGGGATGAATCCCGTGCCCGTCCCGGGTCCGCCGCCGGCGTGAAACCCATGAAGCGTGCCGCACCGAACACGACGCGCCGCCGGAGAGTGTCCCGGCGCGCCGACCGCTGATGCGGGTCGAAGCCTCAGGGCGTCAGGGCGAGCGCCCCGCCGGACCGCGGCCGCTCGCGAAGCGGGGCAGCCTCGGACAGAGCTCCCGGCGGGTGACTCCGGGGCCCCATGCGGGCGGCGCACCCTTGACGATGGCCGAATAGTCATATTTATCCGCATATCATCACACGATGATTCTCTCTGTACGGAGCGTCGTCGTGGCCTGCGCCGTGGGAGTCCTCGGTGCCGCACTCGCCGCGTGCGGCGGGCCGGCGAGTCCGGCCGCCGCCCGCCGGGGACACCACGCGCCCGCCACCGCCGGCGCCACGAGCAGCGCCACGCCCTCGCGACCGCCCACGCTCGCGCCCGGACCCGCCGGGCTGACGCCTGTCTTCAAGAACGGGCCGCGCACACGGGACAAGACCGTCGCGCTGACGTTCGACGCGGACATGACCGCGGATGAGGGCGCGCGGGCGGCGGCCGGCGAGCATTTCGACAATCCCCAGCTGATCGCGACACTGCGGAAGTTCAAGGTGCCCGCGACCGTCTTCATGACGGGCCGGTGGGCCGACGAGTACCCGCGGGAGGCCAAGGACATCGGGCAGGACCCGCTGTTCGAGATCGCCAACCACTCGTACAGCCACTACGCCTTCACCAGCGACTGCTACGGGCTGCCGACCGTACCCGAGGCCAGGATGCGCGCGGACGTGGAGCGGGCGTACGCCGCCTTCAGGAAGGCCGGGGTACGGAACGCGATGCCCTACTTCCGTTTCCCCGGCGGGTGTTACGACCAGCGGTCGCTGCGGGCGTTGAGCGCGGCCGGGGTCACCGCCGTGCAGTGGGACGTGGTGAGCGGGGACGCGTTCGCGACGGACGCCGACGCGGTGGCACAACAGGTCCTCGACGGAGTGCGGTCCGGGTCCGTCGTCGTCATGCACTGCACCCGCAGCGCGGCGCCGGTGACCGAGCGGGCACTGCGGACGGTCGTTCCCGAGCTGCGCCACAGGGGCTTCCGGTTCGTGAAGGTGTCCCAGCTGATCGGCGCCGCGGACAGACGGCACTGAGCATCCCCGGCCCGCCCGCTCCTCGTACCCCCTGCCGCCCGCCGCTCGTAAGCTGGAGGCATGAGCGACGACTACTGCGCGATCGGTGCGGACGGGCCGGCCGGGAAATCCCTCGGCGCCCTCGACGCGGCGGGGCAGGGCGGGCCGCCGTACGCGGAGTGCGTGCTGTGCCGTGAGCCCAGCGAGTACCCGGAGTCGCACAAGGGGATCACCCTGTGCCCCGTCTGCGCATGGCAGGAGGCCCAGCGCACCGCGTGTTCGGGCTGACCGGCGCGGAGGCGCGGGCATCCGCGAGAACCGGCCGTCCGTTCGGAACGGATCTTCCGCCTGGCAGACTGGTGGGCGTGAGCAGCGACCCGGCCTCCGCCGACGACAGCCCGTTCCGTACCGAGCCCACCGTGCGCGACAAGGCGCGGCAGTTCGTGCTGCCGCTGGTCGTGCACATCGAGAAGGCCGCTCCCCCGGCGCGCACCGACGCGCTGGAGACCGCGGCGCGGGCCGTGCTGACCATCCTGAGCGACGAGCGTTCGCTCGGGGAGGGTGAGTGGGCGCAGGCGATGCGGGACTGGCAGGACGCCCGGATCCGCAAGGTCGTACGGCGGGCGCGCGGTGCCGAGTGGCGGCGGGCCGAGGCACTGCCCGGTATCACGGTGACCGGGGGTTCCGCGGAGGTGCGGGTCTTCCCGCCGGTGCCGCTGGACGGCTGGCCCAAGGATCTGGCGCGGCTCCAGGTGTCCGGTACGGACCTCGACGATCCGGAGCCGCCGGCACCGGCAGATCCGGCGGCGCCCGTGCTGTGGCTCAACCCGGAGCTCGACATGTCGGCCGGCAAGACGATGGCGCAGACGGGTCATGGCGCCCAACTGGCCTGGTGGGAGCTGTCGGAGAAGGAGCGGACCGCCTGGCGCGATGCGGGTTTCGCCCTGTCCGTACGGACCGCGGATCCGGTCCACTGGCGTGAACTCGCGACCTCGGAGCGGCCGTTGGTCCGTGACGCGGGGTTCACGGAGATCGCTCCCGGACTGACCGTCGCCGTCGAGGGACACGACCGCGTAGGCACCCTGCCGGAACGCGCACCGGACTCGGCTGGCTGACAGCGGGCTGACGCCGAGGCGTTCCGCCCGGCTCCAGGCGTGCGCGGGGCCGCGGTTGACGTGGTGCGTGTGCGCACCGGCGCCCGGTCCGTGGGGCCGGAGCCTCCGCCCGGTCCGTGAGTCCGGAGCCTCAGTCGGCCAGCGTGCAGGCGAGTTCCGTGGTGACCCGGACGAGTTCGGTGTCCGGCTCGGCGAGCAGGTGCTGGAGAGTGCCGCGGTGGGCGCGTACGGCCTGGCGGGCTTCGCGCTCCCAGCCCACCCAGTTCTCACGGCGGTTGAGCAGTTTGGGGTAGGCGGCGGCCGTGCGCTCCCACTGCCGGGCGTCCGCGATGTCCTTCAGGAGCTGGATTATCTGCACACGGCAGGTGACCTGGGGAAGTTCGGCGAGTTCCCAGAGGAAGGGGACGGCCGCGGCCGTCGCCTGCTCCACGACGAATCCGTACTGGCAGATTCGTTCCCTCAGGTCCTGGAGTGCCGCCCTGGCCGTTGCCGCATCACCCCAGGCCACGGTGTTGAGCAGGAACGGGATGGCCTCCGCCGCCCCCTTGGAGTCCTTGATGTCGTCCCACGACACGCGTTCCAGGTTCCTGAGTGGTGTTGCCATTTCCGCTCCCTCCGAAGGCGTCGGACAGTGTCAGGTGCGCGGCGGGCCGACAGCCCGTTCCGGACGATCACGCTTCCGGGGGAGCTCCTGATACGACGTCAGCACGTGGCGCTGGTAACGAGGTTGACGCCACGGCTATTATCCACGCTGACAGCGTCTTCGTGCAATTGCACGAGAAATTGCACGAAGACGGAGAGAGGCAGGGGCCGCGTGAGGTCCGGCCGGAGCCCACGACCGGGCGGCCGGGCGGGTGCGCACGCGGTGGAACGTCAGCAAGGAGAGTGCGTTGGTGCCATCAGTGCCGAACGGAGTGCGGGCGAGCTCGCTGGGTGTCTCCTGGATCAAGAGCAGGCACAGCAATGCCGAGGGCAACTGCGTCGAGGTGGCCTCCCTGGGCGACGGAGGCATCGCGGTGCGCAACTCCCGTGACCCCGACGGTCCGGCCCTCGTCTACACCCCGGCGGAGGTGGCCGCGTTCCTGGCCGGCGCGAAGGAGGGGGAGTTCGACCACCTGCTGTGAGACGGCCCCCGGACTCTTCGAACTCGGTTGAAACGGAAGGCCAGTTGTCCACTTCTGTCTCCCCATGCGGCGGAGTCCGGCGCAGTGCGATAATTTGGCGTCTTCTGCCGGTCGACTGGGAGTCAGGATGTCCGTCGAGTCACCCCGCGTCTCCCGCCTCGAACCGTATCTGAGCCGGGCGGAGCCCGCCCCCACTCTGCTCAAGATGCTGGTCGGCGTTCAGCTGGCCGGCGCCCGTGAGGACGCGGGCTTCTCCCAGGAACAGGCGGCGCGCTCCCTGGGGTTCAGCGCGGCGAAGCTGTCGCGCATAGAGGCGGGCAAGGGTCGCCGGCCTCCCACGGAGGGCGATGTCCGCGCGCTGCTGGAGCTGTTCGGGACCGACGACTACGAGGTGTCGGTCCTCCTCAGACTCCTGAAGCGCGCCGGTGAGCCGGGGTGGTGGCAGCGCTACGACAAGCGGTTGATGCCCGAGTGGTTCGACCGGCTGGTCGGGCTCCAGGAGGCGGCCACCACCATCCGTACCTTCGAGATCCAGTACGTTCCGGGCCTGTTGCAGACTCCCGACTACACCCGGGCCGTGGTGGAACGCGGTCTGCCGACGGCGCCGGCCGGCGAGGTGCAGCGCCGGGTGGAGCTGCGGATGCGCCGGCGGGAGCTGCTGAACCGGGCGGACGCCCCTCACCTGTGGGCCGTTGTCGACGAGTCCGTACTGCTTCGCGTCCTGGGCAGCCGCGAGGTGATGCGCGCCCAGCTGGAGCACCTCATCGAGATGGCTCAGCGTCCCCATGTGAGCTTGCAGATCGTGCCGTTGGACGTCACGAACGCCTCGGCACCGGCCATCCCCGTCACCTATCTGCGCTTCGGCGGCGTCGAACTGCCCGACATCGTCTACCTGGAGCACATCAGGAGCGCGAACTTCCTTGAGGACCGCGACGAGACGGAGGAGTACCGGGTGGTACTGGACCGGCTCGCCGACGAGGCCCTCAGCCCGCGCGCGTCCCTCGCGCTGCTGCGCGACACGATGGACCAGCGCTACAGCGCGTCGCACTGACGGGTCGTCACACCCCGTCGGCGTGGTCCTGACGGATGCGGCCGACCCCGCCGAACTCGATCCACTCCTGCGTGAGTTGGCGCGGCACGACATCGGTGTCCGGTCGCCAGGTGGACACCTCGACGAGTCCGGGTTCGAGGATGTCCATGCCGTCGAAGAACTCCGCCACGTCCTTCTCCTGGCGCACCCGGCCCCAGTGGCCCTGCGTCGCGGTGTCCATGAAGTCGGTGACGAACTTCCGGACCTCCGCGTCCTCGCTGACCAGCTGGCACATCACCATGAAGCTGCCGGGCGCGAGCCGTTCGGCGACGCGGCGGATCACGGGAAGGGGCCCGTCCGTCTCGCTGTCCGGGATGCAGTGGAACACCGAGTTGAACAGCACGGCCACCGGCTGCGAGAGGTCGATCAGCCGATGGGTGTCGGGGTGGTCGAAGATCGCCTCGGTCTCCCGCAGGTCGGCGTGGATGACGGCCGTACGATCGTTCTGGTCCAGCAGGGCCCGGCCGTGCACCAGCACCATCGGGTCGACGTCGACGTACACCACCCGGGAAGCCGCGTCGATCGCCTGGGCGACCTGGTGCACGTTGTTCTGGGTGGGCAGGCCGGATCCGTGGTCGAGGAACTGCCTGATTCCGTATCCGTCCGCCAGCGTCCTCACCACCCGCTGAAGGAAGCGCCGGTTGTTCAACGCCAGCGCGCGCGTGCTGGGCACGACCTTGTCCAGCTCTTCGCAGGCCGCCCGGTCGGCGGCGTAGTTGTCCTTGCCGCCCAGGTAGTGGTCGTACATGCGCGCGGCCGTGGGCACCGTGGCATCGATCGACGTGGACAGCTGCTCGCCAGGCTGCATCGTTCCCCCAGATCCGTGTCGCGCCAACCCGACTGGCCCGACCGACAACCCATACTAGGGAAACGGAAGTTGGCCTTACCAGTCCCCGAAGGAAGGACGCGGCGCGGATCCCCTTGGCGGCCCGCACCCCTGGTTCATCGAGGTGGCGTGAAATGGCCGATCAGCGAGGACAGTGGCCGGTCGTGCCCCGCGCGGGGCAGGCGCCCGCCCTCATTTTCGGCCAGTTCGCGGGCGGCCGTCACGATCAGCCGCACAGACTCCGCTCGTTCACGCTCTCGGCGCGTCCGGATCGACATGGCCACGATTCAAGCACCGCCGGCATTCATGTCGACGCTACGCCGGCCCCACTCCCGCCCCTGGTGCTGCCGGCGGGCGCGGAACCTCAAATGTTGCTCTGAACGTCCGCCCCGGTGGGTTCGGCCGACGCTTCCGGGGCCATGACTCCGTCACGCCGGAACACGGGCTGTCGCGGGGGAGCGACGCGCAAGCGGGCCCGGTCGAGGCGGCGACGGAGGAGGGGACATGCGGCAGCCTGTGCGGCTGGGTACGGGAATCGGGTGGCGGCCGGAGATCGCCGAGGCCGTGGAGCGTATGCCCGGCATCGACTGGGTCGAGGCCGTGGCGGAGAACGTGTGCCCCGGCCATGTCCCCGCGTCGCTGCTGCGGCTGCGCGAGCGCGGTGTCACGGTGGTGCCGCACGGGGTCTCCCTGGGCCTCGGCGGCGCCGACCGGCCCGACGAGTCCCGGCTCGCCGCGCTCGCCGAACGCGCCGAGGCCCTGGGTTCTCCGCTGGTCACGGAGCACATCGCGTTCGTCCGGGCGGGCGGCCCGCTCACCGCGTCACCGCTGCTGGAGGCCGGGCACCTGCTGCCGGTTCCGCGCACCCGGGACGCGCTGGACGTCCTGTGCGAGAACGTCCGCGCGGCTCAGGCCGTGCTGCCCGTCCCCCTCGCGGTGGAGAACATCGCCGC
The DNA here is from genome assembly GCF_055588305.1 of Streptomyces sp. NPDC042002. Lineage (NCBI taxonomy): Bacteria > Bacillati > Actinomycetota > Actinomycetes > Kitasatosporales > Streptomycetaceae > Streptomyces > Streptomyces sp. NPDC042002. The sequence continues at coordinate 355,288 of NZ_JBVJCT010000006.1, read as the reverse complement.
GCTGATCTCCTGGCCGGGCGAGGAGATGACCGAGGGACAGTTCCTCTACGACCTGGCCGACCGCACCGGCGTCCGGCTGCTCATCGATGTGGCCAACCTCCACACCAACCATGTCAACCGTGGTGAGGACCCCGCCAAGGCGCTCGACGAACTGCCCGTCGAGGCCATCGCCTACGTCCACGTCGCCGGCGGCTTCGAACGGGACGGCGTCTGGCACGACAGCCACGCCCATCCCGTTCCGCGGCCCGTCCTCGACATCCTCGCCGACCTCGCCTCCCGGGTGACCCCGCCGGGGGTCCTCCTCGAACGGGACGACGACTTCCCCGAACCGGCCGAGCTGGAGCGGGAGCTGACCGCGATCCGGGGGACGCTGGAGCGGGCCTCGGCCGGAGCGGCCGAAGAGTCCGAGCGCAACGCGACCGTCCTGCTGGGCAGTTCGGCCGCTCCCTCGGCGCCGACCCCTGCGGTAGTCCCGTCGGTCACCCCAGCGGCATCCCGGACACCGGGCGACGCCGGAACCGGGCCCGACATCCCGGCCGGCGCGAGCTCCCCCACCGAATCCGGCACGGAATCCGGCACGCGACCCGGCACCCATGCCGAAGGCGCCGCCCGGCAGCGGCTCGCGCTGGCGCAGGCCGCCCTGTTGTCCGCGCTCGTCGCGGGGACCCCCGTACCCGAGGGCTTCGACCGCGTACGGCTCGGCGTGCAGGCGCGTGCCCTCGCCGCCAAGCGGGCGGACGTCGTGGCGAAGGTGGCTCCGGAGCTGCCGGAGATCCTCGCGGACGGCTACCGGCCGGCGTTCCTCGCGTACGCCCAGAGGCATCCGATGACCGGCGGCTACCGGCGCGACGCCCTGGACTTCGCCGAACGTCTTCTGCTCGCGGGACGCCCGGAGGGCGCGGAGACCCGGCGGCTGCGCGACTGGTGGCTGGAGCGATCGGGGCCGGCCCCGCTCTCGGGGCGTCCCGTGGCCCGGCTGGCCCGCGCCACCCGCAGGGCGCTGCTGGGCCGCTGAACCAGCACACCGGCCCGGGCTCCACCCGTGAGCCCGGCCGGGCTCTGGGAGCTGCCCGCGGGACAGCAGGCCCAGGAGCGCGGCACCACCCAGGCCGTACGGACGGCAGGCGAGCCCCTCATCGAGGGGCACACGTTCCTCGACGCCCTCGTCCGCAGCGTCGCCGCCCGGCCCGGTCCGGTCACCGTCGTCGCCGGTCCCGGTGACCCCGTCCTCGGGCTACCCGGTCCCACCGGCCGCCGCACGACCCAACCCGGCCTCGACCTCCTGAGCGCGCGTCCGGGCGGCTTCGGCCGCCCCGCGACGCCCGGCAAACGGAACGTCACATACCCGCAACGGCTCCGTCCCACATAGTGAATAAGGCATGGCGCCCGCCCGGCGCTTCGCATAGAAAAACGCCATGTTCTGGGTCCTTCTCCTGCTCCTGGCCTGGGCGGCCGCCGGTATCTCCTGCACGCGGCTGTGCCTGGCCGCCGTCCGTGCCGCGACGCTCGACGCCGACATCGCGCGCGGGCACGACCTCACGCTGTACGAGGCCGCGTTCCTGTCCGGCGGGCCGGCCCGGGTGGCCGATCTGACCCTGGTGTCGATGGCCCGTCAGCATCGGCTGCTGCTCGCGCACACCGGCTGGGCGACGGTGGTCGATCCGCGCGGGCGCGACGACATGGAGCGCTCGGTCATCGGGGCCATCGGCCCGGAGGGCCAGTCCCGGATAGCGCCGGTACGGGCGAACACCGCCGGCGCCGACTCGGTGCGCCGGCTCGCGGACCACCTGGTCGCGGCCGGCCTCGCCGTCCCGGAAGGGGCCCGCACCACCGTCGCGGAGGCCGTCCGCCAGGTCCAGGCCGCCGCGGCCGCGGTCCTCGCGCTGGCCGCCGCGGCCCTGCTGCTGCCGGGCCAGTCCCCCGGGAGCGAGGTCCCGGTGGCCGTCTGGTTCCTGCTGCCGCTGATTCTGACGGTGAGCTGTCTCGCCATAGCCCGGATCGAGGTGCACCCCTACACCCGCTGGGCCTCCCCGGCCGGGCAACGGCTGCTCGGCACCCTGGCCCGGCACTCCGACGCGTCCGGCGACGACCGTACGTACCTCACATCGGTCGCCGTACGCGGCATTCGCGCGATCGGCGAGCCGGAGGTGCGGGCGGCCCTGACACACCGGGACCGCGGCACCGGCCACGGCAGCTGACGGCCAGGGGCTCACGAGGGGGGGGCTGAAGGGCGCCCCCGGGGGGCGCATCGGGGTCATTGGCGCCGACACCGGCGGCCGGTGCTTTACTTCGCCAACCGCCGAACGAAGCATCCCTTTTGTCGCTGCCGCACGCTGAAGGGATTCGCGATGAGAGCTGCTGTCCTCCACGGAACCGCAGGGTCCTTGCTGCTGACCGGCCTCGTCGCCGCTCCGGCGGGCGGCGCACCGGCCCGGCCGGGCCCGGCCGTCTCCGCCGAGGCGCGCGGCACCGCCGTCGCCGCCCAGCGCGCCGCGGCCGCGGGCATCCGCTTCGGCACGTGCGCGAAGGTCGAGCACCTGCCGTCGAACCTCCAGTGCGGCACCGTCGCCGTGCCCCTCGACTACGCCCTCCCCGACGGCAAACGGATCAGACTGACTGTCAGCCGCGTGAGGGCCACCGGCAAGGACCCGCACAACGCGAAGCACAAGGTGCCTCGTCAGGGCGCCCTCGTCTACAACCCGGGCGGTCCCGGCGCCTCCGGCATGTACTTCCCGCTGATCGGCTTCCTCCCCGAATGGAAGCGGATCGGGGCCGCGTACGACCTCGTCGGCTACGCCCCGCGCGGCGTCGACCGCTCCGCGCCGCTGTCCTGCCAGGACCCGAAACGCCCGCCGAAGGCACCCACGCAGTCGCCGACGGTCCCCTCGGAGTCGTACAAGAAGGCACGGATCGCGGAGGCGAAGGCGTACGCCCGCGGGTGCGCCCAGCGCTCGGGTCCCGCCCTGCGCCACTACACCTCGCTCAACAACGCCCGTGACCTGGACGTGCTGCGCGCCGCGCTCGGCGAGCGCGAGCTGACCTTCATGGGCGCCTCGTACGGGACGTACTTCGGCTCCCTGTACGCGACGCTGTTCCCCTCGCACGTACGCCGGATGGTCTTCGACTCGGCGGTGAACCCCGCGCCCGAGAAGGTCTGGTACCAGAACAACCTGGACCAGTCGGCCGCGTTCGAGGTCCGCTGGGCGGACTTCCGCGCCTGGATCGCCCGGCACGACAAGGTGTACAAGCTCGGCCGCACGCCCGAGGAGGTCCGGCGCTCCTACGAGAAGGCGCGGGCGCGGCTCGCCGTCTCCCCCGCGGGCGGCAAGGTGGGGCCCGCCCAGTTGCAGGGCGCGTTCCTGCAGGCCGGGTACTACGACGACTACTGGCCGCAGCGCGCGCTGGCGCTGTCCGCCTATCTGAAGGGTGACCCGAAGCCGCTGATCCAGGTGGCGGGACCGCATCCGGAGGCGGCGGCCGAGCAGGAGAACGGCAACGCGGTCTACACGGCCGTGGAGTGCAACGACGCGCCCTGGCCGACCGACTGGCGCACCTGGGACCGCGACAACACCCGTCTCGCGCGGGTCGCGCCGTTCGAGACCTGGGACAACGTGTGGATGAACCTGCCGTGCGCGTACTGGCCCGCGCCGCGGCAGAAGCCGCTCGACGTACGGACACTGCCCGGGGAGCTGCCGCCGACGCTGATCCTGGCCGCCGAGCGGGACGCGGCGACACCGTACGAGGGTGCCAAGGAGCTGCAGCGACGGCTGTGGGGCTCGGTGCTGGTGACCGAGAACGGCGCCGGTACCCATGGGATCGCCGGCGGCCCCAACAAGTGCGTCAACGGCTATCTGGACGCCTACCTGCTGGAGGGCCGGCTCCCCGACCGGAGCGCGGCCTGCGCACCCCACCGGGAACCGACACCGCAGGCACCGGACAACGCCCGGGGCACGAAGGGGACGAAGAGCGTCCGGCGGGCGCCCTGACAGACAGGCTCCCTGACAGACATCCCGAAAACGTGAAGGCGGGCGTCCCCCAAAGGGGCGCCCGCCTCATTGCCGGGACGGTCAGGCGAGGCCCGCGACCAGGTCGGCGACGTCCTTGCGGCGGCCGGTGTAGAACGGGACCTCTTCGCGGACGTGCATCCGGGCCTCGGAGGCACGCAGGTGGCGCATCAGGTCGACGATGCGGTGGAGCTCGTCGGCCTCGAAGGCGAGGATCCACTCGTAGTCGCCGAGCGAGAACGAGGCGACCGTGTTCGCGCGCACGTCGGGGTAGCCGCGGGCCATCTTGCCGTGGTCGGCGAGCATCCGGCGGCGGTCCTCGTCGGCCAGCAGGTACCAGTCGTACGAGCGCACGAACGGGTAGACGCTGACGTAGTCGCGGGGCGTCTCGTCGGCGAGGAACGCCGGGACGTGCGAGCGGTTGAACTCGGCGGGCCGGTGCAGCGCCATGTTCGACCAGACCGGCTCCAGGGCGCGGCCCAGCTTCGTCCGGCGGAAGAGGTTGTACGCCTCCTGGAGCTGGTCGGCGGTCTCGGCGTGCCACCAGATCATGAGGTCGGCGTCGGCGCGCAGCCCCGACACGTCGTAGGTGCCGCGGACGGTGACGTCCTTCGCGGCGAGCTGGTCGAACAGCTCCTGGACCTCGTCGGCGTAACCGGTGCGGTCCTCGGGCAGCACGTCCTTCAGCCGGAAGACGGACCACAGGGTGTAGCGGATGACCTCGTTGAGGTCCTTGGCCAGCTTGCCCTTGTTCGGGACCCTGCCGGAATCGGTGGTGGGGGCGTCGTCACTCATGGGGCTATTCTCCCGCGCCGCCGTGCGGGCTCCGCACCGGGTTCGCCCGGAGCGCGTCCAGGGCGCGGGTGTCGCCCTCGATCCGGTCGACGGCGGCGTACGCGGACGCGATGCAGGCGGGGATGCCGACCCCGTCGTACGCGGCGCCGCAGACCGCGAGGCCCGGCAGCTTGCCGACGTGCTCGCGGACGCGGGCCACGCGCGCGTGATGGCCGACGGGGTACTGGGGCAGTCCGTCGTTCCAGCGGGTCACCCGGGTCTCCACCGGCTCGGCGTCGAGCCCGGTCGCCTCCCGCAGGTCGTGCCGGGACACCTGGACGAGGTCGGCGTCGGACCGGCCGAGGACCTCCGTCTCGCCGTACCGCCCGACGGAGGTGCGCAGCACCAGCAGACCGGGGTCCTGGTCGGCGATCCAGCCCCACTTGCGGGAGGCGAAGGTGGACGCCTTGATGGTGTGCCCGTCGACCGGCGGCACCAGAAAACCGCTTCCTTCGGGGAGGGTGACGCCCTCACTCCGGTAGGCGAGCGTCACCAGGGCCATCGACGCGTACTCCACGGCGGCCAGCTCGGCCGCCGCGGCGGGGGCCTCGGCCCGCAGCAGCGCGGCGGCGGCCGGGGCGGGCAGCGCGAGGACGACCGCGTCGGCGTGCAGGACACGGTCTCCGGCGACGACGCGCCAGGCCGCGCGGGGCGGCTCACCGGTGCCGGGCCCGGCCGCCGCGGTCCTGCGCAGCTCGGTCACCGGCGTCCCGGTGAGGATCTCGCCCCCGCGTGCGGTCACCGACTCGGCGACGGCGAGCGGCAGTTGGCCCACTCCCCCGTCGATGCCCATGAACACCGGGCCGCTCTGTCCGGCGGCGGCCGCCCTGGTCTGGATCTCGCGGACGGCCCCGGTGAGGGAGGTGTGCGTGCGGGCGGCGGCGTAGAGCTGGGGGACGGCCAGGCGCAGCGAGATGCGGTAGGCGTCGCCCGCGTACACGCCGCCGAGGAGGGGTTCGACGAGACGGTCGACGACCTCGCGGCCGAGGCGTGCCGCCACGTACTCGCCCACGGCGATGTCCTCGCCCACCTCCGTGCGGGGCAGATCGGCGTCGCGCTCGATGCGGCGCAGGCCCTCTTCGGAGACGACGCCGGCGAGGGCGGACGCGCTGCCGGGGACGCCCATGACATGGCCCTTGGGCATGGGGCGCAGGGCTCCGCGGGTCCACAGGGAGGCCGTCGCGGTGGCGGGCGGCTGGAGCCGGTCGCCGAGTCCGGCCTCGCGGGCGAGGTCGACGGCCTCCGGGCGGCGCGCCAGCATCGACTCGGCACCGAGGTCCACGCGGGCGCCCGCGATCTCGCCGGTCAGCAGCTTGCCGCCGATCCGGTCCGACGCCTCCAGGACGGTGACGCGCGCGCCCCGCCCCAGCAGGCGGTGGGCGGCGGCCAGTCCCGCGATCCCTCCGCCGACGACCACGACGTGTCCCGAACCGGTACGAGTGTCCTCTTCGCGCATGCCTCCACTTTCTCAGACCCCGCTGACACCTCCGGCGGGGAGCCCGGTGTCCCGCGTGAGTCCGGACCGTGACCGCATCGGGACCGGATCCCGCCAACGTTCCGCACCGGTCCGGCGTCGAAGAACCGTCAGTCGTCACCACCCTGGGGGTAGACCCGCATGCACACACGCAGCTCCGGACATCCGCTACGGCCCGTGTCACCTGTCCTGTCCGCCGCGTCCGCGTCGCCGGTACCGCCCGTCCGCCCTGGCCGGCCTGTCCGCCCCGCGCGGGTCTTCGCGGGGATGTTCCTCGTCGCCGCGCTCGCGCTGACGGGATGCGGCGCCGGTGGGACGGGAAGCGCCGCCGACGGCAAGGCGGCCGCCCCGGACGCCGGGAGCGCGAACGGTGCCGCTGCCGAGAAGGTGGCCCCGGGTGCCGCGGGGAGCGACGGTTCGAGAGGCCGCAAGGCCGCCCCGCCCGAGGTGACCGCGAACAGCATCATCCGCACCGCCTCCCTGACCGTCGTGGTCAAGGAGGTGCCCAGGGCGCTGGACGACGCCCGCGCGACGGCCGAGAACGCCGGCGGCTATGTCGGCGACGAGACCACCACCCGCGACAGGCGGGGCCACGAGCGCACGCGCCTCGTCCTGCGGGTGCCCGGCGAGCGGTACGACCAGGTGCTCGCCGAGCTGGAGGGCACCGGCAAGGTCGTGGCGCGGACGGCCAAGGCACAGGACGTCACCGATCAGGTCGTGGACGTGGAGAGCCGCGTCAAGTCGCAGCGCGCGAGCGTGGCCCGGGTCCGCGAACTGATGGACCAGGCGACCAAGCTCAGTGATGTGGTCACCCTGGAAGGGGAGTTGAGCAGCCGGGAGTCCGACCTGGAGGCGCTGCTCGCCCAGCAGGCGTCGCTGAAGGACCGTACGAGCCTGGCCACGATCACGCTCTCGCTGTCCGAGACACCGGTGAGGAAGGCCGAGAGGAAGCACGAGGACCCGGGCTTCCTGGACGCGCTCTCCGGTGGCTGGAACGTGCTGGTCACCGTCGTGCGCTGGCTGGCCCTGGCGATCGGGGCGGTGCTCCCCTTCGCGGCGGCCCTGGCCCTGGTCGCCCTGGTGTGGATGCGCGGGGTGAGCCCCCGTCTGCGCAGGCGCCAGGCTCCGGCGGTGGCTGCCGGGCCGTACGGCGGTCCCGCAGCGCATCCGTCCGCGGCCCCGGTTCCGGCCTCCCGCCCGGCTTCGGACCCGGCTGCCGGGCCGGCTTCAGGGAGCACGGGCGCGCCGAAGGCCGCCCCGCCCACCCGCGACGGTTCCTCGGCAGGCGGCGAGGAGGACTGAAGTGCCGTGCCCCCGTAGCGTGTTCGCATGAGCATGAGCGGTGCGAGCGATACGGGTAGTACGGGTACTACGGGCGGTACGCCGAGTACGGGCGACAGGGGCGGGGCCCGGGAACGACTGGTCGTGATCGGCGGTGACGCGGCGGGCATGTCCGCCGCGTCACAGGCCCGCCGGCTGCGCTGTCCGGACGAGCTGGAGATCGTGGCGTTCGAGCGGGGGCACTTCACGTCGTACTCGGCGTGCGGCATCCCGTACTGGGTGGGCGGCGACGTCCCCGGACGCGACCGGCTGATCGCGCGGACCCCCGAGGAACACCGTGAGCGCGCCATCGACCTGCGGATGCGTACGGAGGTCACCGAGATCGACGTGGCGGGTGCCCGGGTGCGCTCCCTGGACCTCGGCACCGGGGCCGAGGCGTGGACGTCGTACGACAAACTCGTGATCGCGACCGGCGCGCGTCCGGTCCGCCCGGATCTGCCGGGCGCCGACGCGCCGGGCGTGCACGGCGTGCAGACCCTGGACGACGGACAGGCCCTGCTCGACACACTGGCGGTGACCGAGGGCCGCCGTGCCGTGGTCGTCGGCGCGGGCTACATCGGCGTGGAGATGGCCGAGGCGCTCATCAACCGCGGGTACGAGGTGACCGTCGTCAACCGGGGCGGGGAACCCATGTCCACGCTGGACCCGGACATGGGCCGCCTGGTGCACACGGCCATGGAGGGGCTCGGGATCGCCATGGTCGGCGACGCCGAGGTCACCGCGTTCCTCACCGGCGACGGGGGGCGGGTCAGCGCGGTCGTCACGGACAAAGCCACGTACCCGGCGGACGTGGTGGTGCTGGGCATCGGCGTACGCCCCGAGACCACGCTCGCCCGCGCGGCGGGGCTGCCGCTCGGCGAGCACGGCGGCCTGCTCACCGATCTGGCGATGCGGGTGCGCGGGCACGAGAACATCTGGGCGGGCGGCGACTGCGTCGAGGTGCTCGACCTGGTCTCGGGCCGCGAGCGGCACATCGCGCTGGGCACCCACGCGAACAAGCACGGGCAGGTGATCGGCTCCAACGCGGCCGGTGGATATGCCACGTTCCCCGGTGTGGTCGGCACGGCGGTGAGCAAGGTCTGCGATCTGGAGATCGCGCGCACCGGGCTCCGCGAGAAGGACGCGCGCCGGGCGGGCCTGCGGTTCGAGTCCGTCACCATCGAGTCGACGAGCCGCGCGGGCTACTACCCGGACGCCGCCCTCATGACGGTGAAGATGCTCGCGGAGCGCCGCACGGGGCGGCTGCTCGGCGTGCAGATCGTCGGCCGGGAGGGCGCGGCGAAGCGGGTGGACGTCGCGGCGGTGGCGCTGACCGCGGGCATGACGGTGGAACAGATGACGATGCTGGACCTCGGCTACGCGCCGCCGTTCTCCCCGGTCTGGGACCCCGTCCTGGTGGCGGCCCGCAAGGCGGTGGCGAAGGTACGGCACGGCGACCGGTGACGAGTCCCCCCTGATGGGCGAGGGAGGTACGACACGGGCTCCGTCCCGGGCGCGGGAAGGACAGAGCACGACGCCCCGTCACGGGCACGGGAACGCACCTCCCGCCCCCGTCTCGGGCACGGGAAGGCGCGTCGGCCGGCCTGCCGGGTGGGTAGCGCACGTGGCCGACGGCGCGTGCGGTGGCCCGCGTGCCGGTTACGCGGACTCGTGCCCGGCCGTCCCGTTGATCCGGTCGATCGCCTGCCGGGCCTGCTCCGCCGGGGGCCGGGGCGGCAGCGAGGAGACCGAGGCCGCCGCAGTGACCGCGGGCGGGGTCTGGGCCGGCTTCGCGTGCGCCGCCGACCGGGAGGAGCGCAGTCGGTGACTGACGGCCTCGTCCAGGGTCACGGGCCGCTGCATCCGGGCCGCGAGCCGTCCGGCCTCCTGGCCGAGCGCGGCGACGTCCTCCCAGGGGAGGTGCAGCACCAGGGCGATTTCCGCCTCGCCGTCGGGCAGGGCATGCATCGGAGGAGTAACTCGGTCGCTCATGGCCTGTGTCCTCACGTCTTCAACGTCGTCGCGTCGTACCCGCGTCGCGTCTTCGGCGCGGCGCGGGCGGTCGAGGAGACATACGGCCGCGGGGGCACAGGTGTTCAGTGTGTTCGAAGGGAAACCGCCTCGGCCGCCGGGCAGTTGGGCGCTCGCCCGGGCGCGGCCGGGCACGGATTCACCCCGCTCATCGGGGGCAGTACTTTCTCGTGGTCATTCCCGTCCATGACGTGAACCCGGTGCGGCGCACGCCCTATGTGACGTACGCGCTGATCGCCGCCAATGTCCTCGTGTTCCTCTACACACCCGGCCTCGCCGGATCGGTGGCGGGGGACAGCGCCCAGTCGCAGCTGTGCCATCTGCACGCGTTCATGGACCATTTCGCGGCCGTGCCGCGGGAACTGATCCACCATCGGATGCCCCGGCTGGTGCCGACCGGCGAGGTCGGCGGCGGCCCGCACGGGTCGGGCTGTGTGGTGGGCCCGCCCGGCTACGACAAGTCGCCGCCGCTGTCGGTGTTCACGGCGATGTTCCTGCACGGGAGCTGGCTGCATCTGCTGGGCAACATGCTCTTCCTGCTGATCTTCGGCAACAACATCGAGGACCGGCTCGGACATGTGCGCTTCACGCTGTTCTACGTGGCCTGCGGTTTCGCGGCGGCGTACGGCTTCGCGCTGGTCAACGAGGACTCGGGCGACCCGCTGATCGGCGCCTCGGGGGCGATCGCCGGGGTCCTCGGCGCCTATCTGGTGCTGTATCCGAGAGCCAGGGTCTGGGTGCTCGTCCCGTTCCTGGTGTTCCTGCCGCTCCGGCTGCCCGCGTGGCTCGTGCTGGGCTTCTGGTTCGTGCTCCAGGCGGCGTACTCGTCCGGCGCCGCCGTGCCCGCCGCGGGAACCGTGGCCTACGCGGCGCACGTCGTCGGCTTCCTGGCCGGCATGCTCCTGGCCTGGCCGCTGCGCCCCGGCACCCCGCCACCGCCCGAACCGCGCCGTCTGCTGTTCGGCAGACAGGCGCGGCACAGTTGGTGAGCCGGCGGGTACGGGAGCCGGGTCAGCGGGCCGTCCGCGTGTGGACGTACTCCACCAGGCGGGTCAGCGCGTCCGGGTCCATGCTCGGCGGGACGCCGTGGCCGAGGTTGAAGACGTGGCCCTCCAGACCGGCGGCGGCGTCGAGCACCTCGCGGGTCTTCGCCTCGACGGCCTCGGTGGTCGAGAACAGGACCGCGGGGTCGAGGTTGCCCTGGAGCGCCTTGCCGGGGCCGACGCGACGGGCGGCCTCGTCGAGCGGGACGCGCCAGTCGACGCCGACCACGTCCGCGCCGGCCTCGCCCATGAGGCCGAGCAGTTCACCGGTGCCGACGCCGAAGTGGATGCGCGGGACGCCGTACGAGGCGACGGCGTCGAAGACCTTGGTGGACGCGGGCATCACCGAGCGCCGGTAGTCGGCGGGGGCCAGGGCGCCGACCCAGGAGTCGAAGAGCTGGACGGCGCTCGCGCCGGCCTCGATCTGCACCTTCAGGAAGGCGGAGGTGATCTCGGCGAGACGGTCGAGCAGGTCGGCCCACAGCTGCGGGTCGCCGTACATGAGCGCCTTGGTGTGCTCGTGGTTCTTGGACGGACCGCCCTCCACGAGGTAGCTCGCGAGGGTGAAAGGCGCGCCCGCGAAACCGATGAGGGGGGTCTCGCCGAGTTCGGCCGTCAGGAGTCCGATCGCCTCGGTGACGTACCAGACGTCCTCGGGGGTCAGATCGCGCAGCTGGGCCAGGTCGGCGCGGGTGCGGATCGGGTTCTGGACGACCGGGCCGACGCCCGGCTTGATGTCCAGGTCGACGCCGATGGCCTTCAGCGGGACGACGATGTCGCTGTAGTAGATCGCCGCGTCCACGTTGTGCCGGCGCACCGGCTGGAGGGTGATCTCGGCGACCAGCTCGGGCCGCGTGCAGGACTCCAGCATGGGAATGCCCTCGCGCACCTTGAGGTACTCGGGCAGCGAGCGACCGGCCTGCCGCATGAACCACACAGGCGTGTGCGGCACGGGCTCGCGCCTGCACGCCTTCAGGAAGGCGGACTCGTACGTGGCTGTCGGCTGCTGCCCGGCGGGGCTGTGGTTGGCGCTCACGACGCAAAGTCTCCCACGGCTCGCGGGCATCCCCGTCCCGGGCTCCGGTGCGCCCGCCGCCCCGGCTCCGGACCCGCGGACGGCCCGTCCGCGGAGTGGTGTTCGCGCGGCACGATCCGGACAGGGGTCCCACGCACGGGTGTCTCTCCCTGCGCGCGGGCTCCGTTCCCCTTAATCTTCCCGGCATGGCTGCGGCTCAGGGACGACTGTCGGACGGCGCTGGCGGAATGGACGACGCGAAGGAGAAGAAGGAGGAGGACAGGAATGCGGCGGAGACGGCCCCGTTGCCCTTCCGGGCGGCCGTCGACGCGCTGAAGGCCGCGCGGCTGCGGCCGGACATCGAGATCGACCCGACGCGACCACCGCAGCGCCTGGCCCCGTACTCGTACGCGCTCGAGGCCGCGGTCGTCGCCGACGACGAGGATCTGGCCGACGGCCGCCTCGTCCTGCTGCACGACCCGGCCGGGCACGACGCCTGGCAGGGCTCCTTCCGTCTGGTGACCCTGGTCCGCGCGGAACTGGAGCCGGAGATGGCATCCGACCCCCTGCTCCCCGAGGTCTGCTGGTCATGGCTGACCGGCGCGCTCCAGGCCCGCGGCCTCTCGTACGGCGAGGCGAGCGGCACCGTCACGCGCGCCAGCTCGCACTACTTCGGCGGGCTCGCGGAGCGCCCGGCCGCCTCGCAGATCGAGATCCGCGCGTCGTGGACGCCCCGGGAGGGACTCGGCGGCGTCCCGGACACCGCCGCGCACCTCGCGGGCTGGTGCGACCTGCTGTGCCAGATCGCCGGACTGCCGCCGGTGACCCCGGGTGACGCCTCGGTCGTCACCCTGCCGCAGCGCCGGGGACCACAGTCCCGCTGACCCCCACAAGGGCGCGCGCCGACGCGCGCGCCCTTTCCGTTTCCTTACCGGCCGAATGTCGATACGACCACTTTCGGCCGCGTATCGACATTGGAACGACTCGGTTCGATCTTCGGATGATCGATCGCGTGTCCGAATTGCACGGATTGTTACTCATCACATCGTGATCATTCTCTAAAGGTCCATGGGTTTAGTGCCGAAGACGTCTGTGACCTTGAAAGCACGGTTCGTCCTGGCTCGCCCCCCAGAGCCGGTCCCGTCCCGCACCCCAGGAGGCCTGGTGTCCGTTCTCCTCGAGCAGCCCGCAAGCCTGGTCGCCTACCGCCCGAACAAGCCGACCGCCATGGTGGTCGTGGCCGACCCCCGGGTCCGCTCCACCGTCACCCGCCATCTGTGGGCGCTCGGAGTGCGCGACGTCATCGAGGCGTCGTCCGTCGCGGAGGCCCGTCCCCGAATCGGCAACCCGCGTGACATCTGCGTCGCCGACGTCCACCTGCCGGACGGTTCCGGCCTCACCCTCCTTTCCGAAACCCGAGCCGCGGGCTGGCCCAACGGCCTCGCCCTCTCCGCCGCCGACGACATCGGTGCCGTGCGCAACGCCCTCGCGGGCGGCGTCAAGGGCTATGTCGTCACCGGCACCCGTACGAACGTCGGGCTCCCCACCCGGCCCGGCACCGCTCCCATCGGCTCGGCCGCCGCCCGTATGCACCGCCGCCCCCCGGGTGCCCCGAGCCACCCGGGCGGCTACCGCGAACTGTCCGGACGCGAGGTCGAGGTCCTTCGACTGGTCGCGGAGGGCCAGTCGAACAAGGCCATCGGCGTCTCCATGGGCCTGTCCGCGCTGACCGTCAAGAGCCACCTCGCCCGCATCGCGCGCAAGCTCGGCACGGGCGACCGCGCCGGAATGGTCGCGGTGGCCCTGCGGACCGGAATCATCCACTGACCCCTCCCCCGACACCGCCCGTCCTCCCCTCCCCCCTCCTCCGCCCTGTGGCCGCCTCCCCCGTGCGTGAACCGGGTCTTGCACGTACGTGACTGGTTTACGACCATCAGACGCCCGTCGACGGAACGTTCCGTCGGCGGGCGTTGTCCATACACAGATACTCTTGACAGGTGACCGACGCCCAAGAGACCGCAGCAGACAGCTCACTGCGAACCACCGGAGGCGGCCCTCCGGACGACGTCGAATCGGCGCCGACCCCCTTGCTCGAGCCCCGAGAAGGCATTCCGCCCGTGATCGCCGACGACGCCTCGCTCGCCGAGGTGATCGCCGCCTTCGCCGCCGGAACGGGCCCGGTGGCCGTCGACGCCGAACGCGCGTCCGGGTACCGATACGGCCAGCGCGCCTATCTCGTGCAGCTGCGCCGCGAAGGCGCGGGCAGCGCGCTGATCGACCCCGTCGCCTGTCCCGACCTGTCGGGTCTCGGTGAGGCGATCTCCGGGGCCGAGTGGGTCCTGCACGCCGCCACCCAGGACCTGCCCTGTCTCCGTGAGATAGGCATGATCCCCACCAGCCTCTTCGACACCGAGCTGGCCGGACGCCTGGCCGGGTTCCCCCGGGTGGGCCTCGGCGCGATGGTCGAGAGCGTCCTCGGCTTCGTCCTGGAGAAGGGGCACTCCGCCGTCGACTGGTCGACGCGCCCGCTGCCCGAACCCTGGCTGCGCTACGCCGCGCTCGACGTGGAGCTCCTCGTCGACCTGCGCGACGCCCTGGAGAAGGAGCTCGACCGGCAGGGCAAGCTGGAATGGGCCCGGCAGGAGTTCGACGCGATCGCGCAGGCCGAGCCCGCGCCGCCGCGCAAGGACCCCTGGCGCCGTACGTCCGGGATGCACAAGGTGCGCCGCCGCCGGCAGATGGCCGTCGTACGGGAACTGTGGGAGACCCGGGACCGGGTCGCGCAGCGCCGGGACATCTCGCCGGGCAAGGTGCTCGGGGACGCGGCGATCGTCGAGGCGGCGCTCGCCGTGCCCGCCAACATGCACGCCCTGGCCGCCCTGAACGGCTTCGGGCACCGCATGGGCCGGCGCCAGCTCGAACAGTGGCAGGCCGCGGTCGACCGCGCGAAGGCGCTGCCGGACAACGAGCTGCCGCAGCCCGGACAGCCGGTGACCGGGCCTCCTCCGCCGCGCGCCTGGGCCGACAAGGACCCGGCCGCCGCCGCCCGGCTCTCCGCCGCGCGGGCCGCCGTATCGGCGCTGGCCGAGCGGCTGAACATGCCGCAGGAGAACCTGATCACCCCGGACACCGTGCGGCGCGTGTGCTGGGAGCCGCCGACGACACCGGACACGGAGTCCGTGGGCGCGGCGCTCACCGCCTGCGGGGCGCGGCCCTGGCAGGTCGGACTGGTCACGCCGGTGCTGGTGACCGCGCTGTCCCTGAAGACCGTTTAGGGCACGTCCAGGGCCGCCGTTCGACCGCCTCCGTCGGCGGGTTCCGGGTGCTCCGCGTGCTCGGTTTACGCCGAACGGGTTCTTGAAGCGGAACCGCCCCGTCGAACGGACGACGAGATCACGCCAAGATCCTGGCCCGCCCGAACGCACCGCCCGGCTTCCCGGACGTCCAGCCGCGGCGGAAGGCCATGGGGCCGGGCCGGGGACACCGAGGCCATTCGGATGTGACGTTCGCCGCTCCCGGCCTCGGGACTGGGCAGGTTGGTTACTCGCAAGTAGCATGGGTGCTGAGCGCGCGCTCAGGCGTGTCCGCGCAGCAGTGCCATCCCGCATCTGGAGGAGAGCCATCGTGCCTCGTACCGTCAGGGACGTCGTCTTCGTCGACGGCGTCCGCACCCCGTTCGGCAAGGCGGGCCCGAAGGGCATCTACCACGAGACCCGCGCCGACGACCTCGTCGTGAAGGCCATCCGGGAGCTGCTGCGCCGCAACCCCGGTCTTGACCCCAAGAAGATCGACGAGGTCGCCATCGCGGCGACCACGCAGATCGGTGACCAGGGTCTGACCCTGGGCCGCACGGCCGGCATCCTCGCCGGGCTCCCGCAGTCGGTCCCCGGTTACTCCATCGACCGCATGTGCGCCGGCGCCCTGACGGCCGTCACCGCCACCGCGGGCTCGATCGCCTTCGGCGCGTACGACGCCGTCATCGCCGGTGGTGTCGAGCACATGGGGCGCCACCCCATGGGCGAGGGCGTGGACCCGAACCCGCGCTTCGTCAGCGAGAAGCTGGTCGACGAGTCCGCCCTGTTCATGGGCATGACCGCCGAGAACCTGCACGACCGCTACCCGACCATCACCAAGCTGCGCGCCGACGAGTACGCCGTGCGCTCGCAGGAGAAGGCCGCCAAGGCGTACGCCAACGGCAAGATCCAGCAGGACCTGGTGCCGATCTCGGTGCGCAACACCAACGCGGAGGTCGGTGAGACGGGCTGGGGCCTGGTCACCGCCGACGAGCCGATGCGTCCGGGCACCACGCTGGAGAACCTGTCCGGCCTGAAGACCCCGTTCCGCGTCCACGGCCGCGTCACGGCCGGTAACGCGGCCGGTCTGAACGACGGTGCGACCGCCTCGATCCTCGCCTCCGAGGACTTCGCCCGCGAGAACAACCTGCCGGTCAAGATGCGCCTGGTCTCGTACGCCTTCGCGGGCGTCGAGCCGGAGGTCATGGGCTACGGCCCGATCCCGGCCACCGAGAAGGCCCTGGCCAAGGCCGGTCTGTCGATCGAGGACATCAACCTCTTCGAGATCAACGAGGCCTTCGCCGTCCAGGTGCTCGCCTTCCTGGAGCACTACGGCATCGCCGACGACGACGCGCGCGTCAACCAGTACGGCGGCGCCATCGCGTACGGCCACCCGCTGGCCTCGTCCGGCGTCCGTCTGATGACGCAGCTGGCCCGCCAGTTCGAGGAGCAGCCGGAGGTCCGTTACGGCCTCACGACCATGTGCGTCGGCTTCGGCATGGGCGCCACGGTCATCTGGGAGAACCCGCACCACAAGGACGCCGGAGGCGACAAGTGAGTACCGCTGAACTCCTCAAGGGCGCGGCCGAGTTGTTCCCCGACGAGGTCGTGACGTCCGCGAACGTACGCCACCTCGACCTGCCGTTCGGTGCCGGGCGCTTCGCGCTCATCACCCTCGACAACGGCTTCGACCACACCAAGCCGACCACCTTCGGCCCGGCGTCGCTGGCGAACCTCGACACCGCCATCGACCAGGTCGAGCGGGAGGCCGCCGCCGGTGAGATCGTCGGTGTCGGCGTCACCGGCAAGCCGTTCATCTTCGCGGTCGGCGCGGACCTGAAGGGCGTCGAGCTCCTCAAGGAGCACAAGGACGCGCTCGCCATCGGCAAGGGCGGCCACGAGGTCTTCAAGCGCCTGTCGGGCCTCGCGGTCCCGACCTTCGCGTACTACAACGGCGCGGCGATGGGCGGTGGCGTCGAGGTCGGTCTGCACTGCTCGTACCGGACCGTCTCCGCGGCCCTGCCGGCCTTCTCGCTGCCCGAGGTCTTCCTCGGTCTGGTCCCCGGCTGGGGCGGCTGCACGATCCTGCCGAACCTGATCGGCGCCGACAAGGCCGTCTCGGTGATCATCGAGAACTCGCTCAACCAGAACAAGCAGCTCAAGGGCGGGCAGGTCTACGACCTCGGCATCGCCGACGCGCTGTTCGAGGGCGCGGACTTCCTGGAGCAGTCGCTGCTGTGGACGGCCGCCGTCCTCAAGGGCGAGATCGCCATCGAGCGCCCGGAGATCGACCGCGGCGAGGCCTGGGACCAGGCCGTCGCGCGCGGCCGGTCCATCGCCGACAGCAAGGTGCACGGGGCCGCCCCGGCCGCCTACCGCGCGCTGGACATCATCGCCGCGGCCAAGGACGGCGACCTGCAGAAGGGCTACGACGCCGAGGACGTGGCGCTCGCCGACCTGATCATGGGTGGCGAACTGCGCTCCGGCATCTACGCCTTCAACCTGGTCCAGAAGCGCGGCAAGCGTCCGGCCGGTGCGCCGGACAAGTCCCTCGCGCGTCCGGTCACCAAGGTGGGCGTCGTGGGCGCCGGCCTGATGGCCTCGCAGCTCGCCCTGCTCTTCCTGCGCCGCCTGGAGGTGCCGGTCGTGCTGACCGACATCGACCAGGAGCGCGTCGACAAGGGTGTGGGCTACGTCCACGCCGAGATCGACAAGCTGCTGCTCAAGGGCCGCGTCAACAAGGACAAGGCCAACCGCCTGAAGGCCCTGGTCTCCGGTGTGCTGGACAAGGCCGAGGGCTTCTCCGACGCCGACTTCGTCATCGAGGCGGTCTTCGAGGAGATCGGCGTCAAGCAGCAGGTGTTCGCGGAGGTGGAGGCGGTCGCCCCGGCGCACGCGATCTTCGCCACCAACACCTCCTCGCTGTCGGTCACCGAGATGGCGTCGAAGCTGAAGAACCCCGAGCGGGTCGTCGGCTTCCACTTCTTCAACCCGGTCGCGATCCTCCCGCTCCTGGAGATCGTGCGCGGCGAGCAGACCGACGACGCCTCGCTGGCCACGGCGTTCGCCGTCGCCAAGAAGCTGAAGAAGACCGCGGTCCTCACCAAGGACGCCCCGGCGTTCGTCGTGAACCGCATCCTGACCCGCTTCATGGGCGAGATCCAGAACGTCATCGACGAGGGCACGTCGGTCGAGGTCGCCGAGAAGGCGATCGAGCCGCTCGGCCTGCCGATGTCCCCGCTGGTCCTGCTCGAACTGGTCGGTCCCGCGATCGGTCTGCACGTCTCGGAGACCCTCAACCGGGCCTTCCCGGACCGCTTCACGGTCTCCCCGAACCTCGCGGCCGTCGTCAAGGCGGGCAAGCGCGGCTTCTACGTCTACTCCGCCGAGAACGGCTTCAAGCCGGAGCTGGACCCCGAGGTCGCGGCGCTGCTGAAGCAGGGCGACGTCGTCCTGACGGAGGAGCAGGTGCGCGCCCGGGTCCTCGACGCGGTCGCCCAGGAGATCGGGCTCATGCTCGACGAGGGCGTCGTCGCCGAGGCCCAGGACATCGACCTCTGCCTGATCACCGGCGCCGGCTGGCCCTTCCACCTGGGCGGCATCACGCCGTACCTGGACCGCGAGGGTGTCTCCGAGCGAGTGACCGGGAAGCGGTTCCTGGAGCCGGGGTTGGCCTCGGTTCCGGCGTAACGGCCTGACGGCACAAGGGAAGAGGGCCTCCGCGCACTGCGCGGAGGCCCTCTTCCTCGTTCGAGGCCGGGACGTCAAGTCCCAGGCGTCAGGCGTCAGCTCGCCAGACCGGCATGGCCGGGTAGTGCTCGCATCCGCCCGAGCAGGTTTCGCGGGACGCCAGCGAGGTGTGCAGCCAGCTGTCCTCGGGTATGCCGTGCACCCGCAGCGTCAGCGAGGCGGGCTCGGAGTGGATGGCGCTGAACACCCCTACGAACTCGACCGTGTAGGTACCCGGCCGCCAGTCGTGGGCGTGGGTCACTTGCCAGGTTCCGTCCGCCTTGACGGGGGCCGCGGCGATGAGTCGGCCCTGCTCCAGAACCATGACCTTGGTCGTGCCGCGGGATGCCTTGCCAAAGAAGCGCGGGCGTGGACCGCTCCAGACGTCCGGCGTCGGGCCCTCGATCCGAGGCGGCTCCACGTGGTCGAGAACCTCGAATTCGAGTACGGACGTCCAGGACACGGCGCTGCCCTTGACCGCGAGCGCCTCCACGCTGTGCCGGCCCGCGCTCCAGCTGACAGTCCGGCGCCACTGCCACGTCCCCGCAGCGGAGACGGCGGTGCCACCGAGGTATCGGCCCTGCTCGTAGAAGAGGACGTAGTCGGCTCCGGCGGGTGCCTTGCCTTCCAGCCTGCGCATGGCGCCGACGAGTTGACGCGGCGTCGGCGAGGTGAAGTCCGGCATGCCCGACACGCTCGGCGTCATGGTGAGGGCCAACTCGGGGTTGCTCACCATGAACTCGGTGAGCACGGGGGGAATGTCGCCAGGCGTCAGCAGTTGCGGGTCGACCATGTCGGGCGGCAGGCCCGGGGTTTCGAGGAAGCGGGCAGCCGTGAGGCGCGCCACCTCGCGCGCTCCCAGGTCGTTGAAGTGACTGGCGTCGATGATGCCTTCGGGATGGTTCGGGTGCTCACCCGGATCCAGCCACCGGTAGAGCCGACGTGCTCGCGTGTGCCCGAGTTCCGCGAGCATCGTCGTCGTGTACTCGGTCATGTCGACCAGCAGGGCGCCGGTCTCGGCCGCAGCCTGACGGGTGAGTTCGGGGTATTCGTCATGAGTGTTCACGACGTTCCCGGCCTCGTCGAAGGCGCAGCGGGCCTCCGGGGTGAGCAGCACGGGGATGCCCCCCTCGGCCCGGATCGCCTCGACGCACAGGCGCAGGTACTCCTTGTACTCACGCGGTCCGTGGTAACGGCGGGGCTCGTTGATGCGCTGCTCCACAAGACCGAACGCGAGGAGCACCAGATCACCGGGGTGGAGGAGGGTGAGGAGCTCGGCGAGGCGCTTGGAGAAGTAGCCCCGCAACGTCATGGCATCACGGGCGTAGTTGTGCACCTCGTAGCCCTCGTTCAGGAACTCGCCGAGGTACTGGCCCCAGCCGGCGAGCGGCGCCTCCCTCTCCACCCGCGAAGCGGCCACCGAGTTGCCCACGATGCGGATCTTTCTCATGTTTTCCTCATGCCTTCGTCGTTTTCTCTGCACATCGGTCCGGGAGTCGGTCACACGACTGTCAGCGGCCCGAACCCGTCGGCGACATCCCGCGTGGCCTGCCGCATCACTCTCACCCGCGCGTCCGTGCCCATCACCGCCACCACGACCCGCCCCGCGCTGTCCAGCGCGAGGGCGGGCGGACGGGCGATCAGCACGTCGTGGTCGGTCCACTCCGGCGCCTGCCCCAGACCCTGCCCCTGGGTCGCGACGACCGCGGTGCTCAGCCGGTTCCGGGCGTTGCGGCGCGCGAGGACGACGGAGTCCTGGCGGCCGTTCTGCTGCCGCAGCGCCGCGATCCTGCCGGTCCCGCCGTGGCCCCCGAGCCGTTCGACCCGTCCGTTCCACCGGCCGTCAGGTCTCTGGCGTACGCACAGCACCTCGCCGGAGTCCTCCTCGCGGTAGAAGATCGCCATGCGCGAGCGTCCGATCTGCACCGGCGTGAGTCCGCCGACGGGCCGCCAGGCGTCCGGGTCGGCCGAGCCCACACCGTCCTGCAGTTTGTACCGGCCGTACACGGCCTCCTGGTACCAGTGCACGCCACCTGAGCGGTTCGCGGCAAACAGCTCGATCCGGCCGGTGGACTTCAGGACCGCGGTCAGACAGTCCTGCATGTTGCGGCCGCCCAGGTCCTCCCAGCCACCCCAGCCTTCGTCGGTCTCGCGGCGGCCGCTGATACCGGACCCGAAGTTGCGCATGAACACATGCAGTCTCCCCGTGGGTTCGGCGACGGCCTCGGGGACACCGACCTCCCGGCAGCGCCGCCAGTCCTCGGACCGCTCGTTGGGGTTCCCGACGCTCTCCCAGGGCAGCAGCACCTCGGTGTGGGCCTGCCGCCACATACGGACGACCTCCACGTCCACCTGACCGCCCGGCCCTGGGGTGCGGCGCAGAGCGACGAGATGCACGCCGCCATCACGGTCCGGAGCCACGGACAGTGCCGGGGCCAGGCCGGGGACGCCGGGCAGGAGGTCCGGCCCGTCCCAGCTGCCGCTGCCCGGTTTGCTCTCCGTCCAGACCGCCACCCGGCCACCGAGCATGGCGTACGCGGCGAGCCGGCCGTCGGCCTGGAGATGGAGCCAGTCGGTCCCGCCCTCGTACCGGGCCCGGGTGCTCCATCCGTAGCGGCGGATGTCGGCCCCGTCGGAGAGTTGCAGGTCACCGCAGTAGCGGCGCCGGCAGTCGTGTCCGTCGGCGGAGGTGTACACGTGGAGCACGCGCTTCTTCTCGGCCCAGCCGTCCTCCGTGAGGTTGCTGGGCCAGTTCTTGTTCCCGTAGCCGACGCAGTTGTCGACGAGGGGCGGCGCGCCGCCCTCCCCGATGTAGCGCTCCAGCGCCGCCAGCGCGAACTGTGCCGCCGCGGTGTGGTCCTGGTGGTCGCTGGACCTCGGCCCTTCTTCCTCGTCCCAGTCCGTGTGCCAGGGGTCGGGGTCCATGGTCCAGAGCTGGTCGGGCCGCGCGCGGTGGAGCAGCTCGACCAGGGAGCGCAGCAGCCCGTCCTTGCTGATCTCCTGCGTCCGGCGCAGCGGCGACTCCGCGGCGATCAGGGTGGGCTGGGCGGAGACCTCCCCGTTCCACAGCTCGAGCAGCTGGATGGGCGGCACGTCGTCTTCCAGGAATCCGCTCTCGGGGTCGATCATCCGCAGCCCGAAGAAGACCAGCTGAACGTGGGGGGCGGCCACCAGGGTGGAACGGTCCACCGTCACACCGGTGGAGAACATGAAGACGTCACGCGCCCACTCGCTCTCGCGGTCGCCCGTCAGCATGTCCGCGTACGCCGCGCGCAGTCCCTGCTGGCGCGCCTCGGCGTACCCCTCGAAGTCCGGCTCGCCGTCCATACGGCTGAGCTCGCGGGTGTCGATGTTGCGCCCGTCGGCCTCCCCTGCCGTCAGATACACACTGGTGACCCGGTGGCCCGTCTCCAGCGCTCGTTGCAGGTCGGGGTTGATGAAGTACAGGTCGTCGTCCGGATGCGCCAGCATCTGGACCAGCGAGGGCCGCGCGGCGGGTTCCCTCGCGGGCTCCACGCCGCCGGGTTCTCCTCGCTCCGGGACGGAAGAGGGACGATTCAGGTCAGGGAGACTAAAACTCATAGCAGCCATCCAGAAAGACGTCCCTCGCGGAACATCTGATTACGCGGTGGACCCGCCTCGAACTGACTGGGCATCGGGAAGAAGTGGGCGGTACGGCCACCGGCGTAGCCGCCTGCCCGTCCTCCTGTGCCTCCCCCTCGTGGAAGTCGTTCAGGAACTCGCCGAGGTACTGGCCCCAGCGGGCGAACGGTGCTTTCCTCTCCGCCGCCGAGACGGCCACGGAGTCGCCCGGGACGCAGATCCTCCTCACGTTTCCCTCTTCCTTCCTCGTTTTCTCTGCACATCGGTCCGGGAGCCGGTCGCACCTCCGGCAGCGGCCCAGAACCGTCGGCGACATGCCTTGTCGGCCTGCCGCATCACTCTCACCCGCGCGCCCGCCCCATCAGCGCCGGCCCGACCCGCCCCGGGCCATCCGGCGCGAGGCGGGCGGAGCAGCGATCAGCACGTCATGGTCGTTTGTTGCGGCGCCTGTTTTCGAGGCTCCGCGCCGGGGTCACTCGACGTCAGGTTTCAGCCGAGAACCTGCCAGGCTTCGAACCCGACCGATCCCCTGCCGGCCTGCCGGGCCACGGCCAAACGCCCGTCCACACCCAGCACGGCGATCCACGCACGGCCGAGCATGTCGAAGGCCGCAGCCGGAGCGTGTGCCGGCGGTCCGCCGAGGACATCGGTGGAGAGTTCCTGCCAGGGGTGATCCCCGGGAACGAAACGATAGGCGATGCCGCCCAGATCGCTGAGGGTCGCCACCAGTGTTCCGAGCTCCATGTCCGGACTCGCGGCACAGGCGATCGCACCGAAGCCACCCCGTCCACCGATCGACACCGCCGGCTTGCTCCACCGACCGCCCGGTGTGTCCTCTTCCGCCATGAGCAGCCGCCCCGTTTCAGGCTGCCGGAACACGGTCATGACCCGGTCGTTCGGCTGCACCACGGCCGTGGCGGGCGAGGCTGGAACCTTGAGCCGGAAACGGGGAGCGCGCAGCAGCTCCTCCTGATGGGGACTCTGGACCCAGTGGAAGACCCCTTCTCTGCTGGAGGCGAAGATCTCTACGCGACCGTTCGGCGCGGTCAGCGCGGAGACGCCCTCCTGCAGCTCATGACCACGCAGATCGGTCCACCTCCCCCAGGCGCCGTCCGTCTCCTGGACACGGGTGTGCAGTCCCTGCCCGGCGTTGCGGACGAAGAGATGCAGGCGTCCCAGAGCGTCACGGGTGACGGCCGGCACACCCAGATGGCGATCGCGTCCGGGCTGCCCCGCGCTGGGGTTGCCCAGAATGACCCAGTCGGCGAACGCCCCGTCCCGCTCGGCTTGCTCGAGCACGACGATCTCGCGTCGGTGGGCGTGGTCCGGTCCTATGTGGGACATGCGCCGGGCGAAGACCTGCCAACGGCCGTCCGCGGTGAGGCTCGCCGTCAGCCCCGGCGACAGCGGGCCACCGCCCAGGAGGAACGGTCCACGGAACTGGCCGCTCCCCGCCTGCGACTCCAACCAGAGCGCTGCCTGCTGGTTGACCACCGCGAACGCCGTCAGACGACCGCGTGCGTCCTTCCCGAGCCAGGGCCCGTTCGGATGGCGTGGCGTGGTGCTCTGCACCCAGCCCGTGGAGCGTGCGCTGAGACCCACCGAGTAGTCACCGCTGCCTGCGGGATCGCCGCAGTCGTACCCGTCGGCGGCCCCGTAGATGTTGAGGAAGTACTCCTTGAGGGACACCGTCGTCGTACCGAGACCGTGGGGCCAGCGTTCGTTGTAGTAGCCACGGAAGGCCTCGACCACGAAGGTACGGCCTTCGCCAGGCCCCTCGTACTGTTCCAGCGCGAGGGATGCGAAGAGTGCGGCCGCGGTGTGGTCGCAGTGGTCCGCATGATCGCCGAAGTCGTATCGCTGCGGGAACCGTTCGTCATGGATGAGCCGGTCAGGGTCCGGGTCGAGGGTCCTGACCAGCGTCGGCCGGGTGAGGTCGAGGATCTGGACCAGGGTGTCGACCAGCCCGGAACGCGTGTACCAGTGCTGTTCGTTCACGATTCCGCCGCTCACCATCAGCGTACGGACGCGGTCTTCCTGCCCCTGCCAAAGAACGTGCAGGCTTCGCGGCAGTCCGCCCTGAATTCCGTGCTGGCGGATGTTGAGAAAGATCAGCTTGATCCATGGCGCGTCCGTGAGGGTGTAGACCTCGGCGACGGCACCGTCCGCCGTGGGCAGGGTGGACGGCGTCCAGGCGGCCGTGCGGTCGCCGAGCACCATGGCACCGTAGGCGGCTCGAATGCCGTTCTGTCGCGCCTTCCCGTAGGCCTCCTGGTCCACGACAGGCGCGGTCAACTGCCAGGGGCGGCGGTTTCGGCCGTCCGAGTCCCCGTTCGTCAGATACACGGTAGTGGTGGGTGTACCCGCTTTGACCGTGTGGAAAGTGACGGGATTCATGAAGAACAGGTCGTCGTCCGGGTGCGCGACGATCTGCAGTACGGAGGCTGCGGGGGTGGACACGCTGAGTTCTCTTTCTACTACCTGGTCAAAATAATTCACAACGGCCATCCCGGCAGATATCCGGAATGGGCTCGGCGGTTCCGAATGGACCCTGTCTCGAACTGACTGGCCACCGGAAAATAGCTCGGAAGGAAGGCTGTCAGGATCGCGTCCTGCTCCTCTTCCGATACATCTCCGTCGTGGAAATCGTTCAGGCAGAACACGTCATGGGGACGCGCTGTCAGAATGCGCTGCAATCGCGGCCCGTGCTCGGCGAGCCCGACATTGACGAATCCGCAGGAGATGCTGCCCGGTACGCTGCGCAGCGTGTGGAATCCGTAGTAGTGATGCAGGGACGATGCCACGGAAACATCACTGTGATCACGTAGCTGGTTGCCTGCGGCGACCGCCATCTCCTGCTCGAATTCCCGCTCGATGTCGGCAAGAACGCTGCGCCGCAAGGGATGAGGAGCGTGCAGGAACGAGTGCACCAATGTCTGTCCGAAGGAGCGCTCGATCAGGGACCGATTGTTCTTCGCAGCACCGATATTGAACTCGTCCTCGTTCGACGACGGGGACATCGGCACGGCCGTGGGCGACATGAAATGTCTGGCCTGGCCGTTTCCGAGGAAGAACATGCCGGGCTGCACAGTCCGTCCGAGGAATACGTCGTCGTTGAAATAGAGGAAGTGCTCGGCCAGGCCCTCGATATGGTGCAACTGACTTTCGATGGCATGGGAGTTGTACGTGGGCAGCGCTCCCCTGTCACCGAAGATCTCCGTGTGGTCGACGACCCGTACACGGGGATGCGACAGGTCCAGCCACTTCGGGTCCTGCTTGTCGGTGACGATGTAGATGTTACGGATCCACGGTGCGTACATGTCGATCGACCGCAAGGAGTAACGCAGTTCGTCCCGGTCGCGGAAGCGGGCCGCGCTCGTGGCTGCGTCCTGAGTGTCCATTCCCAGACCGGCCAGGACGGAATTCTTCCGCTCCAGCCAGGCGACGTCGGCACCGTTCACCCACGTATAGACGGCGTCCACAGGAAAGTCGATGTCGCCGTGGAGCGTCTGTCCGAAAGGCACGATCGTCGGATAACTGCGCCCGCCCAGACTCATGGGGGTGCGGCGCATGGCACTGACAGGCACTCGGTCACCGATGAGAGTCCGGGACGGGCCTCTGAGGTAACCGGTCTCGTCGGGTTCGTCGTCCCAGAAGGTGATCAGGCAACCGTAGACCGCGCCAAGGCGCAGAGTCCGTGATGGCGACACGACACTCCGGTAGACGCTGATGCCTGAGCACGGCTCCTCGGAGTACTGGCTGATCAGAGCAGCGAGAGCCGTCGCGACCGTCTTCTGTGCCTCGTTGAGGACGGACGCGTAGACGGCCTCGTCCTGGTACCGCTCGGCCAGCACCTTGAAAACAGCCTGCTGATAGGAACGGTGCACGGCGACCGAGTGACGCACCATGTGGTCGCGCACGACCATGTACGGGATGGCCGCGCCCTCCAAGGCGTTGGCCACGAGCGCGAGATTCGCCTGGACCACGTCCCACGGCGACTGCCAATCGAGCAGCGCGCACACCTGACCACCGTCCTGGACCATGCCCGGCTTCTTCAGCAGGCGCTGTTCCAATGCCCGCTGATCGCTCGAACGGACGGATCCGGGAGGAGGGGGAGGTGCCGCCGCCATGCCGCCTTCGGGGCCGCTCAGGTGGGCGTGCACCGCTTGGCGCTCGGCCTTCACCAGTTCCCTGCGCCCACGCTCGCGCTCTGCCAAGAGCTCGTGGAACATCTCTTCCCACTGAGCGGTGACCACAGAGGGAGAGAACCGGCTGACGGAGGCGAGCGCCGCGCTGCCCATACGGTGGCGGAGCTCCGAATCCTCGATCAGCCGCAGCAGAGCGGAGGTCAGGGAGTCGATGTCACCAGGGGGCACCAGAATGCCGGTCTCCCCGTCGATCACCACTTCCCGCGGGCCGTTGGGCGCGTCGTAGGAGACGACGGGAACACCCGCCGCCTGCGCTTCCGCGAGGACCAGCCCGAACGCCTCGTTCCGAGAGGTGAGCAGGGCGATGCTCGCCTTGGCCCACTCCTCCGCGAGCTTCGGCGAATTGCCGTTGAGCTGCACGCAGTCGTGCAGTCCGAGCATGTCCATCTGGCGGCGCAGAGCACCACTGAGCGGCCCGTCCCCGAAGACGCGCAACTGCCAGTCGGGGTGCTGCTTCGTCACCGTCGCCCACGCGGTGAGCGCGTGGTCGATCTGCTTCTCCCCGACGAGCCGGCCGGCGATGACGACGGTCCGGGTCTCGAGGGTCGACCGGGGCCGGAACCCGCTGGGCAGTGCGTTCGGCACCACCGCCAGACGAGGAGCTGCCGCCCCCAGGGTCTCGGCGAACCATTCCAGTGTCCGCTCGCTCAGCACAGCCAGCGCGTCCAGCCGTGCGGCATAACGCAGCAGGGGTTCGCCGCTTGCGCCCCGCAGCTCGGAAACACGGTGCTCCTGGTGGACGGTGATCACCCGGGCCGGGGCCAGCCGGACTGCCAGTGCCATCAGCGCGGGAGTCGTGGTGATCAGAATGTCGGTGTCGCTCTGCTGCAGGGCGAGTTCGAGCTCAAGGTCGGTAAGACGGTTGAATGCCGATTCCCAGCCCCTGTCGACGATTTCACTCGGCCGGGCAGCCAGACCGGACCACACCTCGTCCCCCACCGTGCTGGAACGCAGCGGTCGCGGAGTCTCCCCTGTGATGTCGACCAGATAATCGAGTCGCACACGTTCGCCAGGTGCGAAGAACTGCGTGGTTTTGCTCTTGAAGACGCTGAGGACGCGGACGTCGTGCCGGGCGGCGAGTTCGGTCGCCTGGTTGAAAACGGCGCGTTCGGTGCCACCGACCGCGTCCGCGGTGGTGAGCAGGAATGTGATCTTCACTTCTCGGAATCAGTCTGCCTCGGGCATGCGCGTACAGGTGACCCGGAGATTTCCTGCGGGGGTATAGCGCGGTTGGACGATCATGGGAGTGCGGCCGACCGGAGTCATGGCCATGCTGCGCATCGCGAAGACACGCCGCGGGTTGCGGACATCGTGCAGCCGCCGGCCCAGCCTCAGTGGGGGCCCGGCCTCCTGGCACAGCACGACGTCCCAGTGCTCCGGCCTCCCGGAGCGTGGTTTCATCCGCTCCAGCGGAACTTCGGTCCTGAAGACACCCGGTCCCAAAGGCTGAGCGGGCTGGCGGATCCGACGTCCGGCCGCTACGAACTCTGCCCATGGGCGATCGACTTCGGTACCCAGTACACGAAAGTCCAGTGTTATTCCGGCGTGCGACATGTGCACCTTGGACACCTCGGCAGCCGGTACCGGGGCCGAGCTCACGATCCGGGCGGTACCGGTGATGGTGCGCCCGACACGATAGCGCGCCCCCGTGACACGGGAGACCGTCATGGGCTTCGTCGGCCCCTCGTAGGGAACCGGGGGCTCCAGGAGCAATAGTGCTATGGACCGCAGCCGGCGCCCTGCGTGGATGCGAAGCCGGAGTTTCCACTTTCCGGTGCCGATGGGTACCCCGCCGACCTCCGCACCCATCAAGACGGCCGCGTCCACCAGGACGTCACCAGCCTGGCCTTGGTAGACATGCGCCTCCGCATGGTGCCGCCTACGGCCCCGTTGAAGTATCACGGTCGCGCGCTCAGGCATGGGCGTGGCAGGGGGCAGGATCGCATGGAGATTCACGGTCTGGCCGTCGAGAACGGCCGCGTAGCGCAGCTGTGCGGTGCGCTTCCCCCGCATCGGGAGGAACAGGTGCAGCATCAGCCAGAGTCGGAGCGCCGCTACTCGGCCGTGAAGCCCATACCGCCGATTCCCGGTCCTGCTGGACGCGGTGGGAGGACTCGTCCTAGAGGAAGTCACGATTGGAAGGCCCCCAGCTCTGTCGTCGGAGCCACCCGCGGAGCGAGGGCGCCGACCGTGCGCTCGTAGGGGCTAGGTACGGGGAAGTACGAGTCGAGGAAGCGGGTCACCATCCGCGCCTGTGCCTCTCTGTCCTCTGGCACCACGGTGTCGTTGATGCAGAACGTGTCGAAGTCCCGTTTGGCGAGCAGCCGGTTCATCCGCTGCTCCGCCTTGCCGTCGCCGATGTCGATGTAGACGTAACGCAGCTCGCCCACCGTGGCGCGGGCCGAGTTGTACGCGTAGTAGTGGTGCAGCGACGACGCGACGGGGACGTCGCTCGGCGAACGGAACCGTGAGTGCTGGGTCACCCAGTGCGCCCGCTCGTAGACCTCCTCGATCTCGGAGAGGATGCTGCGCCTGAGGGCGTGCGGGGTGTGCTTCATCTTCTGGGAGATCACGGTGCCGAACTGCTGGGCGATGAGGCCGCGGCTGTTCTTTCCCGCGGCGTCCACGGGCAGGTCCGCCGGCTTGATCTGACCGGGCGGGATCAGCGCCTTGGACATGAAGAACTTGGTCAGTCCATTCGGATGGAAGAACTGATCCGGCCGCACCGCCCGGCCGAAGAACACGTCGTCGTTCAGGTAGAGGAAGTGCTCGGCGAGTCCCGGGATGTGGTGCAACTGGCTTTCGATCGCATGCGAGTTGAAGGTGGGCAGCGCCTGCGGATCGGTGAAGATCTCCCGGTGGTCGACGACCTTCAGGCCCGGGTACTCGGTGTCGAGCCAGCCGGGGACCTGCCCCGCGGTCACGAGGAAGATGTTCCGCACCCAGGGCGCGTACTGGTGGAGCGAGCGCAGCGAGTAGCGGAGTTCGTCCCGGCTCGTGTAGCGCGCGTCGTTCGTCGCCTGTTCGTGCAGCGGCGCCAGGCCGGCGGCCGACTTCCGCTGTGCCGCGTTCTTGCCCGCGCGCCACACCGGGTCCGAGTCGTCGACCCAGGTGTAGACGACGTCGATCGGGTAGAGGTGGTCACCGATCAGCGAAGCGGTGAACTCGGGCAGCGTGCGGATCTGTCCCGTCCGGTACAGAGACGGGACAGGGCTGAAGAGGCGCTGCTCGGCCTGCCGGCGTTCGCCGCGCGACGGCGTGCTCGTGACCACCGGATTGGAACGCGGCGCCACCAGTTCACCGTCGACCTCGTCCCAGAACTCGATATCGCAGCCGGACTCGTGGGCGAAGACGAGGTTCTCCGTCGGGTCGCAGACGTTCCAGGACAGCCGGAGCACCTGCTGCGAGCGGAGCCTGCGCCAGGTCTTCGCCGACTGTCCGGTCAGCGGCGCTCCCCCCGGTACCGCACAGGCGTAGCCGGGGTTACGGGCGAAAACGAGCTGGAACACTTCCTCCACGTCGGCACGGAGCGCCGCGGGAACGGCCACGCAGGGCACGCTCTTGCCGGTGCCGCGTACGGCGAAGTAGTCGATCTCGGCATCCTCCAGGACCGCCACCATCAGATGGAGGTTCCTGGCCCGCGCGGCCCACTCCGTGGCGCCGGGGACGACCGTGGCCAGGACATGCCGGCCGTCGGACTGCACGACGCGCATCGGAGCGCGGTCGTCGCGCCGAGCCGGACCGCGGCGCCCGCCCAGGGCGGTTTTCACCAGGGCCGAGCGGAATGAGTCGAGGGCCGCGAGGGTGCGTATGACGGCGATCCGCAGCGGGCGCGGCACACGGCGCACAATGCGCCGGCGCGCCTGCACGGGCACCAGGGATCGATATGTCGATACCAAGGCACTGGTCTCGGGGTTACCCGGGCTCACCACGGCTCCTCAGCATCCTTCAGAAAAGGGCTGAGGCCCCCCTCACACCCAAAGCGATCACATGGGCGCGACCGCCCGGCCCCGAACCGAGGAGATCACGTCACGGAATATTCACATCTAAGCCATCGGTTGTCTACTTTTTGTCCCCAGCAGACACAAACCTGAGACGCGTTTCACTTAAACTTTCACCTAAGTCGGACTCGCGGCCCGGCTCGCGCCCCCGAGCAGGGGATCTTCGGCACCGCCCGCCCGGGACCGCCCGCCGGAAACCCCTCGGTACGGCGGCCCGTACGGCCCCGAACCGTGCGGACGGCGCCGACGGCCCTGGCCGCACAAACGTCCGAACCCGTGTCTATAGTGCACGTCAGCCCGGCAACGCACGGACCGGCCTCCCCCCACCCGAGTCCTCAAGCCATCGACTTCCGCCCTCACGGGCACGACCAGCTAGGACCCGGACCAGGATGAGCCATGTCCCGACGCCCCAGCCCACCGACTCCGACGCACCGCCCCGGGGCGACGGCAACGGCGGCGGGCAAGGAGCCAAACGCGAGCGCGCCCGTGGCCGCCGGACCGGCAGGAAGATCCTGCTGGGGCTGGCCGTCCTCGTCATCGCCGCCGGCGGCACCGGCTACTGGCTCTACAGCGGCCTCGACCACAACATCAAGGCCATCGACCTCGACAAGGCGATCGGCGACGACCGGCCGGCCAAGCTGCCCACCTCCGGCCAGAACATCCTGGTCCTCGGGTCCGACTCCAGGGCCGGCGCCAACGCCGCGCTCAAGACGGGCCACGTCTCCGGAGCGCGTTCCGACACCGCCCTGGTGATGCACATACCCGAGGGCCGCAAGAAGGCCGTCGCGATCAGCATCCCGCGCGACACGCTGGTGACCCGCCCCAAGTGCACCAAGGCCGACGGCACCGAGGTCCCGTCCGCGCGGCGCGTCATGTTCAACTCCATCTACTCCCAGGTCGGTTCGGCCTGTGTGGTCAAGACGGTGGAGCAGATCTCCGGGATCCGCATGGACCACTACATGGAGATCGACTTCGCCGGCTTCAAGGGCCTGGTGGACGCGATAGGCGGGGTGACCGTCACCGTCGGCAAGGACATCCACGACACCTCCAGCGGCCTCGACCTCACCGCGGGCACGCACCGGCTGGACGGCACCCAGTCCCTCCAGTTCGTACGGACCCGGCACGGCATCGGCGACGGCAGCGACCTCGGCCGGATCGGTCTCCAGCAGCAGTTCATGACCGCGCTGCTCTCCGAGATCAAGAAGCAGGACCTGCTGGGCAGCCCCACCAGGACGTACAAGATCGCCGACAGTCTGACCAAGGCGCTCACCACCGACTCCGGCCTCGCCTCGCTCACCGCCCTGGCCGAGTTCGGCCGGAGCATGAACGGCGTCGACCCGTCCACCATGGAGACGATCATGCTCCCGGTGTCGTACGACAAGATCGACCCGAACCGGGTCGTGGCGGCCGAGCCGCAGGCGTCGACCCTGTGGAAGGCGCTGCGCTCCGACTCCGAGATCCCCGAGTCGGCGAAGAAGTCGCCCGCCACCGGCGGGACTTCCTGACCCGTCACGTGGGCCGGGGTTCCCGGCAGAGGACCCGACTGCCCCCATCCGCGCACCGGTTGGCCCGCTCCACCGCCGTACTCGCCTTCAGTACGGCGGTGTTGG
Source organism: Streptomyces sp. NPDC042002 (assembly GCF_055588305.1). NCBI lineage: Bacteria > Bacillati > Actinomycetota > Actinomycetes > Kitasatosporales > Streptomycetaceae > Streptomyces > Streptomyces sp. NPDC042002. The sequence continues at coordinate 323,123 of NZ_JBVJCT010000006.1, read as the reverse complement.
CGCGCGCAGCGAGACGAACCCGCGGATCCGGAACGGGGAACCGACACCGAAGGCCGAGGCCGGGGTCAGGACCTGGACAGGTCCTGACCCCGGCCTCGGCCTTCGACTCGGCCTTCGACTCGGCCTCGGCCTTCGGTGTCAGACCGCCTGCCATGCCTCCAGGGCGATCCCCGGCTCGTCCTTGCGGCGGGTGACGCGGAGTTCGCCGGTACCCGGGGAGAGGGTCGCGGCGACCACCCGGCCCTCCTCGTCCTCCGCCAGCGACAGCAGGGCGTCGGCGGGGAGTTCGGGCCCCGACTCCGTCCACCACGCGCCCGCGGACTCGTCCTCGGTCGGGTAGGCGGCGAAGGCCACCCGTCCGCTGTCCGAGCGCTGGGCCAGCAACGTGCAGTCGTGGCCGTCGAGTTCGCAGCGGATGACGCAGACCGGACCCGGGCCGGCCGAGGCCAGCAGGGCCACGGGCTTGGCGCCGGGCCGCCAGGCGCACACATCGCCCGACTCGTCGGTGAAGAAGAGCGTGGTGGAGTCCGCCGAAGTCGGGAGCGCGCGCAGGCTGCCCGGTCGGACCGGTGCCTCCAGCGCCTCCTCCAGAGCGGGTTTCGCGCCCGCCTCCTCCTGGCGCCAGTGCAGGACACCGCCCGGGACGGCCGCGTACAGCTCGACACGGCCCGAGGTCCCGGTCACCGCCGCCAGGTCCCCTTGGACGTCATGCCCCCTGAGGTCGTACCAGGGCCCCCAGCCGCCCTTCTCCTTCTGGGCGATCATGCTCACTCCGCCGCCCCCGTTGCGTACGAAGACATGGGCGCGTCCCTCCGCGTCGACCGCGACGGCGGGGTTGCCGGTCCGGTCGCCGTCGCGGTTGGGGTGACCGATCGGGTTCCAGTCGAGGGCGGCCAGGTCCGGCCGGAAGTGGGTCGAGTGGACGAGGCCCGACTGGTCGCGGACCGTCGGACGCCAGGAGACCAGGTGGGTATAGCGATCGGGGCCCTGGCCCAAGGCCATTACGGAGTGCAGGCGTTGGTCGCCGCCCACGGTGCGCGGGGGGTCCCAGGGGCCACCGGGTCCTCGCTCCGCCCGGCAGCGGACCGTGGCCTCCGACAGCAGGTACGCACTGAGCCTGCCGTCGCGGCCGCGTATGAGCCAGTCGACGTTCACCGCTTCACCTTAATCGGGCGCGGGCCGCCCGGTAATCGGGGGCGGGCCGCTCGTTCGGACCCGCCATGACACGGTCAGCCGTTCACAGGCGCTTGGCGCTGCGCAGCAGCCCGGCGTAGAAACCGTTGCCGTCGATGCGGGAGGCACCGCCCTTGTCACCCATGGTCGGTCCGTTGACCTCCTTGCGGCTGGAGATGAAGACGCGGTGGCCGTCGGTGTCGACTCCCAGGTACAGGCCGACGTGGTCCAGGTGGTTGCCGGTGCGGTGGTCCATCTTGAAGAAGAGGAGGTCGCCTGGCTGGACCACGTCGATGTTCTGGGGGCGCGTGTACCAGGGGGCCGGGCCGGAGAGCTTCAGGATGTCGACGCCGGCCTTCGAGCGGGCCATGCCGTCGGCGCTGCGCGGCAGTCCGTCGCCGGACGTGTTCGTCGACATCAGCGGATAGCGGGCCCGGTAGCCCCAGACCATCCGCATGAACCCGGAGCAGTCCAGGGCGCGGTAGCGATCCTTGCGCGCCACCATCGTGGTGCCGTCGCGGAAGGTGTAGCCGATGCCCAGGTAGTCGTAGAAGTCGTTCTGTTCGAGGCGGTCGACACCGTCCTCCTTGAAGGGGCCGAAGACCGCGTCACCCGCGTACGGGACGCCCTCGTCGTCCTTCTTCACCGGTGCGCCCTCGATGTACTGGAAGGCGATGGCGAAGACGTCGTCGGCCTCGCTGCCGTAGAACTCCTTGAACCAGTCCTTGAACCACTGCTCCTTCTCGGCACCCTTGCGCCAGGCCTCCGGCATCAGACGCACCCAGTCCTGTGTCATGACACGGGTCCGGGTGTTGGCCGGCTCGGAGAAGGTGCGGGAGGGGCCCCGGAGGGTCGCGGTGCGGGCGCCGTCCGTGAAGGTGGCGAGGACGTCGCCGTTCTCGCCGCGCAGCACGGAGCGCGTCGGGTTGTTCAGGCGCTCCCAGGTCTGCTTGCCGGTGGCCTTGCCCGAGTTCTCCAGGTCGGGCCTGTCGGTGACGGCCTGCACGGCCGGGACCTTCGCCGCCTCGTCCTTGCGGAGTTCGAAGGTGAAGTACGCGCTGCCCGCGAGCAGCGCGATGACCGTGGCCGCGTGGAGGACGGGACGGCCTTTGCGCTTCGGCATGGTGACGGCTCCAGAGGTTCCGGGGAAGACGGGCGGGCTCAGGCGGACGGCATGGCGCCGAGGAGGATTCCGGCGGTCAGCACGACATACGTCGCGAGGGTGACGGCGCCGGTCGACAGCAGCGTGGCCCCCTTGGGCTGGCGCACGAGCTGGTAGCCGACGAGACCGGGGACGATGAAGCCCAGGGTCTGGTTGGCGTACAGGAGCGGGAACTCCATCTGGAGCACGATGATCACGGACGCCTGGATCAGGACGCCGCTCAGCACGACGGCCGCGAACAACCGCTTGCCGTAGAGGATCACGAAGCGCTGGAGCAGCAGCGTGGTGACGTACGTCAGAACGGTCACGCCGACGACGAGCGCGGCGCGCTGAAGGTCCTCGATGAGGGTGAGCGCCAGCCAGCCCGGGGTGATCATGCCGCCGGGCGAGAGGTTGGTCGTGAGGTAGCAGACCAGCGAGAACATCAGGCCCAGGCCGATGCCTATCGCGGCGATCTCGGGGGTGAGGACGGAGGGGATCAACGGGGCTCTCCTGGGCTGTGCCACTGCTGGGGGTCGTCGGCGGGGCGGGCGGAAGGGACGCGGGGTTCGAACGGACCCCGGGATCCGGGCTGTTCACCGAGCCCGGGCGGTGTCTGAAGCCGCGCGGCGGCGGGCCCCGGCGCCCCGTCCGGCCAGGGCTCGAGCCCTTGCTCGGGCCGGTACGGCGGCTCGGGCCGCTCCAGTTGATGCTCCTGGTGCGGGTGCTCCGGCTGATGCCCCTGCTGCGGGTGCTCCGGCTGGTACGCGTGCCGCGGCTGCCGCCGCGCCTCCTCGGGCTGGTACAGGTGCTGCGGCCGCTGCCGCCCCTGCTCGGGCTGGAACGAATGTCGCGGCTGCTGCTGTTGGGCCCGCTCCGGCTGGTGCTGGTGCCGTTGCGCCTGCTCCGGCTGCTGCTGGTGTGTCTGCTGCGGGTATTCGGGACGCGCCGGACGGGCGCGGCCCTGCTGCGGACCCCCCTCCGGCGAGGGCGCCCGCTGCGGCTGCTCGTGTGCCGCCTGCGGCTGCCCCTGCTGCGAGTGGGGCGGCTGCGAGTGGCCCTGCTGAGCTAGGTCGTGCTGCTGGTACCCCTGCTCAAGCTGCCCCTGCTGCTGGTACCCGGCCTGCGGGTCGCCCTGCTGCGGCTGGCTCTGGCGGACGCGCGTCGGCTGCCGGTGCCCCCGCTGCGCGTAGGCCGGCTGCGGGCTGTCCTGCTGGGGGTACGGGTGGTCCGCGGCGCGCTGGGCGGGGACCTGGGTCCGGGGTGCGTACCGCGACTCGTACGCCTCCGAGTACCGCTGGTACGGGTCGATCCGCGGCGCGTAGAGCTGCACGGTCTCGACGTGCTCGCGCACGGCCTGCGCCACGCGCGGGTCATCGGCCGCCGCACCGGCGCCGTCGGCCGTGTCGGCGTCGGCGTCGGCGGAGTTGCCCGCGTGACCAGCCGCGTGCTCGTCGACGCTCTCGTCCGCCGGGAGCTCGGCGAGGTGCTCCAGAAGGTGTTCGCCCTGGCCGTGGATGTTGCCGATGGCGACCAGCGAGGTGTCCGTGCCGAGCTCGCCGAGGAGCTGCCGCATGAACTCCTCGGGGTCGCGGCGGTCGCCGCCGAGGTCGACCGCGCGGGAGCGGTACTCCGCGGGCATCGCGTCGATGGCGCTCTTGGCCGGGTGGCCGATCACGAAGACCTTCTCGGGGTCGAGCTCGGGGATGATCTCGCCCATCTGGCCGTTGCGCTCGACACGGTCGGGACGGCAGTTGATGACCACGTTGAGCGGGCGGTGGACGGCGCCGAGGTCGAGCAGCTGGTTGATGTTCATCAGCGTCGACTCGGGGTCGTTGGCCGCGAAGACGTTGGCGAAGCGGAGTTTCTTGCCGTCCTCGGTGACATACCGCTCGACGGAGAGGACACCGGGGTCCGGGGGCGCGTCGTACATGCCCTGGAGAGCGGTCTGCCGCTCCACACCGAGGAGTTCGGCGACGGTGAGCGCGATCGCCACGTTCTCCTTGAAGGTGAACCAGCTGAAGCCGCGCAGCTCCTCGTCCGAGACGGTTTCCGGGTCGGCGTAGACCAGTTGACAGTCGCGGGAGTCGGCCTCCTCCTGGAGGATGCCGAACCGGTCCTGCTCGGCCGTGACACAGATACCGCCCTCCGGCATGGACCGGGAGAGCGAGCGGGCCACGTCGTCGAGGGTGGGGCCCATCTCGGCGAGGTGGTCCTCACGGACGTTGCACAGGACGCCGATCGTGGAGCGGATCAGCTTGGACTGGTTGATCTCCTGGAGGGCCGGCATGACGGCCATGCACTCGATGACCAGGGCGTGCGGGTTGTACGCGGCCGCGCGCCGGACGATACCGATCTGCTCGACGACATTGGCGATGCCGAACTTGCGGTAGACCGGCTCCTCGGTGGCGTCGGGGTGGATGAACCGGGCCGCCGTGCCGGTGGTCTTGGCGACCGTGGTCAGCCCGCCGCCGCGCAGCGCGCCCGCGCACAGCCTGGTGATGGACGACTTGCCGCGGATGCCGTTGACCAGCACCCGGGTGGGAATGTTGTCCAGGTTGGTGAAGTGCCGCCGCTGTTCGACGACACCTGCCACCAACAGGATCGCGCAGCACACCACCAGGACGGTGAAGGGGAAGAGCACGGCTGATCAGTTCCTTACGGGCTGCTGGTGGGTGGTGCCGGGTGTACTCCGGCGCGGGGACGGCTGCTGTCTGCGCTGTTCCTGGAGCTGCTGGCGGACGAGTTCCAGGGAGCGGGCGACCGCGCCGACCTCGTCGTGGTTGCGCGGGAACAGGACGGTCTTGCGGTCCCCGCCGGCCAGCGCCTCGGCCTGCCCGGCCAGGGCGCGCAGCGGCCGGGCCACCACGATGTGCATCCAGCCGAGGCAGGCGGCCGCGGCCGCGGCACCCAGCAGTCCGGCGAGCACCGTGCGGTGCTGGATGTCGTACTCGGGGATGGCGAGCCGGTCCGCGGGCTGCCAGCTCACGACGGTCCAGCCGAGCTTCTTGGCCGCGCCGCCTCCCGCGAAGGGTGCCGCGGCGGCGATCTGCACCCCGCCGTCGCGGTAGAGGACACCGGCGGCGTGCGCGGACTTGCCGGCCTTCTGTCCGGCCGCGGAGGCCAGGTCCTTCAGCCGGTCGTCGGGCAGCGACTGGAAGGCGAGGTAGCCGGTGTTGCCCGCGATGATCTTGCCCTGGTCGTCGACGAGACGTACGACGCCGAGGCCCGGCCTCTTGAGCACCGAGTTGAGGAAGTCGATCCGGAACTCGCCCACCAGCGCAGATCCGTCGCGGCCGGGGATCTCCGCGGTGCCGACCACGAGCGGCTTCTTGCCGCCCCGGCCGAGCAGCCGGATGGGGTCGGCGGTGGCGGGCCTGGGCCGCGCCTCGCGGGGCTCGTCGCCGACCCGGGCGACCACGTGGCCGGAGGCGTCGACGACGTAGAGCGACTGGTAGCGCAGGTGCTGGTCGAGCGTGCGGTCCAGCACCTTGGTCATGTCGGCGGGGGACGTGCGGTCGCCGATCAGCGTGGCCACGGACTGGAGGTCGGCCTCGCCCTCGTTGAGCGCGCGGCGGACCCGGTCGGTGAGCGTGTCGGTGCGCTCGCGCTGGTCGTTCACGAGCTGCTGCGGTACGACGACGGTCCCGTCGGCCCGGTTGAGGATGAGCAGCAGCGGGGCCGACCAGGCGAGCAGCAGGACCGCGCAGACGGAGAGGAGCCCGCGGGTGCCGATGCGGCGCGGGCCGCGCGGCCGGGCGGCGGACCCGCTCTGCTCGGCGGGTTCGCCGAGCAGCTGGCCGCGCAGTCGCTCAAGGGCCGTGCCGATCCGGCGGGCCTCGCCGTAGCCGGGCACGTTCACCGGGCGCGCCAGGTCGCCGCGGGTGAGGCGGCGCGACTCCAGGAAGAGCCGGATGAGCGGCCGCTGCACGGTGCCGAGCAGGACGGCGACGGCGATGCCGCCGATGACCAGCAGGGCGCCGGCCGCCATCAGTCCGAAGACGGGTGAGGTGGAGCGGGTGGGGTCCTCGGCGACCTTCACCATGGCGACCACGCTGAGGCCGAGGGCGGTCGCCGTGGTGGTCTCGCCGGGCTGCGGCGAGGCGAGCGTGGCGTATCCGGCGACGGACCGGTCGGAGAGGAAGGTGCCGCCGAGCAGGCTGCCGCTGACGCCCGGGTAACCGCCGGAGCCGGGTTCCCTGGTGCTGAGCGGGTTGTTCCCGGCCTTGGCCGCCGCGTTCTTCGCGAAGGACCTGAGCTGCTTGCCGGACGCGGCGACCTCCTTGCGCTGGAGGTCGGTCAGAACCTGCTCGGGCTCGGGGATGCCGTCGCTGCTGAGGATCGTCCCGGAGCGGTCCACGACCGCGATGGCGCGGAACCGGCCGAGGCTGATGCCGGGGAACTTGAGGCTGTTGGAGGCGACGAGAAGCAGCTGGGGCTTGCCCGGCCAGGACAGCAGCGCGAAGGACAGCAGCCGGACCTCGCCGTTCTCCAGGCGCACCATGCGGGGCGCGAGACCGCCCTCGTCGCTCAGCGCGGACCGGTCGAGGGAGGTCAGCGGGACGGTCTCGCCGCGGGTCGCGACGAGCTTGCCCGACCGGATCTCGATGACCGCCGTACCCATCCACTTCTGGTACGTGTTGCCCAGTTTGTCGAGGACGGTGTCGCCGGAGACCGGCGCGCCCGCGCTGAACAGGGCGGCGGAGCGGTCGAGGTCGGTCACCGACTCGTCGATGGAGGCGCGCAGGGCGATCGCGCCGTCCTCCGCGAAGTGCTGCTGCGAGGTCTGGACGGCCCTGGGCAGCGTGGTGTCGCCGGCCGGACCGAGCACGAACGCCGTGACGGCGGCGAGGGAGAGGAGGAGCACCGAGAGGACCGCTATGGGCGGCCGTATGCCGCCAAGCAGCGACATATCAGCTCTGCGGCGAGCACGGTGCTGCCGCGCCGGGGGCGATGACGCCAACGGACAGGTCCTCTCAAGCGGTTGTACGGGCGGACGAGCGACCTGCTCGCGGTGCGGGTGGTACGGATGCGACGCGGAGGTACAGAAGGGAGAACTGAGTCCCTGCGCGTGTCAGACCGGCGAAGGTAAGAAAAAGTTGCACGAATCTAAAGTGATCTGAACAACACCACAATTCGGACGGACATCTTCGCGCAGATCCGCTGAATTCCGGTTCCGATCAGGCTCGGGACCGCTCCGGCGGCCCGGGCGAACAGCGGCGCCAGGCCCCAGGTCGGGCCGGACGCCACCGGTCCTGGCGTCTGGTGACCTCAGCCCGGCAGCTCCGTGAGGGGCCTCAGCCCGTCCTTCGCCGCGCCGCGGTTGAGCATGGTGCCCTCGGTCCGCTCGAAGGCCAGCCGGAGACGCGACCGCTGCTGGTCGCTCAGGTCGTCGCGCTTGAGCTCGGCCGCCACGTCCACCAGCCGGTAGTCCTCGACCTGGCCCTTCGCCGGCTCGGCCGGGGTGCCGTCCGTGCCGGCCTCGGGGTCCGGCGGAATCTGCGTGAGGGTCGGCTCGTACCGGGCCTCGACGTCCCACCTGCCGCCGCGCTCGGTGAAGGTGAACCAGCCGATCACGCCCTCCTCGGTGAGTCCCGTCGGCACGTCGTGGCGCGCGGCCTGATTGCCGAGGCCGTACGCGATCCATGTGCCGTCGACCTTCTCCATCGGCTGCACGACATGCGCGTGGTGCCCGATGACCAGGTCGATCCCGGTCTCCCGGGCCAGCCGCCGGGCGAACTCGAGCTGCGGGGTGGAGGGGTTCGGGTGGTGCTCACGGCCCCAGTGGATGGAGAGGATCACGACCTCGGCACCGGCCGCGCGGGCCCGCTTCTCGGCCGTCCTGATCCGGCCCAGGTCGTTCCGGTTGACCAGCCACGGCTTGTCCTTGGGCACCTCATGGGCGTTGAAGCCGAAGGCGAAGGAGATCTGCGCGACCTTCACACCCTTGACGTCCATGATCAGCGGGGTGAGCGCGTCCTTCTCGGTCCGGAAGGAGCCGGTGTGCTTGAGGCCCACGGAGTCCAGCGTGTCGAGGGTGCGTTTCACCCCCGCGTAACCGTGGTCGATCGAGTGGTTGGAGGCGGTCGAGCAGGTGTCGTAGCCGACGTCCTTGATGGTCCCGGCTATCTGCGGCGGCACGAGGAAGTCCGGGTAGCTCTCGAAGGGGCCGTTCGGCTTGCCGATCACCGGCTCCATGTGGCAGATCCCCAGGTCCGCCTTGCTGATCACCGGCTTGACCCCGGCCATGAGCGGACCGAAGTCCAGGCCGTCGGCGCCCTTGCCGGTCTTCTCGGCGTCCGCCCTCGCCTGGTCGATCAGCTGAGGATGGATCAGGATGTCGCCGGCCGCGGCCACCGTGAACGAACGCCCGCCCGCCTTCGACGCCGAGCCGGAGCCGCCTCCGACGAGACCGCATCCCGCCAGGGCGGCGACGAGGGCGACGGGGGCCAGGAGGGTGGGCAAGGTGCGGCGGCTACGACGTCTGGTCACCGAGATATCTTGATACAACCATGAGGGCAAACCGCTCCAGAACGATAACGATCGCAACACTTCTCCTGCTCCTCACTTCCCTCGCCGGATGGGGAACGGTCGTCGTGCGCGGCACCCACGACACCGGCGGGGACGCGGTGGGCGACCACCAAGGGGACGGTCCGCCGGCCGTCGACCTGGCCCGCGCCGTCGCGGCCTACACCGACCGCTTCTCGCCGGAGGGCGCCTTCCGGCCGCCCTCCCGCGCCGAGCGGCAGACCGTCGCCGACGGGGTGGGGCTGCTCCTCGACCACCGCCGCGAACAGGCAGAACAGCGGCTCGCCGAGGTCGACTTCGCCGTGCGCACACTGGTCGACAGCGGCACCGGACGCCGATTCACCGAGGTGTACGACCGTGTCGACCAGGGGCCTTCGCCACGCGGCTGGGGCCGTGTCTTCGTCGACCTCGACCACCCCGTCCGGTGGTCGGTACAGGTGCCTCATCCGGTCGCGGACGAGAACACGGAACTGCTGGGCGTACGCGTCCTGAAAGGCTCCCCCGGAGGTCTCCTGATCATTGCCGGAGCACATCGCAAATCCGGTGAGGGGAACGCCGCGGACGTGGCGCACCGCCGGGACACGGTGTTCCACGCGGTCTGCGCGGAACTCGTCAGGCGCCGTGTCGCGGGCGTCCAACTGCACGGCTTCGCCCAGGATTCCGCCCCGGGCTACGACGTGATCGCCTCGGCGGGCGCCGGAACGGCCGGCCGCCCCGCGGGCCGCCGGCTCGCCGACGCGCTCCGGGCGAGGGACTTCGCCGTGTGCCGGGCCTGGACCCGCACCTGCCCGCTCGCCGGGCGGGACAACGTGCAGGGGCGGGCGGCCGCCGCCGACGGGATTCCTTTCCTGCACGTGGAGTTCGCCCCGGGGCCGCGGGCGGACGCCCCGCGGGCGGCCCGGGTGGCCGAGGCCGTGTCCGTCGTGACGCGGCGCTGGGCCGAGGGCGTTCTGGCAGGGTGAGGGGCATGACGACTCTGCTCATCGTGGACGGCGCCAATGTGGTGGGGTCCGTGCCGGACGGCTGGTGGCGGGACCGTCGCGGCGCCGCCGAGCGGCTCAGGGACACGCTGGCGGACCTCGCCGAACGGGGTCTGCCCGGCCGCCCCGGCCCGCTGGAGATCGTCCTGGTGGTGGAGGGCGCGGCGCGCGGGGTGGACTCCGTCCCCGGGGTCCGTGTCGACGAGGCTCCGGGCAGCGGCGACGACCGCGTGGTGGAACTGGTGGCCGGGGCGCCGGACCGCGCCTGTCTGGTCGTCACGGCCGACCGCGAACTGCGGCGCCGGGTCGGCGAACTGGGCGCGGAGGTCACGGGGCCGCGCACGGTACGCCCCGGACCCTGACCACCGGTCCGGGTGTACGGCACCGCCGCCCGCGCCACTGCCCCACGCGGACCTCGCCGACCTCGCCTTCCTCGTCGCCGTTCACCGCGTGCGTCGCGTTCACCGCGTGCGCCGACGGCGCCCACGAGCGCGGTATCGCGTCCGCCGCCCGCGCTCGCGCGGCCCCGGTGGCCGGCGCGCGTCGCGACGACCGGATCGGGTCCAGGGCCCCCGTGACACCGGCCCGCGCACCGCACCGCCGCCGTCCGGCGGGCGTACGAGCACGCCACAAGGCCCCGCCGTCCCGGCCGGAGCGGGACGTACGGGGCCCGGGGGCACGGCGAGTCGGCTACCCGGCGGTGCCGCCGCGCGGGTTGCGGGTCTCGCCGAGTGTCGTCTCCTCGTGCCGGCCGAGGCGGCTGTGCGAGCGCCCGTAGAGGAAGTAGACGACGATGCCGATCACCATCCAGATCGCGAACCGCAGCCAGGTCTCGGCGGGCAGGTTCAGCATCAGCCACAGCGTCGCGAGCACCGACAGGATCGGCACCCACGGCACCAGCGGGGTGCGGAAGGCGCGGGGCAGGTCGGGGCGGGTGCGGCGGAGGATGACGACGCCGACGGCGACCACGATGAAGGCGAAGAGCGTGCCGATGTTGACCAGTTCTGCCAGCTCACTGAGACTGGTGAAGCCCGCGAGGATCGCGATGATCACACCGAGCAGGATCGTCGGCCGGTGCGGGGTGCGGAACCTCGGGTGCACGCGGGAGAAGAACCGCGGCAGCAGTCCGTCGCGGCTCATCGCGAAGAAGACCCGGGTCTGGCCGAGCAGCAGGATCATGCAGACCGTGGTCAGTCCGATGGCCGCGCCGAAGCTGATCACGCCCGCGTACCAGGGATGCCCGGTGGCCTTGAAGGCGTCGGCGAGCGGGGCGTCCACGGACAGCCTGGTGTACTTCTCCATGCCCGTGACCACGATCGACACGAGGACGTAGAGCGTGGTGCAGATGACGAGCGAGCCGAGAATGCCGCGCGGCATGTCCCGCTGCGGGTTCTTCGTCTCCTCGGCGGCGGTCGCGACCACGTCGAAGCCGATGAAGGCGAAGAACACCACGGAGGCCGCGGTGAAGATGCCCATCACGCCGAAGTTGGTCGGCGCCCAGCCGAACATCAACTGGATCAGCGGTGTCTTGATGCCGCTGCCCGCCTCCACGGCCTGCGCCGGGGGGATGAAGGGCTTGTAGTTCTTGCCCTCGATGAAGAAGGCACCCGCGATGATCACGATCAGGACGACGGTGACCTTGATCGCGACGACCAGCGTGGTGATCCGGGCGGAGAGCTTCACGCCGACGACGAGGATGGCGGTGAGCACCAGCACCAGCGCGGCGGCGAGGATGTCGAAGCCGAACCCGTGGGCCCCGTCGCGCCCGCTGAGCGACTCGGGCATGTGCCAGCCCGCGTTGTCCATCAGCGACCGCACATAGCCCGACCAGCCGACGGCCACCACCGCCGTGCCGAGCGCGAATTCCAGGACCAGGTCCCAGCCGATGATCCAGGCGGGCATTTCGCCGAGGGAGGCGTAGGCGAAGGTGTACGCGGATCCCGCGACCGGGACGGTGGAGGCGAACTCCGCGTAGCACAGGGCCGCCAGCGCGCAGGCGACCCCCGCGGCGACGAAGGCGAGCGAGACTCCCGGTCCCGCGTTCTCCTTGGCCACCTTGCCGGTGAGGACGAAGATGCCGGTGCCGATGATGACACCGACACCGAACACGGTGAGGTCCAGAGCGGACAGCGTCTTCTTGAGCGCGTGCTCCGGCTCCTCAGTGTCCAAGATCGATTGTTCGACCTTCTTCGTCCTGAAGAGGGTGTTGCTCACGGACGTACCTCCCACGCTTGTCGTCCTCGACATGATCGAGAGGGCAGGTAGCACGTATCCCCCGACGCGGCCCGGTTCACGCGGATGGGCCGGTTCCACCACCCGTACAGGGTGCTGAAACCGGCCCATCGGCCCAGCCTGTGCCGCTGTCAGTCGCGCGCGGGCTCCACCGCGTCCATGGCCTGCGCGGCGGTGCGCTCGTACCGGCCGTCGAGCTTGGCGACGAGACCGGTGACCTGCCGGGCGATGTCCGGCGCGGTCAGGCCGATCTCCGCCATGACCTCGGCGCGCGAGGCGTGGTCGAGGAAGCGCGGCGGGATGCCGAAGTCGCGCAGCGGGACGTCGACGCCCGCGTCGCGCAGTGCCTGCGCGACCGCCGAGCCGACTCCGCCGACCCGGGAGTTGTCCTCGACGGTGACGACCACACGGTGCTGCTCGGCGAGCGGGGCCATGGCCTCGTCGACCGGCTTGACCCAGCGGGGGTCCACGACGGTGGTGGAGATGCCCTGCCGGTCGAGGAGAGCGGCGATCTCCAGGCACATCGGGGCGAGCGCGCCGACGGAGACCAGCAGCACGTCGGGCGCGTCGGTGCCGGGCTCCCGCAGGACGTCCATGCCGCCGATCCGGCCCACGGCCGGCACGGCCGGGCCGACCGCGCCCTTGGAGAAGCGCACCACGGTGGGCGCGTCCTTCACCTCGACGGCCTCACGGAGCTGAGCACGCACCTGGTCGGCGTCGCGCGGCGCGGCGAGCCTCAGGCCCGGGACGACCTGGAGGATGGACATGTCCCACATGCCGTTGTGCGAGGCGCCGTCGGTGCCGGTGACGCCCGCGCGGTCCAGGACGAAGGTGACGCCGCACTTGTGCAGGGCCACGTCCATCAGGACCTGGTCGAAGGCGCGGTTCAGGAAGGTCGCGTACACGGCGAACACGGGGTGCAGTCCGCCGGTGGCGAGGCCCGCGGCGGAGACGGCGGCGTGCTGCTCGGCGATACCGACGTCGTACACCCGCTTGGGGAACGCCTTGGCGAACCGGTCGAGGCCGACCGGCTGGAGCATCGCGGCGGTGATCGCGACGATGTCCTCGCGCTCCTTGCCGAGCTCGACCATCTCCTCGCCGAAGACGGAGGTCCAGTCCGCGCCGGAGGAGGCGATCGGCAGGCCCGTGTCGGGGTGGATCCTGCCGACGGCGTGGAAGCGGTCCGCCTCGTCCTGGAGGGCGGGCTGGTAGCCGCGGCCCTTCTCGGTGAGGCAGTGCACGATGACCGGGCCGCCGAAGCGCTTGGCGCGGGCGAGGGCCGACTCCAGGGCCTCGATGTCGTGGCCGTCGATCGGGCCGACGTACTTCAGGCCGAGGTCCTCGAACATGCCCTGCGGGGCGATGAAGTCCTTCAGGCCCTTCTTCGCGCCGTGCAGGGTCTCGTAGAGAGGCTTGCCGACGACCGGAGTGCGCTCCAGGAGGTCCTTGCCGCGGGCCAGGAAGCGCTCGTAGCCGTCGGTGGTGCGCAGGGTCGCCAGATGGTTCGCGAGACCGCCGATGGTCGGCGCGTACGAACGCTCGTTGTCGTTGACGACGATGATCAGCGGGCGGTCCTTGGCGTCGGCGATGTTGTTCAGCGCCTCCCAGGCCATGCCGCCGGTGAGGGCGCCGTCACCGATGACGGCGACCACGTGGTCGTTCCTGCCGAGCACCTCGTTGGCCTTGGACAGGCCGTCGGCCCAGCCGAGGACCGTGGAGGCGTGCGAGTTCTCGATGACGTCGTGCTCGGACTCGGCCTGTGAGGGGTAGCCGGACAGGCCGCCCTTCATCTTCAGCCGGGAGAAGTCCTGGCGGCCGGTGAGCAGCTTGTGGACGTAGGACTGGTGGCCCGTGTCCCACAGCACCCTGTCCTTCGGTGACTCGAAGACGCGGTGCAGGGCGATGGTCAGCTCCACGACACCGAGATTGGGGCCGAGATGGCCGCCGGTCTTGGAGACCGCGTCGACGAGGAAGGTCCTGATCTCGCCGGCCAGCTGGTCCAGCTGCTCCAGGCTGAGCCGGTCCAGATCGCGCGGTCCCCTGATGCGGGTCAGCAGCGGCACCCGTGCCTCCTTGCAGTAGAGCTGTTGCCGGGCTTGGTCGAGTCTAATGTTCCGCCTTCTCGGGCGCGGGCCGGGCCTGGCGATGTACGCCACACGATCGGCCCAACCCGACGGGAACAAGCGTTCGCACCCGGACGTGACTGTGCCCGGCGCCGCCGTGGGCGCCGGGCACAAGGTCTTTCACAGGGACGCCGCCGCGATGTGCTGCGGCGTTCCCCGCGGAGTGTTACGCGCGGCCCGCGGCCTTCTGGCTCTTGCGCGAGACGGAGTCGATGACGACCGCGCCCAGGAGCACCGCACCAGTGATCATGTACTGGATCGAGGTGTTCATGTTGAGCAGGTCGAGACCGGTCTGGATCGACTGGATGACCAGCATGCCCAGGAGGGCCGACCAAACGTTTCCGCGACCACCGAAGAGGCTCGTACCACCGATGACGGCCGCCGCGATGGCGAGCATCAGGGTGTTGCCGCCACCGGCGTTCAGCGTGGCGCTCGCGGTCTGACCGGCGAAGAACATACCGCCGACCGCCGCGAAACCGCCGGAGATGGCGAAGACGGTGATGCGGACCATGGGCACGCTGATACCGGCGCGGCGCGCGGCCTCGATGCCACCGCCGACCGCGAAGATCTTGCGGCCGTAGGTGGTGCGACGCAGCACGAAGTCGACGATCACCAGGGAGGCGAGGAAGATCACCAGGGCGTTGGAGACACCGGAGGCGTTGTTCAGCACGGCGGCGGCGGCGAAGGACGCCACGGCGAGCGCACCGACGCGCAGCGCGATCTCGCTGGTGGGCCGGAAGGGCACACCGGCGGCCCTGCGGCGGCGCTGGTCGATGAGCGAGCCCACGAGCATCGAGGCGACACCGAGGCCGGCCAGCAGGTAGGCGCCGATGACGGCCTGGCCCATGAAGAAGGAGCTCTGGCCGAGCAGGTACACCGGGCCGCTGTCGGCCGGGATGTTGATGGTGCCGCTCGAACCGAGCAGCCACAGCATCAGGCCGTTCCAGCCCAGGAAGCCGGCCAGCGTCACGACGAAGGCGGGCACGCCGATCCTGGCGAAGAACCAGCCCTGCATCGCGCCGATGACGGCACCGGTGAGGACGGTCAGGAACAGGGCCAGCCACGGGTTCACGCCGTGGTTGACCACGAACACCGCGAAGACCGTGGAGGCGAGGCCGCTGACCGAGCCGACGGAGAGGTCGATCTCACCGAGCAGCAGGACGAACACCAGGCCGATGGCCAGCATGCCGGTGGCCGACATGAAGTAGCTGATGTTCGACAGGTTGTCGGCGCTCAGGAACCGGCTGTTCTGCGTCTGGAAGATCGTCCAGATGATGATCAGACCGACGAAGACCGGCAGCGAGCCCAGCTCGCCACCCTTGATCTTGCGCTTGAACTCGGTGACGTAGCCCTTGAGACCCTCTTCGCGGACCAGCAGACGCGGGTCCACGACCGACACGGGAGCGGCAGTGGGGTCGTCGGAGGGAGCCACCGTGTTCTGGTGCTCCACCTCGGCCTCCGCCTTGGAAACCTTGGACGTGTCGCTCACTTTGCGGCCTCCGTGTTGCGACGCCCCGCACGACGGGTCACGGCGTTGTCCGTGGCTCCGGTGATCGCGGCGATGATCTCTTCGTGGCTGGTGTCCTTCACGGAGAAGGAGCCGTTGTTCTTGCCCAGGCGCAGGACGGCGACGGTGTCCGCGACGGCCTTCACGTCAGCCATGTTGTGGCTGATGAGAATGACACCGAGGTTGCGCTCGCGCAGCCGCTCGACCAGGTCGAGGACCTGCGCGGTCTGCTCGACACCGAGAGCGGCGGTCGGCTCGTCGAGGATGACGACCTTGGGGTCACCGATGAGGGCGCGGGCGATGGCCACGACCTGGCGCTGACCACCGGAAAGACTGGCGATCGGGATACGCACGCTCGGGATGCGGATGGAGAGTGTGCTGAGCAGCTCACGCGCCTTCTGCTCCATCGTGACCTCGTCGATCACGCCGCGGTGCAGCAGTTCACGACCGAGGTAGAGGTTTCCGACCACATCGAGGTTGTCGCACAGGGCGAGGTCCTGGTAGACGGTCGCGACGCCGAGTCCCTGGGCGTCATGCGGCTTGTTGATGCTGACGGGCTGACCGTCCCACTCGATGACGCCTTCATCGATGGGGTGGACACCCGCGATTGTCTTGACCAGGGTGGACTTTCCTGCGCCATTGTCGCCCACCAGGGCGACCACTTCTCCGGGGTGGACCTCCAGCTCGACATCGGTGAGTGCCTGCACAGCACCGAATCGCTTGGAGACTCCGCGCAACGCCAGCACGGGCGTAGCGGACACGTGAACCATCTCCTTCGCCGCCTGACCGGCGGGGATGCCGCGCTCGAACCAACCGGCGCGGAGGGATGTGCGAAATGCACAAGGTTTACAAGATGAACATGCGCGAATCCGCTGCATTTCGCAACGGATCCATCCGACGCCCGCCCCGCAGCGGGGTGTGAAGGTGGGGCAGGCGTCGGACAGGTTCGCGAGACCGCTGAGCGGCCGTGACCCGGGCGGCCACCCGTTGTACGGAGGTCGCCCGAGCCGGTCGTGCTACTGCAGGCCGGCAGCCTTGCAGGCCTTGGCGAAGTCCGCGGTGCAGATGTCAGCGACGGTGTAGAGGCCGTCCTTGATCACCGTGTCCTTGATGTTGGCCTTGGTGACCGAGACCGGGACCAGGAGCTGCGAGGGCACCTTGTCGCCGGAGCCGCTGGTCAGCGTCTGGTTGGCGAGGGACTTGATGTCCTTGCCCTCCAGCAGGTTGACCGCGAGCTGGGCAGCGGCGTCCGCCTCCGGCTTGAAGGCCTTGTAGACGGTGGAGGACTGGGTGCCGGCGACGAGGCGCTGGATACCCGCGAGCTCCGCGTCCTGACCCGTCAGCGGGATGCCACTGATCTTCGCACCCTTGAGGGTGTTCGCGATACCACCGGCCATGCCGTCGTTGGCGGAGTAGACGCCCGCGATGTTCTTGGCACCGAGCTGCGTGATGGCAGCGGACATCTTCTGGGCGGCGACGGTGTCCTTCCAGAGGCCGGACTGCTCGTAAGCGATCTTGACCTTGCCGTCGAGGGCCTTGTGGGCACCCGCCTTGAACTGACCGGCGTTCGGGTCGGCGTCGTCACCGTTGATCATGACGATCTTCGACTTGGGGGTCGCCTTGGAACCGAGCGCGGTGAGCAGCGCCTGGCCCTGGAGCTCGCCGACCTTCTCGTTGTCGAAGGAGACGTACGCCGAGACCGGACCCTGGGCGAGGCGGTCGTACGCGACGACCTTGATGCCCTTGTTGACCGCGGTCTGGATCGAGGACTTGATGGCGGCCGAGTCCTGCGCGCTGATCACGAGGACCTTGACGCCCTGGGTGATCATGGTGCTGACCTGCTGGGCCTGCTTGGCGGCGTCACCGGCCGCGTTCGCGTACTGGACCTTGCAGTCCGGGCACAGCTCCTTGACCTTCGAGACGAAGAGCGGGTGGTCGAACTTCTCGTAGCGCGCGGTGACGCTGTCGGGGAGCAGGAGACCGATGGTCTTGCTGCCCGAGGAGGAGGAGCTGCTGCTGTCGCTGGAGCTCTTGTCGCCGGCCTTGCCACAAGCGGCCACCGAGAGGGCCATGGAAACAGCGGCGGTACCGATGACGACTCTACGCATCGTGTTGTTCATTGGTGGTGCCTCCCTGACAGGGCCGCAACGCTGCGGCCGAGGTGGTTTGGAGTCAACTCGGCCGCCCGTGCGACGTCAAGAAGTAAATACTTAACGGGTTGGCAACGGCGTGTTTCGTTCTCTAAGTGAAGGCAGGTGTAACGACAGGCAGAGACCCGTCCAAAAGGGTCGAATCGCCCATCTCGCTGAGCGCGAGAGCAAGCGCCCCGAGGACCTCCGCACGGCCCCCGAGCGCCCCTGGCAACACCGAGAGTTGACGTGCGGCGCTGGGGATCGCGTAGCGGCCGACAGACTCCCTGATGGGCCCGAGGACGAGCTCGCCGGCCTCGGCGAGATCGCCGCCGAGGACCACCCGGCTCGGGTTCAGCAAATTGCAGAG
Source organism: Streptomyces sp. NPDC042002 (assembly GCF_055588305.1). Classification (NCBI taxonomy): domain Bacteria; kingdom Bacillati; phylum Actinomycetota; class Actinomycetes; order Kitasatosporales; family Streptomycetaceae; genus Streptomyces; species Streptomyces sp. NPDC042002. Next base: position 304,940 of record NZ_JBVJCT010000006.1, on the reverse strand, counting down.
ATTCGCGACTCCACTACCGATATGTCGGCCGACGTCGGCGATCACGCGACGGCAGCCCGGATCTCCGTCCCGCGCCAGCCTGACCACGCCCTCCATGGTCAGATCGGTCCCGTGACTGGACTGGAGGAGCGGCAGCACATAGCGCGCCGCCGCAAAGGTCTCCAGGCAGCCGCGGTTGCCGCAACGGCAGACGGGGCCGGATTCGTCCAGTGTAATATGCCCGATTTCTCCCGCTGTGCCGCCAGGGCCGCGGTAGATCTTGCCCTCTATCACCAGGCCCGCGCCGACACCGCTGGCGACCTTGATGTACGCGAGATCCCTGACCCCGCGCCCGCTGCCCCAGACCATCTCGCCGAGCGCGCCCAGATTGGCGTCGTTGTCCACGTACACGGGCACGCCGAGCCGCCCCCGCAGCTCCTCGGCGGGCCTGGCGCCGGTCCAGCCCGGCAGGATCGAGGTGGACCCCAGGGTCCCCGATTCCACGTCGATGGGACCCGGCACGCCGAGCCCCACGCCCGCGACCTTGGAACGGTCGACGCCGGTCGCCTCGATCAGGCGGCTGACCAGTTCCTCGGCCCGGTCGAAGCCCTGCGCGGCGGAGGCGTCCACGTCCAGCGGCTCGGACTCCTCCGCCAGCACCTGATGGGCCAGGTTCCCGACCGCGACGCGCAAATGGGTATGCCCGAAGTCGACACCGATGACGATGCCGGCGTCGCCGCTCAAGGAGACGCTGCGCGCCCTGCGGCCGCCGGCCGAAGTGGGTGTGACCTCGACCGTTCCACCGTCCTTGAGTTCTCGGACGATATTGGAAACGGTCGCGGCCGACAGGCCGGTCGTCCTCGCGATCTCCGCCTGCGTGAGCGAGCCGGCCAGCCGCACCGCTCGCACGACGCGTTCCAGATTGGCTCGGTGCAGCGAAGACTGCGACCCCGGAGTCTCCATCGACTCATCCACTCCTGCCCTCAGCCGGGCGGCCCCGATGCCGCCCGTGTGATCTGGGTCACGCCAACGGGACCCCGGTCACTTACAAGTTGTGAACTCCAAGCTCCGCTGAACGGGTTACCGCAGTCAAGTCCTTGACGAAAATCGGCTCCGCCCTCAGGTTCGATTTCCGGCCGCACCCGGACACGCGTACGCCACCCCCGGGACAGAGGTGGCGTAGGCGAAGAAAGGGTCGAATCGTTACTTGAGGGTCGCCGAGGTGAGGCCCGCCTGGACCTGGCGCTGGAAGGACAGGTAGACGACCAGCATGGGGATCATCGCGATCGTCACGCCGGCGAACAGGACGGGAAGGTCGGTGGCGTACCCCTGCTGCTGCTGGAGCTGGATGAGGCCCTGGGTCAGAACGTAGCGTTCCGGATCCGAACTCGTCTGCGGCTGCATCAGCACCGAGGGCAGGATGTACTGGTTCCACTGGCCGAGGACGTTGAAGATGCCGACGCTGAGCAGTCCGGGCTTGGCCATCGGCAGCATGACTTGGAAGAACGCCCGGGTGTGCGAGGCCCCGTCGAGCACCGCCGCCTCGAAGACCGCCGTGGGCAATGTCCGGAAAAAGGAGTGCATGAAGAACACGGTGAACGGCAGCGAGTAGGCCACGTACACCAGGATCAGACCTTGGTACGTGTTCAACATGTCGAGACGCTTGACCATGAAGAACAGCGGCACCAGGGCCAGGAAGACGGGGAACATGGCCCCGCCGACGAAGAAGTAGTAGATGAGCCGGTTGCCCGGGAACTCGTAGCGGGCCAGGACGTAGGCCGCCATCGCGCCGAGGAGCATGGTCAGCGGGACCGAGAAGACCAGGACGATCAGCGTGTTGGCGAAGTAGTCGCCGATGCCCTTGTTCCAGGCCCGGATGAAGACGTCGAACTGCCAGTTGGAGGGCCAGCCGAGGGCCGAGCCGCCGATCTGCGCGTCGGTCTTGAAGGAGCTCAGGACCAGCCAGAGCAGCGGCAGGATGATCAGGATCGCCCACAGGGCCAGGAACCCGTGCGAGAAGACGTTGAGGGCCATGCCCTCACCGCGCTTGTCACCGGGCCTGGGCGGGGCCTTCCTGGCGTTTCGTTGCGGGGGTACTCCGGCGCCGTCGACCTTCGTCGGCTCCGTGATGGGTGCGCTCATAGTCGTGTCTCCCGCTCAGAACTCGATGCGCTCGCGGCGGGTGGCGCGCAGCGTGACCACGGACAGGATCAGGGTGAGGAAGAGCATGACGACGCCCATGGCGCAGGCGTAGCCGCTCTTTCCGAAGTAGAGGAAGTTGCGCATCATGACGTTCGCCATGACCTCGCTGTGGTGGTCGGGCCCGCCGCCGTACCCGGTGCCCTGGGTCGTGGTCGAGACGAGCACGAACATGTCCATCGCGATGATGCCCAGATAGACCCAGGCGGTCTGCACCGTGTCCCACAGCAGGGGCAGGGTGACCCGGAAGAAGGTGTGGGCGCGGCTCGCGCCGTCCAGCAGCGCGGCCTCGTAGATGTCCCGCGGGATGGACTGCATGGCGGCGGAGAACAGCACCAGATAGAAGCCGACGCCGTGCCAGACGACGACCGCCATCAGACACCAGAGCACCAGGTTGGGCTCGTTCATCCACTCGATGGGGTTGTTCCCGTCGACCAGACCGAGCTTGATCAGCAGGCCGTTGAGCAGACCGCCGCTGTCACTGCGGTAGAGGGCCCCGAAGAGCACCGCCACGATCGCGAGCGACAGCACCTGCGGGAAGAAGTACACGATCTTGTAGAACCGCGAGCCGGCGACGCCCTGTACGCCACCGGCGCCACCCCGCCCGCCCGCGTTCACCATGAAGGCGAAGAAGAGGGCGAGCAGGATGGTGATCACCGGGATGAACACCAGGAACAGGATGTTGTGCCAGATCGCTTCGAGGAATACGTCGTCCTGGAACAACGCCTTGTAATTGTCCAGGCCGACGAAACTGAACGTCTGCGACTGACCCCTCCAGTCGGTGAAGGAGTAACCGATGGTCTGTATGTAAGGCCAGATCACGAAGATCAGATACAGCGCCAAAGGTGCGAGGAGAAACCCCGCGACGAACCGGTACTGCCCTTTTCGCATGGCATCCTGCCCTGGTGTTCCGGGTCTGCGACCCGGGTGTTCCGGGTGCGCGTGCCCCTGATGTTCCGGGTTTTACGTGATCAGTCGCGGTGGTTCTTCTTGGACTCCGGGTCCTTGGCCGCCTTGTCGACCGCCGCCTGGGCCCGCTTCAGCCATTCCTTCGGCTGAATGCGCTTGGACATCAGCTCGTTGGACGCGTTCTGGATGGAGACGTCCATCTCGCTGTACCAGTTGGGGTACAGGTAGTTGAAGGTGTTGTCACCCGCCGCCTTGGACGCGTCGACGGTGGACTGCGTACCGGGACGCAGCGTCACGCCGTCGGACACACCGTCCTTGAGGATGGTGAGCGAGTTGGCCTTCTGCGCGAAGAGCGTCGACCACTCCTTGGAGAGCATGGAGCGCATGAACTCCTGGGCCTCGGGCAGGTTCGCGGCCTTCGCCGGGATGATGAACGGCTCACCGGAGCCGGCCCGGATCGCCTCGAACGGCAGCTTGTCGCCGGGCAGGCTGGGCATCGGCATGAACTTCATGTCGAAGTCGGCCGGGGTCTGCTTGAGCTGCTCGTTCTCCAGCCAGGAGCCACAGGTGATGAACGCGGCCTTGTACTGGTTCCACCGGGTCTGCGACTCGGTGTGGGTCAGGCCGTTGGTGCCGGCCATCAAGTAGCCCTTTTCCACGACCTCGTAGATCGCCTCGACGGCCGCCAGGGCGGCGTCGGACCCGACGAACGCCTTGGGGTCGAGGTTGTCGATCGCCTTCATGGCGTCCAGACCGCCCTTCTTGGCGATCAGGTCCATGATGGCGACGTTGATGTAGTACGGGTACTTGCCCTGGTGCGCGAGACCGCCGATGCCCTGCGACTTGGCGTCCTTGCAGATGGCGAGGAAGGCGTCCCAGGTCTTGGGCACCTCCCAGCCCTTCTCCTTGAAGAGCTTGCCGGAGTACCACAGGCCCCACACCGTGTAGATGTAGTTCAGCGAGACGACCTTGCCGCCCTGCAGGCCCGGGTCGAGCGTGCCCGGGATCAGGGTGTCGCGGACCTTCTTGGTCGGGTCGTCGATGGACGGGGCGTCGAGGACCGAGGCCAGGTCGAGGAGTTGGCCGCTCTTGTAGAGCACGTCCAGCTTGATCTGCTGGGCGCCCGAGTCGTCGACGATGTCCGGCGGGTTGCCGCCGTTGAAGCGCGGCTGGAGCTTGCCGGTGATCTCCTGGGTACCGGTGTGGGCGCTCTTGGAGCCCCACTTCTTGTCGAAGGCCGCTTCCCACGCCTTGGCGTAGTCGTCGCCGTAGCCGCCCTTGAAGACGACGACGTCGAGCTTGCCGCCGCCCTTCTTCAGACCGAAGGGGTTGTCCTTGCTGGTCTTGCCGGTGCCCTTGTCGCTGGACTTGTCGTCACCGCCCCCGCCGCTCGCACACGCGGACAGGAAGCTCATCGTCGGGACGGTGATCAGACCGAGTGCGGCCGACCTCTTGATGAGGTCACGGCGGCCGACACCCTCGGGGCTGCTGTTCTCGGCGGAAGTGGATCCCATGCTCAAGTCCTCGCCTTCTCCAGGACTCAGGCGGTGAACCGGATCCTCCCCGGCACCGCGGTTAGGTCAAGCTGGGGTCGTGCATGGGGGATTCAGTGGGACGAATCGGCGGTACGTGTATGAACCACGGTCCGCCGGCCCTCGAAATTCCCCCCTGGGTCCTGCCTGTCCAGCGCCAGTCGATCGACTGGCCGGACGCGACAGGTATAGTCCACTTCCCGCCAGCGGAGCAAGATCGAATGCAGGTTTGACCGTCGGTCTTTTCCGAGTTGAGACCTCCCGGAAATATGGGGCAGCCCCGGACCACCCCGGCGAAGATCCACAGCGGCCGGCCTCCCGCAATGAACGCAATGCACGGTTCGTCACGCGGCATTCACCCCGGATGCCACACCCAACACCCTTGACAGCGCTGTCAACTTGGCTCCCAAATGGTCCTTGCGCATCGAAATTGACAACGTTGTCCAGGTGCAGGGAGAGTGCTCGCGCATGCAGCACAGAGCTCGGTACAGACAGAGTTTGACGCGTCGGACCGGATGGCTTTCCTCGACGGCACTGGGGGTGGCGGCCCTCTGCCTGTTAGCGGCCTCGCAGGGCGCCGCGGTCGCCCTGCCGGCCCGAACGACGGCCGCCGACCGGGAGTTCACCTCCTCGTTCGAATCGGGTGATCCATCTCCGGACTGGCTCAACACGGTGGATACGGCTCCCGACGGGACGAAGCGGTCCGCCGGGGTCGACGGCGGCTACAGCACCGGCATCCCCGGAAACGTGACCGACCATGTCACCGACGTGCGGGCCAGCGGCGAGAACACCGGCGCGGGCGAGGTCAAGGAGAACCTCGTCGACGGCGAGTCGAGCAGCAAGTGGCTGACCTTCGAGCCCACCGGCTGGGCGGAGTTCGACCTGGACGCGCCGGTCAAGGTGGTCACGTACGCGCTCACATCCGCAAACGACCACGACGAGCGCGACCCCCAGGACTGGACCCTGGAGGGCTCCACCGACGGCAAGGACTGGAAGACCCTCGACACCCGCTCCGGCGAATCCTTCGGCGAGCGGTTCCAGACGAAGACGTACGACATCCAAAGTCCCGTCGAGTACCAGCACTTCCGGCTCGATGTCACCAAGAACAACGGCGGCGACATCCTTCAGATCGCCGACGTCCAGTTCTCGACGGGCCAGAGCGACGACCCGACGCCCAAGGACATGCTCTCGCTCGTGGACCGGGGGCCGAGCGGCTCACCGACCGCCAAGGCGGGCGCGGGCTTCACCGGCAAGCGGGCACTGCGCTACGCCGGCACCCACAAGGGTGACGGCCGTGCGTACTCGTACAACAAGGTCTTCGACGTGAACGTCGCCGTCGGCCGCGACACCGAACTGTCGTACCGGATCTTCCCCTCGATGGCGGACGGCGACCGGGACTACGACGCCACGAACGTGGCCGTGGACCTGGTCTTCACCGACGGCACCTCACTGAGTGATCTGAACGCCGTGGACCAGCACGGATTCGCGCTGACGCCGCAGGGCCAGGGCGCGTCCAAGGTGCTCTACGTGAACCAGTGGAACAACGTGGCCTCGCGGATCGGCTCCGTCGCGGCCGGGAGGACCGTCGACCGGATCCTCCTCGCGTACGACTCGCCGAAGGGCCCCGCGAGGTTCCGCGGCTGGCTGGACGACGTCTCCCTGAAGACGGCCGCCCCGGAGAGGCCCAAGGCACACCTGGCCGACTACGCGCTGACGACCCGCGGCACCAACTCCAGCGGCGGCTTCTCGCGCGGCAACAACTTCCCGGCGACGGCTGTCCCGCACGGCTTCAACTTCTGGACGCCGGTGACCAACGCGGGCTCGCTGAGCTGGCTGTACGACTACGCCCGCGCCAACAACGCGGACAATCTGCCCACCATCCAGGCGTTCAGCGCGAGCCATGAGCCGAGCCCCTGGATGGGTGACCGGCAGACCTTCCAGGTGATGCCGTCGACCGCCGCGGGCACCCCGGACACCGGGCGCACGGCCCGCGAACTGGCCTTCCGGCACGAGAACGAGACCGCGCGGCCGTACTACTACGGGGTGACCTTCGAGAACGGTCTGAAGGCGGAGATGGCGCCGACCGATCACGCCGCCGCCCTGCGCTTCACCTATCCCGGTGACGACGCGAGCGTGATCTTCGACAACGTGACCGAGCAGGCGGGGCTGACGCTGGACACCTCGGCGGGTGTCGTCACCGGTTTCTCGGACGTGAAGTCCGGCCTGTCGACCGGCGCGACACGGCTCTTCGTCTACGGGGTGTTCGACGCGCCCGTGACCGACGGCGGCTCCAGCGGCGTCAAGGGCTACCTGAAGTTCAGGCCCGGCTCCGACCACACCGTCACCCTGCGCCTGGCCACCTCGCTCATCAGCATCGACCAGGCCAAGGACAACCTGGCCCAGGAGATCCCGGACGGCACGTCGTTCGACGCGGTCGAGAAGGGGGCCCGGAAGCAGTGGGACCGGCTGTTCGGCAAGGTCGAGGTGCAGGGCGCCACTCCTGACCAGCTGACGACGCTGTACTCCAGCATGTACCGGCTGTACCTGTACCCCAACTCCGGCTTCGAGAAGGTGGGTTCGACGTACCAGTACGCCTCGCCGTTCTCCCCGATGCCGGGTCCGGACACCCCGACCCACACCGGCGCGAAGATCGTCGACGGCAAGGTGTACGTCAACAACGGCTTCTGGGACACCTACCGGACGACCTGGCCGGCCTACTCGCTCCTGACGCCCGGTCAGGCGGGTGAGATGGTCGACGGGTTCGTGCAGCAGTACAAGGACGGTGGCTGGACCTCGCGCTGGTCCTCGCCCGGCTACGCGGACCTGATGACCGGCACCTCCTCGGACGTGGCGTTCGCGGACGCGTACGTCAAGGGCGTCGACTTCGACGCGAAGTCGGCGTACGAGGCGGCGCTGAAGAACGCGACGGTCGTCCCGCCGACCTCCGGCGTGGGCCGCAAGGGCATGGCCACCTCCCCCTTCCTCGGCTACACGAGCACCGACACGGGCGAGGGCCTGTCGTGGGCCATGGAGGGCTACGTCAACGACTACGGCATCGCCGAGATGGGCAAGGCGCTCTACAGGAAGACCGGCGAGAAGCGCTACAAGGAGGAGTCGGACTACTTCCTCAACCGCTCCCAGGACTACGTGAACCTCTTCGACTCGAAGGCCGGCTTCTTCCAGGGCCGGGACGCGAAGGGCGACTGGCGGGTCGACTCCGCGAAGTACGATCCGCGCGTGTGGGGTTACGACTACACGGAGACCGACGGCTGGGGGTACGCGTTCACCGCGCCGCAGGACTCGCGCGGACTGGCCAACCTGTACGGCGGCCGCGGCGCGCTCGCGGACAAGCTCGACACGTACTTCGCGACCCCCGAGACCGCCTCGCCGGACGTCGTGGGCTCGTACGGCGGGGTCATCCACGAGATGACCGAGGCCCGGGACGTACGGATGGGCCAGTACGGGCACTCCAACCAGGTGGCCCACCACGTGAACTACATGTACGACGCCGCGGGGCAGCCCTGGAAGGCCCAGAAGAACATCCGCGAGGTCCTCTCCCGTCTCTACTCCGGCAGCGAGATCGGGCAGGGCTACCACGGTGACGAGGACAACGGCGAGCAGTCGGCCTGGTACCTCTTCTCCTCGCTCGGCTTCTACCCGCTGGTGATGGGCAGCGGCGAATACGCCATCGGCTCCCCGCTGTTCACCAAGGCGACGGTCCACCTGGAGAACGGCCACGACCTGGTGATCAGGGCCCCGCGGAACAGCACGAGGAACGTGTACGTGCAGGGCGTGCGGTTCAACGGCAAGCGGTGGAACTCGACTTCGCTCCCCCACTCGCTGATCACCCGGGGCGGAGTGCTGGAGTTCGACATGGGCGCCAAGCCGTCCTCGTGGGGCACGGGCGAGGACGCGGCGCCGGTCTCGGTCACCCAGGACGACAAGGTGCCGTCGCCGCGCGCGGACGTTCTCAAGGGAGACGGCGCGCTGTTCGACAACACCTCGGCGACGGACTCCACCGTCACCTCGGTGGACCTGCCGGTCGGCGCCGCCACCCAGGGGGTCCAGTACACGCTGACGTCCTCGGACCACACGAAAGCCCCGACCGGCTGGACCCTGCAGGGTTCCTCGGACGGAACCACGTGGACGGATCTCGACAAGCGCTCCGGCGAGTCCTTCCCCTGGGACAGGCAGACCCGGGCGTTCACGGTCGCGAACCCGGGCTCGTACGCCCACTACCGTCTCGTCCTCGACGCCGAGTCGACCCTGGCGGAGGTGGAACTGCTGGCGTGAGCCACAGCGGAAGGGAAAGGGGCGGGCCCGGAGGAGACTCCGGGCCCGCCCCGCGTTCACGGGTGGATCAGATCACCTGCCCAAGGATTCACCGGCTCAAGGGCTCACCGCGAGGGTGAAGACGTGCAGATCCGCGTCGTCCGGAAGGGTGACGCTCTTGACGGTCCTGCCGGCCGGTGCCGTGAACGGCTTGGTCGCGAAGACGTAGGTGGCCACCGGGTCCTTGTCCGCGCCGGCGACGTTGCGGTAGGCGGCCTTGGCGATGGTCTCGTTGCCGTACTGGACGGTGCCGCCCCCGCCCCCGACGGTCCAGTCGGTGAAGGCCAGATCGACGGAGTCGGTGCCGCCGTCGGTGTAGGTGACGGTCGCCCTGGTCTCCTGGTCGCCGTTCACGGCGCTGCCGATGAAGGACAACCGGCTTGCCGGGTCGGTCAGTTCGATGCTCTGCGAGGTCGCCGAGGCGTTGTCGGGGCGGCCGGACGGCGACTTCGGCCAGGTGTAGGTGAGACCGTCCACCGTGCCCCGGGCGCCCGGGGTCAGGCCCGCGTCGGCGAGGGCCTGACGGGAGTAGCTCCAGCCGCCGCCGTCGTAGTCGGCCTCGGCGTGGTCTCCGGTGTCGTCGGAGACACCGGTGTTGTTGTAGGCCGCGAGGAGGGATCCCGGGGCCGCGACCGTCAGGGCCACCGGCTGCGCGTACGACGTGTCGGCGGAGGTCACCGTCACCTTGACGTCGTAGAACCCCTGCTCGGCGTCGTCCGCGGCGGTGAGGGCGATCCGCTGGGCGCCGTCGGTCACCGTGCCCTCGGCGGGCGTCGCCGTCACACCGGCGGGCACGTCCACGTGGAAGCGGACCTCGGGCCCGGCGCCGCCGCCGAGGGCCAGGGCGCGGATGTCGAGCGCGGTGCTGCCACCGGGCGCGAGCGTCGCCGCGGTCGGGCCCACCCCGATCTGGTACGGCTGCTCGCCGGTGCGGAAGGAGGGCGGCGCGGCCGTCTCGGCACTGCCCCAGCTCTTGTCGGCCGTGGCGGACAGCGTGTAGTCGAGCGTGCCGCCGTCGCGGACGAAGGAGGCCGGGAGCCAGGGCCGTTCGCTCGTACGGCCGTCGACGCGCAGCGACTGAACGTACGGGGCGTCCGCAGCCGCGCCCCGGGCCCGGATCTCGATGTCGGCGCCGCCCGGACGCTCGATCTCGATCCTCGGGAACAGCGGTGAGGACAGGGCGAGTTCGGCGCGGGAGGGCACCTGGGGGTACATGCCGAGCGCGGAGAAGACGTACCAGGACGACATCTCACCGAGGTCGTCGTTGCCGGGGATGCCGCCCGGCTGCGTCGACCACAGCCGGGTCATGGCCGCGCGGACGGTCTCCTGCGTCTTGTAGGGCGCGCCCGCGTAGTCGTACAGGTACGGCACGTTGACCGAAGGCTCGTTGTCCAGTTCGGACTTGTCTCCGCCGCTGCCGGTGAACGCCCAGCCGCCGTCCGCGTCGTGGAAGAACGTGTCGAGGCGGTCGAGGGCCTTGGCGCGACCGCCCATGGCGGCGAAGAGGCCGGCGGGGTCGTGCTGCACCATCCAGGTGTACTGGGCCGCCGTGCCCTCCACGAAGCCGTTGCCGGTCGACGGGGTGAAGCCGGTGACCCAACTCCCGTCGGCCTTGCGGTTGGCGATGTATCCGCCGCCGGGGTCGGCCGCGATGTTGAAGTTGTTCTGCCAGTACTGGGACCGCTCGGCGAAGTCGGCGGCGGTCTTCTTCTCCCCGGCGGCCTTGGCCAGTTGGGAGATCGCGAAGTCCGCGCCCGACATCTCCAACGTCTCGGCGGCGCCGCCCCAGGCGTTGGACACGGACGGCATGTAGTGGTGTTCGAGGTACTTGTCGAGCGAGGGACGCTGTCCGGCCGAGAGCAGCGGTTTGCCCGCCGGGGACAGGTCCTCCTCGGTCGGTACGGTCGCCGCCTTGACCAGGGAGCCGAGCGCGCCGCGCAGGTCGAAGTCCGTGCCGCCGAAGGCGCGGATGCCCGCGAGGGCGGGGGCTGACGGGTCGCCGTTCATGACGTGCGTGCCACTCGCGCCGTGCAGCCAGCGGTCCCAGACTCCCCCGTTCTGCCGGGCGAGTTCGAGCAGTGACTGCGCGATGTCGGAGCCGGTGTCCGGGTCCAGCAGGGTCAGCAGCTGGACCTGGGAGCGGTAGACGTCCCAGCCGGAGAACGTGCCGTACTGCGCTTCGTGACCCCGGCTCACGGTGTGCACCTCGCCGTCGGAACCCCGGTATCTGCGGTCGGCGTCACTGATGACGTTCGGGTGCAGGAGGGCGTGGTAGAGCGCGGTGTAGAAGGTGGTGCGGTCGCCGTCGGTGCCGCCGCCGACGCCGATCGCGCCGAGCTGTTCGCGCCAGGCGCGGTGGGCGGCGCGCTGGACGGAGGCGAAGGAGCGGGACGGCGGGTTCTCGTCCTCCAGGTTGGCGGCGGCGCCATCCTGACTGACGTACGAGATACCGACCTTGACGTTCACCGGGTCGGTGCCGGGCGCGAACTCCACATAGCCGCCCGCCCCCTTGCCCGCGACAGGACGGCCGCCCTGCCCGAAGCCTCCGGTGCCGCCGCTCGCCTCGGTGGCCCCCGGGCTCAGCCGGTCGTCCTGCCAGGTTCCGGTGGTCTTGAAGTCGCGGTCGAAGCGCGCGGTGAAGTAGAGGGTGTAGTAGGAGCGTTGGCCCTCGGGGTCGAGGTAGCCGCAGAAGTTTCCGGAGGTGACCGAGCCGGAGACGGTCCGGGTCGCCGGGTCGATCCGCACGGTCGAACCGGTCGACCCGACCTCGGAGTTGGCGGTGCGGATCAGCAGCGAGGCGGGCTTGTCGGCCGGGAAGGTGAAGCGGCCCGAGCCGGTGCGCGCGGTCGCCGTCAGGTCGGCGGTCACTCCGGAGGCGAGTCCCACCTTGTAGTGGCCGGGCTCGGCCCGCTCGTCGGTGTGCGCGAACCCGGAGGCGTAGACGGCGTCCTTGGTGTCGCTCGCCGGGGAGGAGGTCACCTCACCGGCGTACGGGAAGAACGGGATGTCGCCGCTGCCGCCCGCGCATCCCGTTCCGGACATGTGGGTGAGGCTGAAGCCCCGGATGCGCGTGGCGTCGTACTGGTAGCCGCCGGGCGCGGCCGTGCGGGTGGCGTCCCCGCGGGTGTTCTCCGGGCTCCAGGAGAGCATGCCGAAGGGCGTCACGGCCCCCGGGAAGACATTGCCGCCGTTCTTGGTGCCGATGAGCGGGTCGACGTACGCGGTGGGGTCCCGGACGAGCTCCGGTGGACCCGACGGGGGTGTGGCGAGCGCCGGAGTGGCGCCGGCGACCGTCAGGGCGACGGCCAGCAGGAACGATGACGGACGGAAACGCATGACGCGGCCCCTCCTCCTTCGGACGGGTCGCGCACCACAGGTCGCACAAGCCGCAGGGACAGTAACGTGCGCCACGGGTACCACGGAAGACCGCCTGCGCCGCTGGGGGCGCGCCCGGCACGCACTCCAATGGCGTCGCGGGGTGGCCTGCCCGGCGCGCACCCAACGTCGTCGCAGGCGGGGGCGTGCCCGGCACGCCCCCGCCTGCGACGGCTGCCACGCGCCCGGCAGACCACCCCGCGTCACCACCGACGCGTCCGGCACACCCACCACCCGCGCCACCAGGGACGCGCCCGGCGACACCCCGGTGGCACACGCCGATGACATCCTGCGACGACGTACGCCGACCGTGCGTCCCGCGCACCCGACGACGCGAGCCGCACGGGGGTGGGCGTGGAAGCGAAGGCGGCCCGCACGGGGCGCGGGCGTCAACTTGCTTGACATCGTTGTCCGTTGAGGCGATAGAGTCTTGCGCAGACCGCTCGACAACGTTGTCGCTCACCGTGGTCGCCACAAGCCGCACCATCCCGGGCGGGGCCTCCCCCGACCCGTCCGGGCTCGCGGACCGGGCGGGTTCGAACCCACCCACCCGGTCCGCCCGAGCGTTGCTCGTTCAACCGATCCGGCGTGACGGGTTGTTGACGGATCGTCACCGATCGCCAACCGGGCCCGAGACGACGTACCCGAACACACCAGGGCCGCACCCCCCTCATGGGGGTGCGGCCCCTGCGTGAGGCCGTATTCCCGGAACCTCCCGGGCGCCAGCACCCTCTACCTGTGCAAACGGCGCGTACCAAGGCGAGTTCGGGAGGAGGTGGACCGGTGCGGGATTCCTACAGCCGTGGGGGTCGCCGGAGCGGCACCGCGAGCACCGGCCGCGGCGGCGGCCTCGGCCGCGCCCTGTCGGCGGCCGCGTTCGCGAACCTGTTGATCGGAGGGGTCGGAATCGTTCCCGGCCTGTGCCTGCGGTGGCTGCTGACCCGATTCCCGTCCGTCGACTGCGGCGGCCCCTTCGGCTGCCACCGGGAGACACCCGACGACGCCCTCGGCCTGATCGCCGGCGCCGTGCTGGGCGGCGGCTTCGTCCTCGGCACGGTGCTGGTGGTGGACATCCTGCTGCCCTTCCAGGAGGGCCGCCCGGTGGGCCCTTGGCTCGGCATGGCCGCTCTCGTCCCGGCACCTTTCCTGCTCGGGCAGGCGGTGGGCTGGTTCTGAGGACGGGGCCGGTGAGCTGGTCGTGGAACGGTCGTAGCCGGTGGACCGGTCGTAGCCGGTGGACCGGTCGGCTCATCGCCGGGGGAAGGCGACTGGTTCCCCGTCGGCGTGGAGCACCGGTGTCGCCTTCGCCGAAGGCGGGATCGACGCGCGTTCTCCTGAGGCTCGTGCGGTCGGCATGCCGCCTTCGTCGGCCCGGACCTGCGGCCCGGCAGTCCCCGCGGACCGGGGCTCCAATGTGTACTCCCCCGGGGTCCGGCCGGCCGGGGGGACGGACCGGCCTGCCGGGAGTACGACGGTGAACTCCGTACGGCCCGGGGCGCTTTCGGCGTGGATGCGGCCGTGGTGGGCCTTCGTGACCGCCGCGGCGACGGCGAGGCCGAGGCCCGAGCCGCCGCGTCCGGAAGGGACCCGGGAGCGGGAGGCGTCGGCGCGGCTGAAGCGTTCGAAGACCCTGGGCAGCAGGGCGGGCGGGATGCCGGGGCCGTCGTCGCGGACCCGGATCGTGAAGGATCCGCCGGTGGCCTCCACCGAGGCGACGACCGTCGTGCCCGCCGGCGTGTGCGCGCGGGCGTTGGCCAGCAGTCGCGACACCACCTGGCGGAGCCCGGCCTCGTCGCCGGCCACCAGGGCCGGGGAGTCCGGGAGCAGGGCCAACTGCCAGGTGTGGTCCTCCCCCGCGGCCCGTGCCTCCCACACCTCCTCGGCGACCAGCGCCGCCAGGTCCACGTCCGCCGACCCCGACGGCCGCCCCTCGTCGAGCCGGGCGAGCAGCAGCAGGTCCTCGACAAGAGCCGTCATCCGCGCCGACTCGGCGGACACCCGCCGCCAGGCCGGCGCCGCGTCGATCGGCTCGGCGCCCCGGTTCATCAGCTCCGCGTATCCGGCGATGGACGCCAGCGGTGTACGGAGTTCGTGGCTCGCGTCGGCGAGGAAGCGGCGCATGCGCTCCTCGCCGCCTCGCATGCGTTCCTCGCAGCGGCGCGTCTCCTCCTCGGCGCGCAGGCGTTCCACGCGGGAGGCCTCGACGTGGTCGATCAGCCGGTTGAGCGCGGCGCCGACCTGGCCGGCCTCGCTGCCGGGGCCGGTGTCCCGTTCGGGTACCCGGGTCAGGCCGGTCACCCCGCCGTGTCCCAGCGGCGACCGGGAGACCTCGACGGCCATGGCGGCCACCCGTGCGAGCGGGCGCAGTTGACGCCGGACGACGACGGCGCAGACGCAGCCCGCGACGGTGAGACCGGCGGTCGCCACCACGCCCTCGACCACGGCCAGACCACGGATCACGTCCTGTACGTCGTCCATCGGGAGGGCGGTGAGCACGGGCCGTCCGCCGCCGTCGCCGTGGAGCGCTGTGACACGGTAGGTGCCGAGCCCGGGGACCGTCCGGGTGTGCGGTGAGCCGTCCGGCTCCGTTCCGGCGAGCGCGGAGCGCTGGGCGGTGCCGAGTTCGCGCGGCGCGCCGGAGGTGGTCACGAGCTCGGCCGCGATGACGGCTCCGCCGTCGTCGAGCCGGGCGGCGATCGTGCCGGTCGGCTGCCCCCGGACGTCGAGGAACCCGAGGTCCGTCTCATCGCCAGGACCGACGTCAGGCCCGACGCCCGGACGGACGCCCTGGCCGGCAAGGACGGCGTCCCGGTTGCGCTCGGCGGCTTCGACGACCCGGTGGTCCAAGTCGCCGAGCAGATAGGCACGTTGCGCGCGGAGCGTGGTGAACGCCATCGCCGCGCACACCACGACGAGCGTCAGCCCGATGAGGACGAGGAGCCGCGTCCGCAGGGATCGCGTGCTCAGGGATCGCGTGTGCGGGAACCGCCCGCGCCGCCGCTCTCGCGGTCGCCGCGCGGCGGGGAGGAGACTCATCTCCCGCCCGCCGCCGTGACAGCGCCGGACAACGGGACGGTGAGCACCGGTTCGTCGTCGACGATCGGCACACGGACACGGCCGACAAGGACCACGGAAACACCAGACATGGGGCAATCGTGTCCCGGCCCGCTGGGGGAACCCTGTGTTCCACCTGAGCAATGCCGATGTCCTGAAACCGACTTCGGGGGCGACGGCGAAGGGCCGCACCTCCGTCACCGGGATGCGGCCCTTCAACTGCTCTACCGGACCGCTTAGTTGCGGATCAGGTTGCGCAGCACGTACTGCATGATGCCGCCGTTGCGGTAGTAGTCCGCCTCGCCGGGGGTGTCGATGCGGACGACCGCGTCGAACTCGACGCCGGTGTCGGTGGTGACCTTCACCGTGCGCGGGGTGGTGCCGTTGTTGAGCTCCTCGACACCGGTGAAGGAGAAGGTCTCCTCGCCGGTCAGGCCGAGGGACTCGGCCGTCACGCCCTCCGGGAACTGGAGCGGCAGGACGCCCATGCCGATGAGGTTCGAGCGGTGGATGCGCTCGTACGACTCGGCGATGACGGCCTTGACGCCGAGGAGCGCGGTGCCCTTGGCGGCCCAGTCGCGGGACGAGCCGGAGCCGTACTCCTTGCCCGCGAGGATGACGAGCGGGATGCCCTGCTCGATGTAGTTGCGCGAGGCGTCGTAGATGAAGGAGACGGGGGCGCCTTCCTTCGTGAAGTCGCGGGTGTAGCCGCCCTCGGTGCCCGGCGCGATCTGGTTGCGCAGGCGGATGTTGGCGAACGTGCCGCGGATCATGACCTCGTGGTTGCCGCGGCGCGAGCCGTAGCTGTTGAAGTCACGACGCTCGACACCGTGCTCCGTGAGGTACTTGCCTCCGGGGGTGTCGGCCTTGATCGCACCGGCCGGGGAGATGTGGTCGGTGGTGACCGAGTCGCCGAGCTTGGCGAGGACGCGCGCGCCGGCGATGTCCGAGACCGGGGTGGTCTCCATCGTCATGCCCTCGAAGTAAGGGGGCTTGCGGACGTACGTCGACTGCGGGTCCCACTCGAAGGTGTTGCCCTCGGGGATCGGCAGCGCCTGCCACTGGGCGTCGCCCGCGAAGACGTCCTGGTAGGACTTGTTGAACATGTCCTCGCCGATGGCGTTCGCCACGACGTCGTTGACCTCGGCCTCGGAGGGCCAGATGTCGGCCAGGTAGACCGGCTTGCCCTCGGTGTCGGTGCCGAGCGCGTCGCGGGTGATGTCCACCTTCATGGAGCCCGCGAGGGCGTAGGCGACCACCAGCGGCGGGGAGGCCAGGTAGTTCATCTTGACGTCGGGGTTGATACGGCCCTCGAAGTTCCGGTTGCCGGAGAGGACCGAGGTGACCGCGAGGTCGTGGTCGTTGACGGCCTTGGAGACCTCGTCCGGCAGCGGGCCGGAGTTGCCGATGCAGGTGGTGCAGCCGTAACCGACGAGGTTGAAGCCGACCTTGTCGAGGTAGGGGGTGAGCCCCGCCTTGTCGAAGTAGTCGGTGACGACCTTGGAGCCCGGGGCGAGGGTGGTCTTGACCCACGGCTTGCGGGTCAGGCCCTTCTCCACGGCCTTCTTCGCGACGAGCGCGGCGGCGACCATGACGTACGGGTTCGAGGTGTTGGTGCAGGAGGTGATGGCCGCGACCGTCACCGCGCCGTGGTCGATCTCGTAGGTCGAGCCGTCGGGGGCCGTGACCGTGACCGGGTTGGACGGGACGCCGTTGGCGGCGGCCGGGGAGTCGGAGGCCGGGAAGGACTCCTTGCCCGCCTCGTCGTCGTCGGCGACGTAGTTGCGCACGTCGCTCTTGAACTGCTCGGAGGCGTTCGCGAGGACGATACGGTCCTGCGGGCGCTTCGGGCCGGCGATCGAGGGGACGACCGTGGAGAGGTCGAGCTCCAGCTTCTCGGAGAAGTCGGGCTCGGCGGCCGGGTCGAGCCAGAGGCCCTGCTCCTTGGCGTACGCCTCGACGAGCGCGAGCTGCTGCTCGGAGCGGCCGGTGAGCTTGAGGTACTTGATGGTCTCGCCGTCGATCGGGAAGATCGCGGCGGTGGAGCCGAACTCCGGCGACATGTTGCCGATGGTGGCGCGGTTGGCCAGCGACGTGGCGGCCACACCCTCGCCGTAGAACTCGACGAACTTGCCGACGACACCGTGCTTGCGCAGCATCTCGGTGATGGTCAGCACGAGGTCGGTGGCGGTCGTGCCCGGGGTCAGCTCGCCGGTCAGCTTGAAGCCGACGACACGCGGGATCAGCATGGAGACCGGCTGGCCGAGCATCGCGGCCTCGGCCTCGATGCCGCCGACGCCCCAGCCGAGCACGCCCAGGCCGTTGACCATCGTGGTGTGCGAGTCGGTGCCGACGAGGGTGTCGGGGTACGCCTGGCCACCTCGGACCATGACCGTACGGGCCAGGTGCTCGATGTTCACCTGGTGGACGATGCCGGTGCCCGGCGGGACGACCTTGAAGTCGTCGAACGCGGTCTGGCCCCAGCGCAGGAACTGGTAGCGCTCCTTGTTGCGGCCGTACTCCAGCTCGACGTTCTGGCCGAAGGCTTCCTTCGTGCCGAACTTGTCGGCGATGACGGAGTGGTCGATGACCAGCTCGGCCGGGGAGAGCGGGTTGACCTTGGCCGGGTCGCCGCCGAGCTCCTTGACGGCCTCGCGCATGGTGGCGAGGTCGACGACACAGGGCACGCCGGTGAAGTCCTGCATGATCACGCGGGCGGGCGTGAACTGGATCTCCTGGCTCGGCTGCGCCTGGGAGTCCCAGTCACCGATGGACCGGATGTGGTCGGCGGTGATGTTCGCGCCGTCCTCGGTACGGAGCAGGTTCTCCAGCAGCACCTTCAGGCTGTACGGAAGGCGAGCCGAGCCTTCCACCTTGTCCAGCCGGAAGATCTCGTACGACTCGTCGCCCACCTGCAGCGTGCTGCGGGCGTCGAAGCTGTTCGCCGACACGACAGTCTCCTTCATTGATGTGCGCGTTCCCACCGCATCCTGCCGCCACGACGTCATGGCCGATCCGCTAAGGTAAGGCTAAGTTAGGTAACCCTTACCACCGGATGGACGACGCAGTGCGGCTGCGGTACGCCTCGGCAGATATCTCGATGTCGAGATAACTCTAGTACATGGGGGCGAGCAGGTCATGTCCGGGCGCCCGCATGTCCGGCCGGTGCCGCTTGTCCGGTCGGCGCAACTTGTCCGGCTTACACCCCCCGCCGGACCGGGATCACCCGTCCCGCCGGACCGTGGCCACCCGCCCGGCCGGCCGGCGTCGCCCGGTCGGGGCGAGCCGTTTACCCGACCATGCACAGAAAGCCCGTATCGCCCGGAATCGCCCGGTCCCGACGGCGTGGACGAGCCCCCCGGCAGGCGCCGTCGCACGGCGAAGTGGCGGCGGTCGCGCGCCGGTGACGGTCGCTCATCCAAAACGGCGGACCCTCAAGGCGCCCGGGCCTCAGGCTCCCGAGGGGTGGAATCCGGCACTCCGGGGAGGCAACTCAGCAGCTCAGGAAGGAAATTGACACCCCGAAGCCGAGGGCAGGCACATCGGAGCCGTTTCGGGGTACCCGGTGTCCGCCGGGAACGTCCCGGCGCGACCGACCCGCAGGGGGCACCCATGCCGCTCACCTTCCGCAAGAGCTTCCGCATCCTTCCGGGGCTGCGGCTCAACATCAACCGCAAGTCATGGTCCATCACCTCGGGCGGAAAGAACGGGCCGAAGCGCACGCACAGCAGCACCGGGCGCAGGACGACGTCGATGGACCTGCCGGGGCCGTTCGGGTGGCGCAAGACGACCCGCAAGGCGAAGTGACCCAATAGCGACATACGACACCAGTATCGACGAACCGTCACGGAAGCGCCTCTTCACGGCACTCATCGGCGGCGACACGAGCCCGCGGCGCCTCCCGGCACGCCGCGGGCGTCGCCGCCGTGCCGGTACGGGCACCCGAACTCCCCCTCGAACGCCGCCCGGTGGGCCCGACCACTCGGAAGGCGGCGCTCCATTTTCCTTTATCTCACATCCGATATACGGTCGCGCCATGGCAGACGACTACCTCGTACGTATCGGCAAGCTCATCCGTGACGCCCGGCAACACCGGGGCTGGACACAGTCGCAGCTTGCCGAGGCGCTCGGCACCAGTCAGAGCGCCGTCAATCGCATCGAGCGCGGCAATCAAAACATCAGCCTTGAGATGATCGCCCGAATCGGTGAGGCGCTGGACAGCGAGATCGTCTCGCTCGGCTATGCGGGTCCGATGCATCTGCGCGTCGTCGGCGGACGTCGTCTGTCCGGCTCGATCGACGTCAAGACCAGCAAGAACGCCTGTGTCGCGCTGCTGTGCGCGACGCTCCTGAACAAGGGGCGCACCGTACTGCGCCGGGTGGCCCGGATCGAAGAGGTGTACCGCCTGCTGGAGGTCCTCAGCTCCATCGGTGTCCGCGCCCGGTGGATCAACGGCGGAGTCGACCTGGAGATCGTGCCGCCGAGCGAGCTGAACATGGAGGCCATCGACGCCGAGGCCGCCATCCGCACGCGGTCCATCATCATGTTCCTCGGCCCGCTGCTGCACCGCCTGGACGCCTTCAAGCTGCCCTACGCGGGCGGCTGCGACCTGGGCACCCGGACCATCGAGCCGCACATGATCGCGCTGCGCCGGTTCGGCCTCGACATCGCGGCGACCGAGGGTCTCTACCACGCCCGGGTCGACCGGTCCGTCACGCCCGGCCGGCCGATCGTGCTGACCGAGCGCGGGGACACGGTCACCGAGAACGCGCTGCTCGCCGCCGCCCGCCACGACGGCGTCACGGTCATCCGCAACGCGTCCTCCAACTACATGGTCCAGGACCTGTGCTTCTTCCTGGAGGCCCTGGGCGTACGGGTGGAGGGCATCGGCACCACGACGCTCACCGTGCACGGTGTGCCGAACATCGACGTCGACGTGGACTACTCGCCCTCCGAGGACCCGGTCGAGGCGATGAGCCTGCTCGCCGCCGCCGTGGTCACCGAGTCGGAGCTGACGGTCTGCCGGGTGCCGATCGAGTTCCTGGAGATCGAGCTCGCGGTCCTGGAGGAGATGGGCCTCGACCACGACCGTACGCCGGAGTACTTCGCGGACAACGGCCGTACGCGGCTGATCGACCTGACCGTGCGGCCCTCCAAACTGGAGGCGCCCATCGACAAGATCCACCCGATGCCGTTCCCCGGCCTGAACATCGACAACGTCCCCTTCTTCGCGGCCATCGCGGCCTCCGCGCAGGGCAAGACGCTGATCCACGACTGGGTCTACGACAACCGGGCGATCTACCTGACGGACCTCAACCGCCTCGGCGGCCGGCTCCAGCTCCTCGACCCGCACCGGGTGCTCGTCGAGGGCCCGACCCGCTGGCGCGCCGCCGAGATGATGTGCCCGCCCGCGCTGCGGCCCGCCGTGGTCGTCCTGCTCGCGATGATGGCGGCCGACGGCACCTCGGTCCTGCGGAACGTGTACGTCATCAACCGCGGCTACGAGGACCTCGCCGAGCGTCTGAACTCGATCGGCGCGCAGATCGAGATCTTCCGGGACATCTGAACGGCGCGGTGCCGTGCCCCTTGAAGGCAAGGGGCACGACACCACAACCCGCCAGCTGACCTGCGGATACCCACCTTCACAACCCTCCATTGATCACTGTTGTTTTTCAGCACCTTGTGCAACGCACGTGCAAGATGATCTTGAATGGGTGACGACACGTCAGAGATATCTGAGCACCCGTCAGCCTTCACGGAGAGTCGTCGTCGAAGTGGCCTCGCAACGTCCGAGGAGCGGCGGTGACGGTGGCGTCCCACGTCCCCGTCGGCGACCCGCAAGTGCGGTTCGTGTCGATGCAGTCGCCGCCCACGAAGTATCGGCCCGTGTTCGATCCGCACCTGTACGCGTTGGTCGCGGCGATCCGTACGGCTCGACCGGACGTCGGTGCAGCCATCCTGATAGGGCGAGTAGACATTCATCCAGATCGCGTCCCAGGACGCCCTCCGTGGAAGGCGGCAGCCCGCCAGGCGTCCTGCTGAGGCGGGCCGGACACCTGCCCCGACATAGCCACGCCCCGATCTGCGGGTTCCGGCGCTTGATCCCCTACACCACCTGGCGGGACCATCTCCAAGATAGAACGGTCATCGTCTGCTGACGTTCGAGGCCTCGGGACTTGGCTGCGGCCATGGGCAAGCACCTGAACCAAGGCCTCACAAGGTGAACACCCGGCGATACGGTTATTCCGGGTCCCAGGCGGCGCTGAAGAGGGCCAGCTCGAGCACGTCTGGGGCTGCGGGCCAGTCGATAGACGCGGCCGCGAGTCGCTCGTTGGCGGCGTACATCCACCGGAGGTGGACGTCGTAACGGTGGGAACTCCAGCCGCTGTCGCGCCAGATCCACTTGGCGATCGCCTCGGACCACTCGTAGCCAACCGCACGTCCAACCTTCGTGGCGTGCCTGCGCAGGACCCCGGCGAGCACGCTGTCGAGGATCAGGGGACGCGGGCCCTTCACGTCTGGCAGCGCCTGGCCCGCGAAGTAGAGGAATTTGGTGAGGAACGCCGGACCGAGGCCATCGAGAGTGTTCAGCACCTCGTAGGCTGCGACCGCGCCCTCGTCGACGAGCAGGGACACCGCCTCGGTGAGGACGGCCTCAGCGCTGGGCTGGGCGAGCACCTGACGAGTGCGGTACGGGCCGTAGCCTGTAACACCGTAGCCCCACACCTGCGTGGCCACGAACGCCTCTGTCCAGCTCTCGGACTGCTCCGCGGCCCGGACCGCGGCCACGACCTCGGCTCGGCTCACCGAGGCCGAATCGGCCGCCGCCCGGTCGGCAAAGGTGCCGGGCCACGGCGCTACGACTATCCACTTGGATGGCGTGTACGGGATGCTGTGGGGGCCACACCCGTTCGCGTACCGCTGACCGCGCTCTGGGTCGGCTAGCCACAGCCCCAGTGACTCCACCGCGCTTTCCGGCAGCAGCAGTTCGACCATCATCTCATCAAGCTTGTCCGCCCGGCTCTGGTCGTACCGCATTGCTAACGTCGCCCCCTCTTCCTCATCTGACGCGTCATCGTGGTACGACCTACCTGCCTTGATTTCTTTGGCAGCTGTTCTTCCTTGATCGGGAGTTACAGCGAAGAAGACCGTATGTCCCGTCGCAGACAGTGGAGCGAGCTACTGGCGCACCCAGGAATTTCCGCCACAGAGCCCAGAGGCTGGTCAAAGTCCCCCCGTCACCACTCGCTGCGGCTCGCCGTTGACCGTTACGGCAGGGTCGGCCTCCACCACGCGCACGGACATGTCGATCGGTGCGGGGCGGGCATTGGCCGTTTCGGCTGCCGAGCGGTGTCGGACGTTGGAGGAGCCGTCGGCGAACGGGCGGACGGTGTGGGCCAAGAGTCGGGTCAGTTCGTCGTCGAGGCCGTGCTGCAGTGGGGTGCCGTCGGGGCCGAAGGAGTCGATCTCGCGCTCGGCGAGCTGCTTGCCGGTGGCCGCGTGGGTGGCGGTGAAGCGCAGGATGCCGCTCTCGTTGTAGCGGAACTTGACCTCGATCATGTTCCGGCGGACGTCCTGTTCGCGGGTTGGGAGAGGCACCTCGATGTTGGCCAGGGGGAAGGCACGGTCGCTGTCGGCCGGGTAGCCGACTTCGCCCTCGATCACCGACACGCGCACGGAGGAAGCGCCCGGCGTGTCCGGGTAGAAGTTGGCCGAACCCTCCGCAGGGAGCGTGGCATTGCGTCGGATGATGGCGCGGAAGCCCCTCTGCTCGCCCGCGCTCACGGCCGTGCCCAGGTCGTAGCTGGTCACCAGGGAAAAGTCGCTGTCATCGCCGAGTTCGCCGTCGAGGGAGGCCGCATAGATGGCCGCGCCTCGGGCGACGGCGGTCATGGGTCGGCACAGGCCGCTGTCGACGATGCGGTCGTGGCCGAGGAGCTCGCCCAGAGCCTGACGCACCTGGGGGATCTGCGAGGTGCCGCCGATCATCAGTACGGAGTCAATGTCGTCCGGGGTGATGGCCAAGTCTTCCAGGGCCTGCTGGACCGGCTCGAGGGCGCGGATGATGAGCGGGGTGATCGCCTTGGTGTACTCGGCCGCGGTGATCCTCACCTCACGCCTCGAGATCAAGGGGGCGAGGCCGACCGGGAGGTCGAAGAAGAGCGCGCCGTCCATCGGCACGGAGGACAGGGCGATCTTCGTCAGCTCGACCGACCGGCGCCACCGGCGTCGTTCGGCCTTGGTGAGCTGGTCCGCGGTCAGACCCATCTTCTGCTGGATCAGCTGGGCCAGCGCGTTGTCGAACTCCAGGCCTCCGAGGGCGGTGATACCGCGGGAGGTCTGCTCCTCGAAGAGGCCGTCGTCGTATTCGAGGACTGTGACATCGATGGTGCCGCCGCCCCAGTCGAATACGAGGAAACGGCCGGGGATCGGGACGTCGTGGGCGTACGAGATCGCAGCCGCGGTGGGCTCGTTGAGCAGGGCCCGAACCTTCACTCCGCCGAGTGCTGCCGCGGCACGGGTGCGGTAGCGGGCGCCGCCTGTGGCATTGGCGGGGACGGTGACGACCGCGTCGGAGAGGTCGAGCAGCTGGGCAGAGACGCCTTCCTTCATCCGGCTGAAGAGGGAGGCGGCCGCGACCGTGCTGTGGAACTTCTCCGAGCCGACCCAGACGTGGTGCTCCTCGAGCTGGGCCGTGACCTCGAGGCCGTCGATGTCGCCGTCCTTATCGGCACCGGAGCGCGTGCCGAGCATGCGCTTCACTGCGTCGAGCGGCTCGCTCGTGCCGGTCTTCGCCTCCCAGCCGAAGCAGAGGGTGCGCTGGAGGTCGCGGACGGACAGCACGGAGGGGAAGAGCTGCTCGAACTCGGACATCTGCCACTGGGCGGGCACGTTGTCGCCGTCGACCGGCAGCACTTCGGTGGTGTGCCCGTTCCAGTGGGCCACCACGGAGTTGCTGGTGCCGAAGTCGATACCGAAAGTCATCGCGTTCCCCTCCGCTTCGTCCGGCGGTCCCCGTTTCCTTCAGGACCGGGGCGCGACCCGCCGTTTCGCTGCCCGTTGCCTCTGTTCTGCTGCTTTTCGGGTTCCTGACCCCGGTGGTACTTCTTCCTCTCCTGCTGTGCAGGAGCCTCCTTCTCAGGCTGCTTCTTCTCACCTTCGGCATGGGTTGCTCTACGCCTCTGCCGGGGCGTCATTTCCTCGGGTGGAACCTTGGCAACGGCTCGCAGCCAGCCCCGTTCGACAAGCTTCCCGGACTCCTTGTCGACGTAGGCCGGCGCGACGAGTTCAAGGGTGACCGGGCCCTTCTTCATGACACCGGGCGGGTCCTCCACGACGTTGAACAACGACTGATCGCCCGAGTCACCGACGATCTGCAGGCCGGCCTTCGCCGCCAGGTGGTCGAGGCGGGTCACCACCACCTGCAGGCTCTTCGCATCCAGCGCCTGCCGGTGCAGGACGGCCAATTGAGCCAAGTGCATCTGGCGTGTACGGACACTCTCCAGCACACCCGCGCGGACTGCTTCGGTGAACTGGGGAAGCACTCGGCGCATCAGCTCGGCCCGGAAGACGGAGACCAGATCGGCCTCGGTCTCCTTGTCGGCCAGCGCTGCGCCCAGTCTTTCCGTCGCCTGCTCCAACTCTCTCTCCACCACGGGCAGGAGCGTCTCGTTGACCGACTTCAGGATCGCGGCGGCGTCCAGGCTCCCCGGGACGAAGCCGGGCATGTGGCTCTCAGCGAACCGCCAGGGAGCGGCCTCGGCCGCCCTTCGCTCCCCACGGTTCCGCGCGCTTCCGCTGTTCGGCCCGCGTCCCCGTTTCCGCTGGGATCCGTCAGGGGAGCGAGAACCACTGTCGCCTTTACCGGCTCCGTTGCTCACGATGTGCTGCTCTCTGAGTCTTCAAGGGCTGCGGGGTCTTCAGCAGCCAGGGAAAGGCGTTCTGTCGCCCTGGTGATTATTTCTCGGGCCGCCTCGGAGCGAGACCACGCGCGGTCGCTGTCCGTGGGCGGCGCGGTGAGCCTCTGTAGGGGCTCTGGCGGGAGTTCCAGCCGGTGGCTCGTGCCGGTGGGGTCCTTCCAGCGGTGTGGGGCGAGCGGAACGGCAAACCGGGGTACTTCCTGCTGCTCCCGCTCGGCCTTCTCGATCATGTCCTTGGCGCCGTTGATCCGGACGCGGCCGCTGTCGTCGAGCTCCTTCCTCAGGGCGCGCCAGGCCTTCTTCCAGTCGTCCGCCCCGTCGGGTACGCCGAGCACCAAATACGGGTTGAGCGGCTGGTCGCGTTCTCCGAGGGGCCGGTCCTCCAGGAAGCTCCGATTCTTCCGCAGCATGGCCACGGCACCTCCGCCGAGTTGGTCCCGCACTGGGGGACGGCCTTCGGCATCCTGCTCCAGGAGTTTGAGGGACTCCGTCATCTCCTGGCCGGCGCGCAGGTAGGCATGGACGTTCTGGGCCTCCCAGCGCACCGGCTGTGAGTGGTGCCGAAGCCTCGCGGCCATGGTGAGCGCCGCCTTCCTCCGCTGTTCCGCCGTCTCGCCGTCCCCGCGGAGGAGGGCACGGTGCATCTGTCGCACGGCCCTGATCAGGGCCCGAACGCCGATCCAGCCGTTGAACCTTTTGTTACTCCCGCTGCGTACACGGGGGTTGATCCGCTCCAGGAGGACCCACAGCCTCTCGTCGGCGACGAGGTCGTCCGGAATCTCTCCGGTCCGCCGCACTTCGCGCAGGGCATCGAGGAGCTTCTGTGTTGGTGGAAGGAGGTCGGTCCACTCCTCCGCGATGGCCTTGGCGTCGTTGGCCTGCAGTCTCACCAGCACGCTCCAGTCCTGCGGCCAGTCATGGCCGGGTTCCGTTCCCGGGCCTGCCTCCCGGCGCTCCCGTTCCAGGGGCCAGGCCAGCAGGTCCATCTCCTCGTCGGTGAGGGACGCCGGGTCCTGGCGGGCACGGAAGTAGGCGGCACGGGAGGTGCCGTCGTGGTCGGGGACCGCGCCGATCCACTCCTCATCGATGTAGTCGTCGAGGAGCGGCCGGGGGAGCTTCGCCAGGAGCGCCCTCTGGCGGGGGGCCGACAGGTTGGTCTCCATCAGGCGACGACGATGTCGCTCGACCCGTCGGGCAGAGGGAGGTCGTGGAAGTCGCCTTCGACGAAGTCCACCGTGCTGTCGGGCAGGTCCTTGGCGCGCTCGCGGGCCTGGGCGAGCAGGGAGGGGGCGGCGTCCAGCCCCACGAGGCGCTCGGGCCGGAGCTGCTCGGCGATGACGCGGCTGCTCGTGCCACGACCGCAGCCGATGTCGAGCACCACGCCGAGCCGGTCGGGCCGGGCGTGATGGGTCTGCACCAGGCTGACGATCGTCTCGGGCACCGGGTGGCCGGTGGTCTTGGCGCGCATCAGGGCGCTGGTGCGCCCGGCCAGCCGAGAGGCGTGTCCGTACAGCTCCGACTGTCGGGCGGGGTCCAGGAACGGGTTGGGCTCGTTCATGCCGCACCCCCTGGCCGGGGGCGCGGGCCGGTCAGGACTGCTCGGCGGCGACCTTCCGCAGCCAGCGGCGCGTCTGACGCCGGTTGGCCAGCAGCACCACGTCGGTGCCGGAGCCGAACTCCTCGATCTTCGCCATCACGCGGGGGCGCATCTTGCGCCGGTACGTGGCGACGTACTTGATCACGCCCCAGCGGATGCGGTTGTGCACTCCGTTGCCCTTGTGTCCGGCTCCGTGCCGGATCTGCCGGGAGAAGATCCCGTACAGCGCCGCCACGGTCGACACGTCCATCAGGACCACCGTGTCGCAGGCTTCGAGCCGTACCTGCAGCGTCGAGTTGTAGTTGCCGTCGATCACCCACCGCGGCTGCGCGACCAGCTCGCGCTGGACGTCGGTGAACTTGTCCATCGGCAACGCGTTCCACTCGTCGTCGTAGAACGCGGCGTCCAGGTGTGTCACCGGGGCGTCGAGGATCCTGCCCAGTTCGCGGGCCACGTGGGATTTGCCGCTGCCTCCGCAGCCGACGATGGCGACCTTTTTCATGGTGCTCCAGCGTAGAGAGGTTCGGGTGTCCGGCGAGCCCATCCTCCGGGACGCGCCCGGAGGATCCGCGCGCCGTGGTCGATCGAGCGGTCTGCATCAGGCAACCCCCCGCTCGGTCGCGGTGGCCTGGACGAGGCCGTGCAGGACGGACTCCAGGGTGTTGACCTGCTTGCACAGGCCGAATAGACGCAGCCGGTCCACGCACGCGGCGATCAGGGCGGCGTGCTGCTCGGTGCCGGCGATCTCGCGCAGGTAGGAGAGACGTTCGAGCACGTCGCTGCCGGAGCGCACGACCAGCTCCTTCGGGACGAACCGGTCGGCGAAGCGGATGTCCGCCGGGGCCAGCGGCAGGCAGCCGGCGAGCACGGCCTCGAAGATGCGCTGGGTCATCTGCCCGACGGCGGCGTACCGCTCGGGCAACATGAGCACCGTGGCCAGGGACCGGCCGTAGACGCCAGCAGCTTCCTCGAACGGGATCCGGCCCGCGAATCGGACGTGCGGCCAGCGGCTGGTCTTCGTCCACTTCCCGGCGACCAGGTGCTCAACGCGGGCAGCAGCCGGGGCGAAGAAACGGTCGAAGGACTCGTCGCGGTCGTACTGGTTGCCCACGTAGCCGAGCGCGAGATCCCGAGGTCGCGCCGCCAGGGTGAGGGGATCGGCCTGGGCGAGGAGGTCCTCGGCGACGGGGAAGAGCAGCGAGTGCGCTCCGAGGGTTGGCGCGAGCGCGGCCTCGCAGACGCGGGTGTGGGCCGTACGGCGCCACACGCTCTCGGCGCGCAGGGTGCGGTCCTTGTCCCAGATGATGGTGGGCGTCCGAGACCGGGCCGTGTAGTGGTTGATGAGCTGGGCCTGCCGGTGTAGGTCGCAGGTGTGCCCCTCACTGCCACACACGGTGGTGTTGCGGCCGGGGATGGCCCAGCGCCACTCGAGGAACAGGACGTCGATGCTGGGCAGGCCGTCGTCGAACGTGTACGCACCGCCGAGGTCGTCGTCGGCTTCGAGGCGGTCGCGGTCGGGCTGGAGGAAGACGATTTCGTGACCGCGGGCAAGGAGAGCATCGATGAAGGGGCGGCGGTGGCTGCGGCCTCCGTCAGGGGTGTCGGTGACGCCGTTGCCGAGGAAGCCCCAGAGGCTGTACCCGATCTTCATTTGGTGATCCACCGCCCTTCGAGAAGCAGGGCGTCGAGGCCGGAGTTGGCCAGGCAGTCCAGGGCCATCTCGGGCGTCCCGCAGATCGGTTTCCCCTTGACGTTGAGGGAGGTGTTGATCAGCACGGGGATGCCAGTTCGGCGGCCGAAGGCGGTCAGCACCGCGTGCATGAACGGGTTCTGCGACCGGGTGACGGTCTGCAGGCGGGAGGTGCCGTTGGCGTGCACGATGGCCGGCACCCGCTCGCGCGTCAGGTCCGTCACCCCGGAGGCCATGGACATGTATGGGGCCGGCTGGCCGAGGGTGAAGAACTCGGCGGCTCGCTCGGCGGGGACCATGGGGGCGAAGGGCCGGAACGGCTCGCGGAACTTCACGGTGGCGTTGAGTCGCTCGACGACGCCGGGCTCCAGCGGGGAGGCGAGGATCGAGCGGTTGCCCAGGGCACGAGGCCCGGCTTCGACCCCTCCCTGGAAGAGTCCGGCGATCACGCCGTGGGCGAGCTGGTCGGCGAGGAACTCGGCGGTCTCGATGCCGAGGGTCTTCTGGTGGAGGCCGGGCCAGGGGGTCAGGTCGAGGGGCTGGTCCCCGTAGGAGGGGCCCAGGTAACAGTGGCGGGCGATGCCGGCGACCGGGCAAGGCGTGCGCGCGTCGACGTGGACGGCGAGCGCGGCCCCGATCGCGGTTCCGGCGTCGCCCGGTGCCGGCGGGACGAACACCTCGTCGAAGGTGCTGGCTTCGATGATCTTCCCGATGCTCACGCAGTTCGTGGCGACGCCGCCGCCCACGCACAGGCGCCGGGAGCCGGTGAGCACACGGGCGCGGCGGGCAAGGTGAACCATCACCTGCTCGGTCCGCTCCTGAAGGGCAGCCGCCAGGTCTCGGTGGACGTCGGTGAGCGGCTCGCTCGGGTGCCGCTCGGGGCAGGTCTCAGCGACGAACCGCCGGGATGTTCTCGGGTATCCCGAGGTGAGGGTGCGCGTCGGGAAGTAGCCGGGGTGGATGCGAAAGCCCGTGGCCGTCGTGCGGACGGCCGTGGTGAACAGGTGCCGGAAGCGGGCTGGGTCGCCGAGGGCGGCCAGCGCCATGACGGTGCCTTCCTCGTCGCCCCGCCGCCAGCCCAGGTGCTCGGTGACGGCGCCGTACACGTAGCCGAGGGAGGCCGGGTCGTTGATCGCTTCCAGGGTGTGGACGCGGGGGTGCTGAACGCCGTGGCCGTGGGCGATCGTGGTGGTCTGCCGCTCGCCGAGGCTGTCGACGACGAGTACGGCCGCTTCGTCCCAGCCGGAGGCGGCGTAGGCCGTGAGCTGGTGGGCTCGGTGGTGCAGGACCGATGTGACGCGGGCCGAGGGGAACTGGCTGCCGAGGACGCGCAGCCGCCGCCGGGTGCGCAGGGCGACCTTGGCGAACCCGTGGGCGCGAGCCAGGCTGCGGTCGCGCGTGGCCGACGAGAGCGCCATGCGCAGGGCGACGGGCGACTCGGCGAGGTAGCGGGCGGGCTGGAAGTTGTAAGCGACGGCGTCCACGTCGGTGGCGCTCAGCTTGGCCTGGTCGAGGAGCCAGCCCACGGCGCGAGCCGGGTAGAGCTTGGTGTGCTTCTGCTCGGAGAGGCGTTCCTCCTCGACGAAGCCGACGAGTTCACCGTCGACGAGAAGGGCGGCCGAGGAGTCGTGGGTGTACGAGCACAGGCCGAGGACGACGGAGGGGGTGCGCTTCATGGCGGCGGTCACCTTGCCCCTGCCGTCGCGGCGCGATTGGTCGAGCGCCGCTCCAGCTCTCCGTACCAGGCGGTGAGGGCTTGGCCGAGGGGCCCGTCGATCGTGTCGGCCGCCCGCCACGCCTGCTCGCGCTTGCCGTCCTTCCACAGCCGGTAGCTGCGCAGCGTCTCGGCCATCGCGTCCCAGCCGGGGTGGCCGGTCACGTCACGGGCCTCGACCTGGTCGAGCAGGCCGCCGAAGCCGTTCCAGGGTGTTCGCAGGTCGGGCATGATCTCGCTCGCCGGGAGCGAGGTGAGCATGTCGGCCTGCTCGATGTGCTCGTCGTAGATGTGCAGCGAGCCGATGTGCAGGTGAAACTCGCCGAGTTCGGCGTCGAGCCATCCGGCGACCAGCTCGTGCAGCACGGTGTAGAAGAACACGTCGTACGGCATGCCGATCCATACGTCCTGGCCGCGCATCATGGTCGCCATGTGCAGGCGGCCGGCGCGCAAGTGGAACCGGAACCCAAGGGTGCACGGCACGTCCTTGTGCCCTGCGGCGTCCTGGGCCGGGTCGTAGAGCTGGATCAGGGCGCGCCGGGAGTCGGGGTCGGCCTGGAGGATCTCGACGACGCGGGCGAGCTGGTCGACCTTGCCTGCCCAGTTCCGCATCCTGGGGCCATACGCGCCCAGGAGGACGCCTTCGTCGGCGAACTGGCGCAGCCGGTTGTTGTAGTCGAAGATCCACGGGGCGTCGGAGCCGGACATGTGCCAGACCGTCTCGGCGACGGCGAACGCCGGATTCACGATGCGGGCGGGCGGGGCGTAGAGCAGGCGGGCACGCGGCTGGGTGAGCAGCAGGTGCACATCGCGGACTTCGTGGGTGGCCATGCCCCGGGGGCTGATCTTCTCGCCGGACTTGGCCAGCGTGACGGCGCCGGAGAACAGCTCGGCGATGCTGTCGGCCGTGAGGGATGTCATCGGACGGATGCTCCTTCGTCCTTGGGCGACGCAGCGGCGCCCGGATGGTGGTGGGTGGAGTCGTCGGCCCTCGGGCCGGAGGTGGCGCGGTCGGTGATGAGCCGGGCGATCCGAGTGGCGCTGTCGCCGCGCCACCGGCAGACCGCGTCCAAGGCCGCCCGCGGGATCGGCGCAGGGCCCGCGCGCAAGCCGGAGAGTGCTTCGGCGACCTCACCGGCGGCCTCGCACCGGGTCGCCAGTCCGTGACTGGTCAGGCCCAGGGTGCGTTCGCCCGGCGGGCCGATTTCGAGGACCGGGATGCCGAGCAGCGCGGCTTCGATCCCGCACGTCGAGTACGCGCTCGCCAGGACGTTCGCGCCGGCGAGGCAGCCTCGGGCTCCGACTCGGGGATCGACCACCGCGATGGGCGGCCCGGCGTCCCGCTTCACCAGAGCGGTGAAGGCGTCGGCTCCCTGCGCCGGGTGTGGAGCGATGACGAGCCCCCAGTCGCCGCCCGCCTCGGCGAGCCCGTCCAGGAGGAGGTTCGCGTGGGACTCGAGGTGATCGGGATTGAAGGGCTGGCAGGCCCACACCGCGATCCGGGTCGGCGCGCGCCGTCCCCCCGGAGCGAGCAGCTTCTCCAGATACCGCCGCTGTGCCTGGCGGCTCAGGCCGGCGAGGACGTCGAAGCGGGGCTGCCCGAGGACGTGCACCTCGGCCTCGGGGTGGCGCGCCCACCCTCGGCCCAGAGCGAGGTCCCGCTCGCCCATGACGACGATGTCGCGGCTGTGCAGGGCCGGCCAGGCGACCGATTCCGGCGTCCACGCCCCGTGCTGGACGTGCACCGAGTTCGCTCCGTGCCGCTCGGCGGCGTGCACGGCCAGCACGCCCAGTGGGCTGGTGTCGTTGCTCAGCAGGACGGTGTGCGGCCGGGTGGTCGACAGGATGTCGTCGAGCCAGCTCTCCGCCCGCACCACCGTCCGCCACGACGGTTGGGTGCAGCCCCCGCTGGTCTCCAAGAGAACGGACAAGAGCCTTACGAGCTGTGCAAGTTGGATGCCGTGGCCTTCCACTTGGACGACGTGCTCGTCGTCGGGGCGGTGGAGGCCCTCGGCGGTGCCGGAGACAGTGAAGAGGTCGCTCGGAGCCGCTCGCAGCTCGAAACCCATTGCCGGTCCCGAGCTGCATCGCTCGGCGGCATCAGTGGCGAGGTCGAGCAGGAGGCTCCTCTGCCCGCCTCGCGCCAGCTCGGCGAGAACGGGGGTCAGCGTGGCGGCATGGCGGGAGGTCCACGACAGCGCCAGAACGTCCTGCCGTCCGAGATCCGAGGGGAGCGGCCTCGGCTCCGTGTTCGCCGTACTCGTCCGGGCGCGGTTCCGGAGCTGGGCGGAGCGGGTCGGGTTGTGCGGTGCCGCAGCACCGAGCACGTACGCGACGCCGGACCATGTCACGGTGTAGGCCAGGTACTCCCGCGAGCTGCTCGAACGCAGTCCCACGAGACCTTCGTAGGGGGCCAGGATCAGGGGCCCTGGGGCGGAGGTGAACGGTGCCCAGGAGTTCAGGGCCAGGAGCTTGCGCACGATCTCGGCGACGAAGCGTCGCACGGGGACGTGCTGAACGTGGAGCCAGTCGGCTCCGCCTGGGGTGGCGGCCCACTTGGCGCTGTAGCGGTCGACGGCCTCCATGACGTCTTCGACGCCGGAGCGCAGTAACTGCTTGTCGACGGCCGTCGCATCAAGCTCCGTCGTGTGGATGTGGTCGGTTCGCGCGTGCGCCAGGGCGCCGGTTCCGACGAGATTCCACGTCGGCTTCCCGACGTTGGAGGAGCGGACCAGGCCGAGGCCACCAGTGGAGCGGGGGCTCACACCGTGCTCCCCTCGACGAGCTGCTTGGCGGGGAGGAGGCTCAGCAGTTCCCTGGGGGACGAGACCGTCTCCGGGGCGGGAGCCGTCGGCTGCCCGTAGCCCCACCCAGCGTGCACATAAGGGACGCCGGCGCGTGCGGCCGACTCCTGGTCGACCGCCATGTCACCCACGTAGACGGCGGAGGCGGGGTCGACTCCCAGGTCGACCAGTGCCAGGAGGAGCGGGTCCGGGGCCGGCTTCGTTCGGCCCGCGCCGGCGGGCGTGCGGATGGTCGCGAAGGGACACCCGAGGCGCGCGAGGAGCGGGGCCGCCCGGTCGACGTGCTTGGACGTCACGACGCCCAGCCGCCAGTCGGCGGCCACGAAGGCGTGGAGCGTCTCGACGATGCCGGCGAACTCCTCCGCGAGGTGCGCGGTGGCCACGGACTCCGCCTCGTACGTCCTACGGACCGCCTCGGCATCGGTCACGCCCAGGCGCTCCATGATGTCCCCGAACTCGCGACCCAGGTGGCGCTCGTAGTCACGGAACGGGAGCGCGACGCCATGGACCTCCTGGACCCTCTGCCACGCCCTCCGCATCACGGGACGCGTGTCGAGGAGGACCCCGTCGAGGTCGAGGAGAAGAGCGCGCGACCCGTGGTCGCTCGGCGCGGCCGGGGCGGGTGGCGATCCGCAAGCGGGAACGGTCATGATCATCCTCTCGTCAGGGTGTCGTCGTGCCTCAGAGGGCCGAAGCCGGGGCAAGTTCCAACTCGGGGTACTGGGACGGACCGCCGGCCTCCTCGAACGCCGCGTCGAGCAGCGCCACGTGCAAGCGGTCCCATCGCCCTCGGGACTGCAGAGCACGCCCGTGGCGGGTCAAGGCCCACGCCTTGAGGGCCGTCGGGTCCTGCATGAAGTTCCGCGCGTTCTGCCGCAGGATGGCGGGGGTGAACACCCTGAGATTGAGGCCGGTGCGCCAGAACTCAAGCCACCACTGGCACATCAGGAGCGGACCCGATTCGTCGTCCTTGACGTGGTCGGGGTGGTTGCGCACCCAGATCGGGTCCAAGTCCGGGTGTGTGGTGGCGACTTCGAGCATGCGGCCGTGGGCCTGGTGCACTGCCAACTCCAGGGACTGGCGGTGCTGCTGGCGACGCTGGGCGATGTGCACCGCGGACGCGAGGGCGATGGTGGTGGCCAGAGCGAGAACGGGACGGTTCATCTGCGACCTTTACTCGGGGATGGATGGGGCGGTGCGGCAACCGGCGGCGGCATCCGGGGCAGTGGTGGTCGCCGTCGTGCTCGCTTGAGGAGAGTCAGGCCGCGTCCGGCGGGCCCTCAGCCGACGGCGAGGTCAATCCGTCCGGCACGGCCGGCAGGCGCGCGAGCCGGTGAAAGCGCGAGAGGTCGAAGCCACGCCCCTGAACCTCACCAGCGGGCACGGCGAAGAGGTCGATCCCCTCTTCGCTGGGTGCCGAAGGGGCGGCCTCCCTGATGGCGAGGAGCGCTTCGCCCTGCTCGCGGTGCGGCAGGAGGCGCGGCGCACGATCGATGTGTCCCTCGAAAGTCATGGTCAGCCCTCGGTCAGGTGTATTTGAAGGTGAAGACGAGCACGACGCTCACGGTGACGATCAGGGCGATCTGGGCGCTGATCTGCCGCCAGCCCCAGCCCTTCCTGTCCATCCAGCGCAGCGGACGCCTTCAAGTCGGCGCGACGGGCTCCTCGGAGATCACGAGGTGGAGAAACGCCCGGCAGTGCTCGCCCAGGTGTTTGATCACGGCGTGGTACTCGTCGTCGTCGGAGCTGATGTTGTGCCGGTCGAGGACGAGCACGCCGTCGGCCAAGCCCTCTCGGAGCTGTCGCTCGGCTTCCCGCCAACCAGGTCGATCCCAAGGCGGCGTGTAGACGCCCTGGCTCGCACTGGATGCCGGGAGGTACGTCGTGGTCACCGGGACCGCCACATCGTGGAGCCGGGCGGTGATCGCGTAACCGAGCTGGTCGGCCTCAGCCTGTAGCGTCCCCCAGTCCTCGTCAGGTCGGGCCCTCGGACTCGGTACCAGGCTGTACGCCAGCACGCGCAGCGGCTGATCGGCCTGCGCGCCGACGGTCTGACGGTAGAAGTGCTGGCGCAAGCCTCGGAGTTGGCCAGCTCGGGACCGGCGCTTCACCTGGGCAGAGGTGCGAGGCCAGCTCGGGTAGTCACGGCCAGCGGTCGGCGCCCCACCGCCCGTGTGCCTCTCTCGCCCCCGATCAAAGGCGACGAGGCTCAACACGTCGGCTCCGTGCTTGACTGTGTTGTGCGGCGACATGGGGGTGCCTCCGTGAGAGTGGGGATGACCGCGTACGTCGTCCGGCCGCCGTCCGCGACGCCCCACCGAAGCGACAAGCAGGCGACGAGGTGCAGCCCTCGACCGCCGAGGCCGGCGGCACTCGCACGTCGCCGCCTCGCCGGTGCCGTGCTGTCGTCGGTGACTCGGATTCGAAGCTGGTGCTCGTCGTGTCGCAGTCGCAGTCGGACGTCCCCGGAACCGTGAATGATCGCGTTGGACACCAACTCCGAGACGACGAGCCGGGCGTCCTCTGCCGGCGTCTCCGGCAACGACCAGTGCTTCAACACGGTGGCCGTCGTTCTTCGCGCTTGAGCGACGTGCACAACTACCGGCTCCATGGCCATCTCGAGGACGTGAGAGGCCAGCGGACACCGAGCGGTCGAGGCGCCGACGGCGTGGGCGCCACCGTCGTCGCCCCGAGGTCGGGGCGGCATTGCTGTCCGGTGCGTGGTCATGAGCACATCGCACCGTGGCTGCGCGATCCGGGACAGGGGAAACCGGAGGGGGGAAATCTTTGTCAAGGGGGAAAAACCAGGGGGGAGTTGAGGGGAGTATTGGCTTTCTCCCACGGATAGGGGTCAGACTCATGGCGGTGGATCCATTTGCCGAGTTGCTCCGTCACCTGCGGCGTAACGCGAATCGGACGCAGGACGAGCAGGCCGGTGCGATCAACGCCGCCTCCGGCCGGGCAACGGTGACCCGCCGGGAGGTGAACCGGTACGAGAACGGTGCGAACGTTCCGACGGACCACACCCTGGGGAACATCGCTTTGGCCTGTGGCGTCCCGCTGGAGCCGCTACTGCGCGAGGCGAAAGCCGCCCGCGCCAGGCGGCGAGAGAAGAACAAGGCCGAGGCAGAGGACCTGGACGACGTGAAACGCCGAACGCTGCTGGGAGGCGCAGTCATCGGTGCGGCTGCGGCTGCCGAGCCGTGGGGCCGGCTGGCCTACGCACTCAGCAAGGGTTCCAAGATCGACCCTGAGTCCGCGGGGGTGCTTATTGATCATGCGGCCCGGTTGCACGTGGACGAGCTGAACGAGAGCGCGCTCAGCCTGCAGTCCCGCGTCGAGGCACACTTGGACGCGATCACCGCAGCCCTTCCCCGCGCCGGAGGCCACGAGCGAGCCCTGACCATCGCGGCCGGGGAGACTGCCGCTCTTGCTGGGTGGGTCGCCTGGGACCTCGGCCAGCAGGACAAGGCCACTTCCTATTACGGAGTGACCTCGGAGTGCGCGAAAAGGGCCGGACACCCTCCGCTGCGCGCTCTCGCTCTGGGCTACGCGAGCTACGGTGCCCCCAGCCCGGCGAAGGCGCTGGAGATGCTTTCGCAGGCAGCTCAGGACGTACGCGGACGTGGCAACGCAACCGCCGCAGCGTGGGCTCTGGGCCGGTACGCGGAGGAAGCCGCCCAGTCAGGCGATGACGCTGGCGCCCTTCGTGCTCTCGATCAGGCCAAGTTCGCTTATGACTTCGCCGACCATACGAGCGAGCAGGCGTGGGTCCGCTTCGTGACGCCATACCGCATGGACTCGTTAACCCTCTCGGTCTATGGCGAACTCGCGCGTCAGGAGCTGACCGCCACGGCCGACTCCGCAGTCGAGCGCCTCGGCGGCGAACTACCCGAGTCCGGCGTGGTCGTCCTGGGTGACCTGGCGTCCGCCCTTCTGCGCGGCGGCGACATAGATCGCGGAGCCTACGTAGCGCACCAGTTCGCCGCAGCGGCGGAGTCGAAGCCCAACACCATGGGCCGGCAGCGGGCTCAGGCCATCGCTGCCGGGCTCCCCGACACTGAGCATGACCTGGCCAGCCACCTGCTGACGTTCGCGACGCTGTGAAGCGTCGAAGCGCACAGGCTCGGTGAGAGCGAGGCACTGTAGTGGGGGCCCTTACCCCGGGCGCGTCTCGTCGACGACCCACGACAGGTACGCCTCCGACCCTCCGGTCACAGGCAGCGTGACCCACTGGGGGACGTCGTACGGGTGCCTCTCGTGCAGCCATGCCTCTAGCGCGGGGAGGCGATCCGACGACGTCATGTAGGAGATCCGCCACTCCTGAGCCGCCTCGACCTTCCCCTGCCACCAGTAGAAGGCGGTGATGGGCGCATCGATGTGGACGCCCGCCGCCAGTTTGCTCTCAACAGCGCCTCTGGCGAGGGTCTTCGCCTGCTCCTCGTCGTCACTCGTCGTCTGCGCGATCACGATTTCGGGGTCCATGCGGCTACCTCTCCAGCTCGGGTACCGCGACCCTATCCACTAGTCCGATGAAGGCGGGCGGGAGGTAGTTACCGGCAAGGCTTGGCGATTCGTTGCCCAGCAGACCGCTCGGACGATCAGTTGTTCAATGTGTCGGGATCGATCGCTTACGGGAACGCAAGCCAGTCATCCTTCATCAGCGCTCGTGCGAAACCAGCGAGCCGTAGGGAACCGGATCGCGCATCAGGCCCGGAGTAGCTGGAGTCGCCTGAAAAGGCGCCGAAGTACGAACGCAGGGATCAGGCGTCGGAGCCCGAAGCGGTAGCCAAGGGCGCGCTCCATCGTGGTCACGATGTGCTGCTGGTTCCCCACCCCGAAGCCGCCCAGGTTCATCTCGGCGGCGGCGGTGACAGGTGTGGCGTTCCAGGCATCGCTACAGGCCTGCTTGAAGGCAGCGTCGAGGTTGGTGAGGCAGTTGTCGAATACCTCACTGAGTACCGTGCTCTCCGTCGCGATCCAGGCGCGGCTCTCTGCGAGGGTCTCCTGGAGGTCGTGTCCGGTGATTGCGAGCGTGCTCAGGACCTCGGGATCGTCGCTGGTGCGGCGGCGTATCCGGTAGGGGTACTCGATACGTGCGACCAGAACCTTCACCGCGGCGGCGTAGCGGTCTCGGCGGACGGTCGCTCCAGCGCGCAGGCCGGTGAGGATGTGTCCGAGGGCTCCCGCGACGACGGAGGAGCCCAGGACGAGCGCGAGGATCGTGATCACAGATGTGGATGCCGTTTCTGGTGCGGTGAAGGGTGCCGGGCCCATCGGCGAGCCTCCTGTTGTGTCTCGGCGGTACGCAGCGGGTGGGTGCCGTGGGCGGGTTGGCCATGTGGTGCGTCTTCGGCCGGCCACGTGCCTGAGCGGCGCCAAGCCTCTTCGTAAAGCAGATGTCGGTGAACGAGAGTGATCAGCGCCTCCAGGCCGTCCTCGGGGATCCAGCGCAGGGCCGCGTCATCGCTGGGGTACTGCAGGCACAAGTCCCTCAGCGGCGGCGGGTTGCGGTGCTTGAAGGCACGGTCGGCCGAGTCGAGCGGGAAGGCGTGCACGGTGTAGTCGGGTCGGATGACGAGGCGGACACGTTCGGTGGGGTAGTTCTCGCGTTCCAGGGCGGGCAGCGGGCGCAAGGTGAGTTCGAGGAGCGCGGCTCCGCCCGGACCGACGCGGCCAGCCGCCTGCTCCACGCCGTAGACGGTATCGGCGTGGAGCAGGTGCTCGGCGGCTGCGCCTGGGTCGGCGAGCACCGCCTTCAGCGGGTACGCCATGACCGGGCCGGTCGCGCGGGCTGCTGCCCGCGCGGGGAGATGACGGCGCGTCCGGTGGAGGTGACGCTGCCGGCAGCCAGTGCGCGCAGCGCGTCGGTAGCGTTCTGGGACTCGGACCGTGGGAACGGGTCTCCGATCAAGGTGTGCCAGATCTCGATGGCCGCAGCGTGCTGTCCGTCCTCTTCCAGGCGTCGCGCCTCGGCCGCCCGTCGGGCGGTGGCGGCCAGCGTGGTGGCATACGTATCGCGCTCGTCGATCGTCCAGTCGGCGGTGAGGTCGTCAACACCGGTCGGGTCGAGCACCGGGTGGTTGACCGCCTGGGCGGCGTGAGCCAGGGTGGTGGCGAGGGCCTGGGAGTGCTCAAGCGGGCCGGTGACGGCCGCGTAGGCGAAGGCCTCCCACAGCAGCCCGCAGGTGTCGTCGAGGACGGGGTTGCCCTTCTTAAACGACTTCAGCATGCGGACCTGGTGGACGAACCGTCCGCCGGTGGCCTGGTTTCGGGTGCTGATGATCCGGTTGAGCGTCCGGGTGTTGGACCACTCCCAGGTGTCGTTCTCCCTGTCAGCGATGTAGACGATCTCGCTGTCTTCAACGTCGAGCGCGGGGACCAGGTCGAAGGTGAAGTCCAGCTCGGCGAAGGTGACCTGGAGGGCGTGGGCAGGGGCGTCATCCACGTCGAAGAGGGCGTCGGGGTACTTCTCGGCGATGACCTCGCGGATGAGGCTCATCGCCTGGGCGGGGCCGCCGGGCTGACGCAGGGTCTTCTCCAGGCGCGGGTGCATCCGGATGACCATGTCGACGTCCTTGAGCGGCTTGAGCATCGTCTTGCGGGCGAAGCTGCCCTGCAGGAAGGTGGCGATGGCCAGGCCGGCGTTCACCAGGTGTTCGGTGATCTCGTTGTGCCGCTTCTGGGCGCTTTTGCGCTCGCGGCCATCGAGGTTGAGCTCCTCGTCGAAGGCATCGAAGGCGCCCTTGGTGCTGTCGTTCATCGTGCTGTCGTGCTCGTTTCTGCCGGCCGGGTAGATCGTGGTGCCCGGTGCCGGCTCCGGGGTCCCGTACGTGGTGGGGCACCCGGGGTGGGTGCCTTCACTGGGGACAGACGACGTAACTCGGCGGTAGCGCGACGGGTGTGACAAGAGTTCAGTCGCAGTCGCGGCAGCGGCTGCTGGCGCCGTCGAACATGGCCGCCGGATGGACGACGAAGCAGGCCGTGCACTGGCGCTCGAACACCTTGCAGCCGCAGCCGCAGCGGTCGCAGTCGGGGCACGGGGCGGACTCGCAGCGGGCGCAGGCGCGGGCGAAGGAAGTGAAGTCCTCCCCGCAGTGTGCGCAGGTATAGCTGGCGGCCACGGGGCCGTTGTATCGAACGGAGGGCGCGAAGGTCCTCCAAGGCGCGAGGTCGGTGACGGCGACGGCGAGGACGTAGCCGTCCATGGCCGCGGTCTGCAGGTACAGCTCCTCACCGGCGACGGCGCCGTCACGGTAGGCAAGCCGGCCACGTCCCTCGGCGTGTCCCTGGCCCGACAGGGCCGTGCGCAGGACCGGGACCTGGCTCTGGTCGCTGCCGCGCCGAAGTGGGGGCAGGCCGTGGGAGGCACCGAAGGCGAGGATGCCGTCGCGATCGAGGAGCAGGATGTGACCGGGAGCTGGGAGGCGTTCGCTGGCTTTCACGCACGCCGCCATACGGGAGGCATTGCTCACCCGCCACAGTGCGACTGCGGCGTCCGCCGTGGGGCCGGCGGCAGTGATATGGCGATCGGTGAGTGTGTCGGGCAGGAGGATGTCGGCGGCGAAGGCATCGCAGGCAGCATCCTCCAGGGCGGCGCCACCGTCGGGCTCGGCAAGCAGGACGTCCATCAGCTCCACCACGGTCTGCTGCAGGTGGTGGCCCAGCTCATGGAGACCGGTGAACTCGCGGCGGGCCAGGCTGGCAGAGGTGGCGACGGCGAGGACGGCGGGAGTACCGGCGAAATAGGCACCGGAGACACTGCAGCCGCCGCCAGAGCGATCGGCGGGTACGTCCCTGACCTGAAGGCCGGGCCACTGCCGCAGCTCGTCAAGGGCGCCGTCGCCCAGCCGCTGGGCAGCGCCGGGGTGGTCGCGCTGCAGGACGGTGAGCATGGCCTTGGCCTGGGTACGGGCCGCGGCGCGGCGCAGGTAGTCCATCACTCGCTCTCCGGGCCCAGGTGCACGTGGAAATAGCGGTCTACCCGAGCAGGCCAGTCCGCTTCCGCAGGGCGCTCCTGACGCGCTGCCAGTGTGAGCGTGGCAAAGAGTGCCTGTCGGCGGGCTTCCTGTTCAGCGGTTCCGGTGAGGTGGGCGAGCCGACGGATCTGTTGGCGGCGGGCGGGGCGACTCAGCTCGTGTACCAAACGGTCGGGCAACGGCGGATTGGCAGCCAGGATCGCGTCCGCAGACATGCCCAGGGTCGGTGCGAGGAGGTGGGCTTCGGGCGGGGTGAGAGGTGTCTGCGCGCGCAGCAGCGCGAGGGCGCGCGGTGGCCTGATGCTCAAGCGATGGATCAGTTCGGTGGGGCCCAGGCCGCACTGCTTCAGCAGGGCAGGCAGACCGCCGCTGCCCGAAGGCGCCCAGCGCGCCGTCGCCAGCACGTCCATGGTGTCGGCGAGGGTCGAGCGGAACTCGGCCGCCTGCGATGCGGGGCTGGGAAGGGGGCTGCCATAGCGGTACCCAGAGGCATCCGGGGCGGGTGAGCCGTCGGCTTCCAAGGGAACGGACAGCTCACTGACCTGCCGGTCCAGGACATACCACGGAAGACGCCTGCCCAGACCGCACCACAGGGCAAGCGGCTGCTCCAAGGTGGAAGCCTCGGCGGGCAGCAGCACCGTGTCGGGGTCGTTGAAGCGCGTCTCCAGGGAGACGGGCAACGCGTGCACCGTGGTGTCATCGACCGCCGCGATAGCCACAACCTCGACAACGCCGTCCCACACAGCGCGCCAGATCTGGCCCGGTCGGGGATCACCCGGCGCTGCCGCCGCCACGGTACGGACCGCATCGGGAACATGCAGCTGGGCAGCTGCAGCGCGAAGCCGCTCATATGCGCTGCTCGATGCCTGGATCATCGGGCGGCCCCCATTCCTCTCGGCGGTCTGTTCCCACTATGGACAAACGACGTCACTCGCCGAACGTCAGGGGGGTTCACTGCTGCGGCGCAGCAACGCTGCGGCTACCTCTCGGGGATCACTACCCGCAGCGGTCAGAGCCAGCATGAGCTTCTCACTCACCGCATCCATGATCGCGGACGTCTGTCGACGCCCGAGTCCAAGCAGGACGGAGACTTCCGCCGGATCGTCCTCCAGGAACGACAGCAGTTTCCGCTCCTGCGGGGACATGTCCGCCCAGATTTCCCCGGCTATGGTCTCGGCCTCCACGGGAACGGTCCCGTGTTCCTGATTGGTGGCAGAGTCGATGAGCGCGCCATCATCCGCGTACAGCGTCGTGTACCCGGCAGGAGCGAGCAGCTCGAAGCGGGCTTCAAGAACCTTGGCCAGTTCTTCCTCCCGGACCGCTCCACCTGCTGCCTCCAGCACTCCGGTGAGTACGGCCATCAGGGCGCGCACGGTTTCCCTGGGAGTCGGCCCGGAGTGGTTCCAGGCAGTGATCCATACTCCACGCACTTCCCAGGCGGCTTTGACCAGTTCATCAAGATCGCCTTGCCAGACGGCGCCGGGTGGGTGAGAGGTCAGGGCCCATCGGGGCGAAGTACCAGCCACCGCGCGAAACCGGCTGTCCGCGCCAAGGCGCGCGGCGAAGCGCCGCCGCAGCTTCCCCCGCTCGGTACGTTTGGCTTCGTCGATCAGGAAATTCCTGATCGACGTGAAGAACATCTTCTCCAGGGAAGCGTCGTCGACCGTCTTCAGAAAGCAGGTCAGGAGGAAGTTCTCGCCCTTCCTGCTGATCATCTCGAACAGGAGCTCGTCGACGGCCTCGTCCGTCCACGCAGCATGACCTTCGGGCGGTGGGAATCCCTGGGATCTTGCCACCTGACGACCGACACGTCGGAGCAACTCAAGACCCAGATCACCAAGCTGGCCGTACTGCGCCAGCTCCTCATGCGCCCCGCCCGCCATCGACCACCTCGGCCTCACCCTGCGGACTGCGCCGTCCGCACTGACCTCTTCCTATACACCTCCCGAGGCGCGGACGGAGGTCCGCCACGCCGTTGGCTCAGCACGAGAATGCTCGCCCGGCTGCGAACGGCGATGCGTGGCAGTTCCCCGCGGGCCATCCCCCTGTCTCTCCATCCCAGGGACTTTTCAGGGACTTTCAGCGCTGTCCGAGGGACTTCCGAGGGACTTTTCGCGGCCTAACGCGGCAAGCCCTTGAAAGACCGGAAAGGGCCTCCGGCGCAGGTCAGAGGCCCTTTCCAAGGCAAAGCCGCAGGTAGCGGCAGACGAGCCGAGCTATACGCCGGGTTCTGTCGCCCTCCCTGCATAGACGAACAGGCGTCCTCGCCGATTCAGGCCACTCGATCCACCGCCCGAGCTTCCAGCCATGCCTCCACCTCCGGCCAGCGGTAGCGCAAATAGCGGCCTACCTTGTGGGCTCGCGGACCCTGGTGTCGGTGATTCCATATGTAGACCGTGTTCAGCGGCACGCCCAGGAAGTCGGCCAGTTCCCTAGCACTCATCAACGGACAACGGCTCCCCGCGCCACTCGCGGCTTCTGCCACAAGGGCGGTGGTTCGACGCATGGGTACTCCAAAACGGCTCGGAGCGGGCAGGAAAGAACCACGTGAGCGATAGTCCGCTGGCGTGGCAGACGGAACAGTGACACGAAATTCCAGCCGAACCAAATAGAAGAATTTTCGACGAAACGCCTACGACTCCCCCGAACTCTCGGAAGACACCGGCGAATCCTCGGCGAGGGCTCGTCGAATCCTCGCAGACATGTGAGCGAGGATTCTCCGAGTGAGATCTCCCCCACCGCTCTGCACCCTTTGTCACAAAGACCCCAAGAATACGTTTGACATTTTCGGATCGCCTGGATCAACATCCCATTAACTCAGGATGCGATGAGCGGGCACGAGATCTCGCCTCGATGACGACCTTGAGACGGGAACCCACAAGAGACTGCAAGGCCCGCCGAAAAATAGGAGTTGAGTCCATGCCGTACGACCGCTGGCACAAGTCGCGTCCGAAAGCCGGAGAGTCGGCCTGCCGGGAGCACGGCAAGGTTCCGACAGCCGATCACGGAGTCGGCAAGCGGTGGCAGGCCCGTTGGCGCAATCGGGAAGGTGTCCAACAGACAGAGCTGTTCCGCACCGAGGCCGAAGCCCGCAGGCACGAGACCAAGATGCGGTCCGGGGTGGACGACGGTTCATATATCAACCCTCGCGCCGGAGAGGTCAGGGTCGGTGAGCTCGCCCTTACGTGGCTCAAGGGGCACGAACACAAGAATCCACGAACTTACCGACGCCACAAGGAGCGGATTCTCCTGCACGTCGTTCCTACCGCAGTGGGGAAGATGCGCGTAAAGGACGTGAACGCCTCATCTTTGCTGGACTGGCTGCACGACCGTCGCAGGCTGCTCGAAAGTTCCACACTGCGCCTGGTCTTCGACAACCTTCGGGCTGTCTTTGACCTGGCCGTGGACGACAGCCTGATACACAAAAATCCGTGCCTCGCCAAATCGGTGCAGGACGCCAAGCCGAAGCGAGGAGGCGGCGGCCGGGCAGAGCTGACCCTGACATGGGAGGACACCGAGAAGATCCGTGCCGAACTTCCCGAACGCTACAAAGCGCTCGTCGACTGTGGTCGTGGCCTAGGTCTTCGGCAAGGAGAAATATTCGGCCTGTCACCAGAAGATATCGACTGGGCACATCCGGACGGCGCTATGGTCCACGTGCAACGGCAGGTAGTCCACGACGGCTCGTTCCTCGTATACGCCCTCCCCAAGGGCGGAGACGACGAGGACCCGAAGGACCGGTGGGTTGAGCTGACC
Source organism: Streptomyces sp. NPDC042002 (assembly GCF_055588305.1). NCBI lineage: Bacteria > Bacillati > Actinomycetota > Actinomycetes > Kitasatosporales > Streptomycetaceae > Streptomyces > Streptomyces sp. NPDC042002. The sequence continues at coordinate 260,100 of NZ_JBVJCT010000006.1, read as the reverse complement.
GACGACGTGGCCATCCCCCTGCGCGAGCACATGCAGAAGTACCCGCCGGTCGAGGTGACCCGACCGTGGGGCAGCAAAGGCGGCGACCCGGTCACGGTGCGGCTGATCTTTTACACCCGGGAGAAGACCGCCATTCAGTCGAATTGGTTCAACTCCTACCGCTGGAAGCCCGCCCTAGCGTCGGCCGGCCTCATCAAGCCCCTTGAATCCGACGCGAAGGGACGACGTTGGGAGAAGTCCCGCGACGTGATGATGCACGCGCTCCGACACCTGTACGCGTCGATGATGATCAGCGGCGGTGTAGACGTGTACACGCTCGCGGACCGACTCGGACACGCCGATCCCGCGTTCACCCTGCGTAAGTACGTGCACCGGGTCGTGGGAGCCGGTTCCAAGGTCCGCATCGCGGTCCGGAGCGCCTACACCCGGGCCGCGTGACTCCTGCACCGTTCGGCTTGTGCAACAACCGTGCAAGACGATCTTCGAGAAGGGTTGTTTGCGCAGGTCAGAAGCCTCGTCCATGAGTTCCGGGACATCTGAATGGCCTTCGCGGGAACGCCGCCGCACCACTTTTCGACCAGGGCGTGTACGGGTCGGAAGGCGGTGCGGCGGCACACGTCCGGGGCGGATCCCTCACCCCGGCCCAAGTCCCGTGCGCTCAAGTGCCGTTCACGAACGCGCCCCGCACCTCAGCCGCCTGCGCGGACCGCGTACCCGACGAACACCGCCCAGGCACCCGCGCCAACAGCCAGCCCGGGGCGGGCGGTGTCCTTGGAGTCCCGGACATGGACTGTGCGACGGTGGGCGGCCGCCTCGAGACACTCGCCGCCTTCTTCACTGCTGTGGCTACTCTTTGTCCAGAGCAGGCGAGAATCGCCCTGGCTGACACCTTCGGCCTTCATAGCTCTCCCAGCAACGTCTCGACGTACGCCATCGACTCATGAGGCGTGAGCGCCTGCGCCCTGAGGCTGCTGTACTTGGTCTCCAGGCTGCGGACAGAGGCCCGTTCGGTGAGCAGCCGGCTCGCGCTCTGCACCTCAACGTAGGCGATCCTCCGTCCATCTCCTGCTTCGATCAAGGTGAAGGGGCCGGCCAGACCCGCATTCTCCTCCCGGTCCAGCGGCATGATCTGCACGTCCACGGTTCGCTTGTGGCCGACGAGGCGCAGCTGCTCCAACTGTCCGCGCAGCACTTGGCGCCCACCGATCGGTCTCTTGAGGACCGACTCGTCGATGACGAAGGTGGCGAGTGGCGTGGGACATCGCGCGAAGAACCCCTGACGAGCCAGCCGCCCCGACACTCGTTCGTCGACGGTCGCGTCATCCAGCGGGGGCCGCATCATGCGAAAGACCGCCCGCGCGTACTTCTCCGTCTGCAACAGACCTGGCACCGCCTGGTTCGCGTACACGTGGAGTTCAACCGCCTCCGCCTCCAAGCGGGCCGCGTCGCGGAAGAACGCCGGGAACTGCGCCCGCGCGACCTCCTCCTTCATCTCCCGCAAGACGCCGCCCGCGTCCAGCAGTTCGTCCGCCACGTCGATGAAGCGAGCAGGCGGCACCCGCCTCCCTTGCTCGAACGCCGCGATCGTGGACGCCGAGTACCCGGTCCCCGCCCCGACCTCAGCGCGCTCCAGAGCGGCCCGCAGCCGGAACCGCTTCAGCTGCCGCCCGAAGACCCGGATGATGCCCGACCCCGGTTCCGGCGGGCCCGGAGCCTCAGTGCCGTGGTCCGAGCCCCCGTCCGCAGCCGCGGTTCCGCCCGACTCCCGTACCGGTTCACTCACTCGCCCGCTCACCTCCGCCCGCCCCTGGTACCGACCAGCGCCAACGCCAGGAAGCGCACGCTCACCACGTCGGTGAACCCCGAAGGTTCACCCGGACAAGTGCGCACCGTCGGTGCGTGCGGATCATGCGTGCGGAAGGCCCGTCCCAGCCGTCGCAAGTGATCAGCAGCATCGGGGCGAGTGGGGAAGGCACCGTCGCCGCAGGGGGATGCGCTGTTGGCAGTGGAGGCGGAAACAAGGTCCCCCGCTGGGCCTCCGGGGCCGGGCCATCAGTAGTCCCAGTTGGCAAGAAGCACGTGGCAACGCGACCAGTCGACGGTCCAGTCGCCCTCAACCGTGAAGCCCGCCTCGCGCACCTGTTCCGTCACCCGATCCACGAGACTCCGCAGCGCTTCCGGAGTGTCACGGACCTGGGTCTCGCCGCCAGGCCCCCAGGCGGGCGCGGAGTACATCACGTGCTGTTCCGACCCGCGCGTCCTGATGACCTTGACGGTGTGGGCGTCCTCGTTCTGAAGGAACACGTAGTAGCTGCCGTCGTCCGGTTCCTCGTCCGAATCGGCACTGGAGGAATCGGAATCGGTTTCGTCTCTTGCGCTCAGGGGCCGTGCGACATCGCTGTGGCAGGACAACCACCAGAGCTGCCACGGCCCGTCCGTGGTCCATCTCTCCCTGTCCGGTCTCGCCTGGGCGACATCGATGAGGGTGATGAGCCCGTGGAGCGAGCGCCGGTCGAAGCCGCCGGGAAGCACGTCACTCAGGTCGTAGATCGAATCCTCCGCCATCCCTTCGGCGAAGTCGTCGACAACCTCCAGGACGCAGTCATCGTTCTCGTCGCCCTCGTCGTCCTGGTTCTCCACCTTCGCGTACTGCCTTTTGCCGGCCTCGTGGCCCCAGCAGAGGCCAGGCATACCGCCATGCGCGCAGGTGCACGTGTCCGTCCCCTCCGCGTCCTCGGTGGTCTCCTCGGGTTCCGCGCCTTCCTCGACTTCCGGAGACCCCGGGTCCGGCTCCTCGCGCCGTTCATCGAAGAGGTCACCGGTCCCCGGCGAACCGAGGCCGTTCGCCTCGGCCGTGTGGAACAGCGTGCAAGCGGCGGCGAGTTCGATGACCTGCACACCCGCGCGGCGAGGCTCGGGCTCGGGGGAAACGGACATGTTCGGGCAGCCTTCCGGAGTCGTAGGACCCCGGTAGCACACTGTCCGCACCCCGGTGATCTGCGGTTTCCCACGCACCGCGCATGGCGATCGGCCGTGTCCCCGGAGCATCCGCGACGGACGGAATGCCGTCCAGCGAGCCGGGACTTGACACTGGAACTCTTGACCGAGCGGGGAAACTGACACCCGTGACGGGCCTTGGCAAGATGATCCGAAACCCCTTGCTCCGGGACCGGAATCGTGACATCTTGCGGCTCGGTCGACCCGGCCGAGTGCGACCGGGGAAGCCACCGGTCGGCCGACTCGCACATCGCGTGAGTGCCCTTCCGGGCGACATCGTGCCCCCATGTCCATGGGGGCAGGCACCGATCTCCCTGCACGGCGTGTAAGGGGGTCCTTCGTTCCACAGGAGGCCCTTGTGCACGCGACCGACGTACCCGGTGCGCCCCAGAACTGGGAGCTCTACCGTCACGCTGTCGTGGACATCCGTTTCCACGACAGGACCGTCCGGGTCGAGCCGCGTTCGCCGGGCACGGCTGAGGGCCCCTTCCCGGAACCGGCCGGCGGCACCGCCCTTCATGTGATCACGGCCTGGAATCCCTTTGGCCGTACCGCCTCCGCCGAGTACAACGCCCGTGCTCACGGCCTGCTGCTCGGCGAGCTCGCCCGGCAGGGGCTCACCTGGTGGCCGGCGGCAGGAGGCGACGCGCGCGGCACGCACGTCGAGGAGAGTGTCGCCGTCGCGGGCATGAGTGACTGCGCGGCACGCGAACTGGGGCGGCGCTTCGGTCAGGACGCGATCTTCACCTGGACTCCCGACGCATGGCGTGTATCGGTGTGCGAGGGCGACACCGCCGCCGTGAGTGGGTGGGCGGCGTTCACCAGCACCGGCCGGACGCCATGGCTTCCCTCGACCGACGACACCGGCAAGGGTTGCCGGGACGCCTCGTTGGACCGTCGCCTCGAAGACCGCTGACGCGCACGAACACCGGCGTACGACAGGAGCGATGACGATGGGCATGTATCCCATGCGGACGCCGGACCGCTGTCCCCACTGCGGCAGGACTCTCGCCGGCCCACCCGCCGAACGGGTCACGGCCGACGGCTTCCCGGCGGAGGTGACCTACGAGACCGACCCCCTGTGCGGCGCGCGCTGGCACGTGTGGGACAAGACGTCTCCACTGCGCCGGCTGGCCCGCCCGTACGTGGACGCCACGGACTGACATCGCGACGCCCGTGGCATCCGAGGGACCGCGCCGGGCACCGGTCGGTGCCGGTCTCCGCCCGGCGCGGGAGGGGCCGCCGACCCGCCCCGTCGGCGGCCCCTCCCGTACCTGCTCAGCGCTGGGCCTCGTACGTGTTCAGCCCCGGACGACGGTGATGTCCTGTTCCCGGATCGCGTGGACCGAGGGCAGGGGGAGGCCGGTGGCGCTGATGTCGAACACCGTGGCCTCGACGTGCGCCGGTCCCGGGACGAGGGTTTTGGGCGCGCTCTCCTCCGAGTTGCTCCAGCGGTGCTCCGCGCCGTCGCAGACCGCCGAGGAGCCGCCGATGGGGTGGCTGGCCCAGGGATCGCCCTGGGACACCGTGGAGGACACGAACACGGGCCCGGCGGCGCCCGTGCAGCGGTAGGTGCCGGAGAGGGTGATGGTGCCGTCGGCGGCGACCGTGCCGGTGTGGTCGACGGTCACCTCGTCGGACGGGGCGGTCCGGGTGGTGTCGTACGGGGCGGACACGGCGACGGCGGACGGGGCGAGGAGCAGGAGCAGCGCGGCACCGGCGGCCGTGCCGACGGCCTGGCGAAATGACATGGAGTACCTCCTGGAGCGGGGGCCTGGAAGGGGCGCTCAACAGGTACCGGTCCGAGGCCCCGAAGGCGGTGATCATCACCCCTTTGGTGGCGAGTTGGCACCGTCCGTCTTGGGGGCGTCCGAGAGTTGTCCTCGTGTTGTCACGCTTCACGACCGGCTGTTCCGGTGAGTTCGCCGCGCGCGCATGGTCTAGGTATGCGAGGGCGACGACAACGCCGCCGACACTCTTCGCATCCCACGTGGAGGTGCACCATGTGCTCACACCGGTCTTCGTGCCCGTCCGTGGACGCCGCCGCCCCGCACATCGTTTCGGCCCACCCCGAGCAGGGCTGGAACCTCCTGTGCAACGGCGCGATCGTCTTCGACGACAGCGGCGAACTGCTCCCCGACGGCAGCGTGATCGCACCACACCGGGTGTTCGCCGGCCAGTTGGCCGTCGCGGCCTGATCTCCGCCCGTTCCGCTCTCTCCGCTACCTCGCGGCCCTACGCCAGCACGGCGAAGCCGTCGAGTTCGACCAGTGCCTGTTCGTCCCACAGGCGCGTGGCGCCGATGACGGCCATCGCGGGGTAGTCGCGGCCCGCCAACCGGCGCCAGATGCGGCCGAGTTCGGGAGCGTGGACGCGGTAGTCGGCGACGTCCGTGGCGTAGACCGTGACCCGGGCGAGGTCCGCCGGTTCGCCGCCCGCCGCCCGCAGCGCGGTCAGCAGATTGACCAGCGCCCGTTCGAACTGGAGGGGCAGGGTCTCCCCCACCACCTTCCCGTCCGCGTCGAGCGCGGTCTGTCCGGCCAGGAAGACGACACGGGAGCCGGTGGCGACGACGGCGTGGGCGAACCCGGTCGGCGGGGAGAGCTCGGGCGGATTGACGCGCTCGGCGGTCATGCGGACCCCGTTCCCTGTGCTCGGCGGACGGTCATGCGGACCCCGTTCCCTGTGTCTGCTCGACGGTCATGCGGACCCCGTTTCCCGTGTCCGCCCGGCCGCTTCCGGGCTCTGTGCGGCAGCCGTCCGGTACAACTCCTTGGCGATGACCGCCCGTTGGACCTCGCTGGCCCCCTCGTAGATACGCGGCGCGCGCACCTCGCGGTAGAGGTGTTCGAGGAGATGGCCGCGGCGCAGGGCGCGGGCGCCGTGCAACTGGACGGCCGCGTCGACGACGTACTGGGCCGTCTCGGTCGCGAGCAGTTTCGCCATCGCCGCCCGCCGGGGAACGTCCGATGCCCCCTCGTCGTACGCCGCCGCGGCCGCGTACACCATCAGGCGGGCCGCCTCGGTGCGCAGCGCCATCTCGGCGACCCGGTGGGCCACGGTCTGCAGGTCCTTCAGCGGGCCGCCGAACGCCTCGCGTCGTGCCGTGTGCGCGAGGGTCGCGTCCAGCGCGGCCTGCGCCATGCCGACGGCGAAGGCGCCCACGCTCGGCCGGAACAGGTTGAGGGTGTTCATGGCGACCCGGAAGCCATGGCCGGGTTCGCCGAGGACGTCGTCCGCCGTGACGGGTACGGCGTCGAAGGCGAGGGCGCCGATGGGGTGCGGGGAGAGCATGTCGAGCGGGGTGCCGGTGAGGCCGGGGCGGTCGGCGGGGACGAGGAAGGCGGTGACTCCGCGGGCTCCGGCGTCGGGCGCGGTCCGCGCGAAGACGGTGTAGAAGTCGGCCTCGGGGGCGTTGGAGATCCAGCACTTCTCGCCGGTGAGCCGCCAGCCGCCGGTGCCGTCCGCGTCCGCCCGGAGCGCCAGCGCGGCGGCGTCCGAGCCCGCGCCGGGCTCGCTCAGCGCGAAGGCCGCCACGGCGCCGCCGTCCGCGACCCTGGGCAGCCAGCGCTCGCGCTGGGCCGCGGTGCCGTACGCGTGCACCGGATGGGCGCCGAGCCCCTGGAGGGCCAGTGCCGTCTCGGCCTCGGTGCAGACCTGGGCCAGGGACTCGCGCATCAGGCAGAGGTCGAGAGCGCCGGAGGTGAACAGGCGGGAGAGCAGGCCGAGTCGGCCGAGTTCGGCGACGAGCGGGCGGTTGACGTGGCCCGCCTCGCCCTTGTCGGCCAGTGGGCGCAGGTGTTCAGCCGCCAGGGTGCGCAGCTCGGCACACCAGGCGATCTGCCCCGGATCAAGCGAGAATGCGGTCATTGCCCGTCCCCTCTCCCCGTCGGACGCCACCCACGTTATCGCGAACCGTTGACTGTCGTCACCAACACGATACGCTCCTTGTGCGAGCCCACCACGACGCCCACCAAGGCAAGGGGGCGAACCTCCATGGACCCTGTGGATCCCGCGGATCAAGCGGATCCCGCGGACACCTTGGGGCCGGCACCCTCGGCCCACGTCGACACCTTCGCGCGCGACCATCTCCCGCCCCCCGAGCAGTGGCCCGAACTCCGCTTCGACCTGCCCGGACTGCGCTACCCCGTCCGGCTGAACTGCGCCGCCGAACTCCTCGCGGACACCGACCCCGAACGCCCGGTGTTCCGCACGCCGTCCGGCGCGCCGTGGACCTACGGACAGCTGCGGGCCCGCGTCGACCGGATCGCCCACGTGCTGACCGGCGAGCTGGGCGTCGTCCCGGGCAACCGGGTGCTGCTGCGCGGCCCGACCACCCCGTGGCTGGCGGCCTGCTGGCTCGCGGTGCTGAAGGCGGGCGCGGTCGCCGTCACGGTCCTCGCGCAGCAGCGGCCGCACGAGCTGAGCACGATGTGCGGGATCGCGCGGGTGACCCACGCCCTGTGCGACATCCGCTCGGTCGACGACCTGGCCAAGGCGGAGATCCCCGGACTGCGGGTCACGACGTACGGCGGTGACGCGCCCGACGATCTGCTGCTGCGGATCACCGGCGCCCCCGACGAGCCCTTCGACGCGGTGGACACGGCCGCCGACGACGTGGCGCTGATCGCGTTCACCTCGGGCACCACCGGACGGCCCAAGGGCTGCATGCACTTCCACCGCGATGTGCTGGCGATAGCGGACACCTTCTCGAAGCAGGTGTTGCAGCCACATGAGGACGATGTCTTCGCGGGCAGTCCTCCCCTGGGATTCACCTTCGGGCTCGGCGGTCTCGTCGTCTTCCCCCTGCGTGCCGGCGCCTGCTCCCTGTTGCTCGAACAGGCGGGCCCCAAGCAGTTGCTGCCCGCGATCGCCGAGCACCGGGTCTCCGTGCTGTTCACCGCGCCGACCGCCTACCGGGCGATGCTGGCGGAACTGACCGAGCCCGCCGAGTACGACATCGGGTCGCTGCGGCGCTGTGTGTCCGCGGGCGAGAACCTGCCCGCGGCGACCTGGCGGGACTGGCACGGGCGCACCGGGCTCGGCATCATCAACGGCATCGGCGCCACCGAGCTGCTGCACATCTTCATCTCCGCCGCCGACGGAGACATCCGCCCCGGCACGACCGGCGTGCCCGTACCGGGGTGGCACGCGCGCGTGGTCGACGCCGACGGGACCGAGGTGCCGGACGGCGAACCCGGTCTGCTCGCCGTCCGCGGCCCGGTCGGCTGCCGGTATCTCGCCGATCCCCGGCAGCGGGAGTACGTGCGTGAAGGCTGGAACATCACCGGCGACACCTACGTACGCGACCCCGACGGCTACTTCCGCTATGTGGCCCGCGCCGACGACATGATCATCTCGGCGGGGTACAACATCGCGGGCCCCGAGGTCGAGGACGCGCTGACGCGGCACCCGGACGTTCTCGAGACGGCCGTCGTCGGGCGGCCCGACGAGGCGCGCGGGCAGATCGTGGTGGCCTACACGGTGCTCAAGGAGGGCGCCCGCCGGGACGCCGACGCGCTGCGCGCCTTCCTCAAGTCCGAGCTGGCACCGTACAAATGCCCCCGCGAGATCGTCTTCCTGGACGCGCTGCCACGGACCGCCACGGGCAAACTCCAGCGGTTCAGGCTGCGGGAGGAGACTGGCGCTGACGTACTGTCACCTCCCGTACCCGCGGCCGACTTGTCCACAGGCGGCGATCCCAAGTGATCTTCGCGCACTAGAGTGATCAACGTGTCAGAGCAACACGCCCCCCGTTCCCTCATCGTCACCTTCTACGGCGCGTACGGCCGGTTCGCGCCCGGCCCGGTGCCGGTGGCCGAGTTGATCCGGCTCCTCGCCGCGGTCGACGTGGACGCGCCCTCGGTGCGGTCGTCGGTGTCCCGGCTCAAGCGCCGCGGGCTCCTGGAGCCGGCGCGCACCGCGGCGGGCGCCGCCGGATACGCGTTGTCGCCGGACGCGCGGCAGTTGCTCGACGACGGCGACCGCCGGGTGTACGCGTCGGCGCCTCCCGAGGACGACGGCTGGGTGCTCGCCGTCTTCTCCGTGCCCGAGTCGGAGCGGCAGAAGCGGCACGTCCTGCGCTCGCGGCTCGCGGGCCTCGGCTTCGGCACGGCCGCCCCCGGGGTGTGGCTCGCCCCGGCGCGGCTGTACGAGGAGACCCGGCACACGCTGGAGCGGCTGCGCCTCGATCCGTACGTGGAACTGTTCCGCGGCGAGCATCTGGGGTACGCGGCGACGGCCGACGCGGTGGCGCGCTGGTGGGATCTGACGGCGATCGCCAAGGAGCACGAGGCGTTCCTCGGCCGGCACGCGCGTGTGCTGCGCACCTGGGAGGGCCGCGCCGACACCCCGCCCGAAGATGCCTACCGCGACTATCTGCTCGCCCTCGACTCCTGGCGCCATCTCCCTTACACCGACCCGGGGTTGCCCGCCGCGCTGCTCCCCGAGGACTGGCCGGGCGCCCGCTCGGCCACCGTCTTCCGGGCACTGCACGAGCGACTGCGGGACGCGGGAGCCGAGTTCGCCGGGGTGCCCCCGTGGTCCGGGTACCCCGACTCCATGTGACCTCCGCCGCGGGATGTCTCGCGCGGCGGCTTGATCACCGTCGGACCGGACGCGCCCGCGCTCACGCGGGACGTCCGGGGGGGTGCAGGACGCCCTCGCCCGGGAGTGCGGGACGCGCCTCTCCTGACCGCCGGGCCGGTCCTCAAGTCTCCAGGGTGAGGCGGGGCTTGGGGGCGTCGGTGCGGCCGGTCCGCGGGGGGCGGCTGCCCGCGCGGTAGGGCGTCGGCCAGCCCACGCCCGGCCCCTCGTAGCCCTGTTCGGCCGCCGCGTGCAGTGTCCAGTTGGGGTCGTACAGGTGCGGCCTGGCGAGTGCGCACAGGTCGGTACGGCCCGCCAGGATCAGGGAGTTGACGTCGTCCCAGGAGGAGATCGCGCCGACGGCGATCACCGGGAGCCCGGTCTCGTGCCGGATCCGGTCGGCGTACGGCGTCTGGTAGGAGCGGCCGTACTCGGGGCGCTCGTCCGCCACGACCTGGCCGGTCGACACGTCGACGGCGTCGGCGCCGTGCGCGGCGAAGGCCCGTGCGATCGTCACCGCGTCGTCCCCGGTGGTGCCGCCCTCGGCCCAGTCGGTGGCGGAGATACGCACGGTCATCGGCCGTTCCGCCGGCCACACCGCCCGTACCGCGTCGAACACTTCGAGCGGGAAGCGCAGCCGCTTCTCCAGCGATCCGCCGTACGCGTCGGTGCGCAGGTTGGTCAGTGGCGAGAGGAAGCCGGAGAGCAAGTAGCCGTGCGCGCAGTGCAGTTCGAGGAGGTCGAAGCCGCAGCGGGCGGCGCGGCAGGCGGCCGCGGTGAACTGCTCGCGCAGATCGGTGAGCTGGGCGCGCGACAGCTCGCGGGGTGTCTGGCTTTCCGGCTTGTACGGGAGGGGGGAGGCGGCCACGAGTGGCCAGTTGCCGTCCGGCAGGGGTTCGTCGATGCCCTCCCACATCAGCCGTGTCGAGCCCTTGCGGCCGGCGTGGCCGAGCTGGAGGCCGATCGCGGTGCCCGGCGCCTGCCGGTGCGTGAAGTCGACGATCCGCCGCCAGGAGTCGGCCTGTCGGCCGGTGTAGATCCCCGCGCAGCCGGGCGTGATGCGGCCCTCCGCGCTGACGCACACCATCTCGGTCATCACCAGTCCGGCGCCGCCGAGAGCCCGTGCGCCCAGGTGGACGAGATGGAAGTCGCCGGGGATGCCGTCCACGGCCGAGTACATGTCCATCGGTGAGACGACGACCCGGTTGCGCAGGGTCAGACCGCGCAGCCGCAGCGGGGTGAACATCGGCGGGGTGCCGGGCGGGCAGCGCAGCTCCCGCTCGACCGCGGCCACGAAGTGCGGATCGCGCAGCCGCAGGTTGTCGTGGGTGACCCGGCGGCTGCGGGTGAGGAGGTTGAACGCGAACTGCCGGGTGGGCTGGCCGAGATAGCGGCCGACGTCCTCGAACCATTCCAGGCTGGCGCGGGCGGCCCGCTGGGTCGAGGCGACGACCGGGCGCCGCTCCTCCTCGTACGCGGCCAACGCCTCGTCCAGCGAAGGCCGTTCCTCCAGACAGGCGGCCAGCGCGAGGGCGTCCTCGACGGCGAGCTTGGTGCCGGAGCCGATGGAGAAGTGGGCGGTGTGGGCCGCGTCGCCGAGCAGGACCAGATTCCCGTGCGACCAGCGGTCGTTGACGATCGTCCGGAAGGTCGTCCAGGCCGACTTGTTGGCGTGCAGCGGGCGTCCGCCGAGCGCGTCCGCGAAGATCTTGCCGCATCGCTCGACGGACTCCTCCTCGTCGAGGTCCGCGAACCCCGAGGCCCGCCAGACCTCTTCGCGCATCTCGACGATGACGGTGGAGGCGTCCGCCGAATACGGGTAGCCGTGCAGTTGCATCACGCCGTGTTCGGTCTCGGCGATCTCGAAGCGGAAGGCGTCGAAGGCGAAGTCGGCGGCGAGCCAGATGTAGCGGCAGCGGTGCTCCTCGACGGACGGCCGGAACACCTCCGCGTGGGCCGCGCGGATGAGGCTGTGCACTCCGTCGGCGGCGACGACGAGGTCGTAGGCCGCCATCAGTTCGTCCACCGGCGGGGCCTCGGCCGTGAAGCGCAGGTCGACGCCCAGGGAGCGGCAGCGTTCGTGCAGGATCTCCAGGAGCCGGCGCCGCCCGAGCGCGGCGAAGCCGTGGCCGCCGGAGGTGTGGCGCACTCCGCGGTGCACGATGTCGATGTCGTCCCAGCGGACGAACTCGGCCTGGAGCGCCGCGTACACGACGGGGTCGGCGTGCTCGATGCCGCCGAGGGTCTCGTCGGACAGGACGACGCCGAAGCCGAAGGTGTCGTCGGGCGCGTTGCGTTCCCAGACGGTGATCTCGCGGGCCGGGCCGAGGCGTTTGAGGAGGGCCGCGGCGTAGAGTCCACCGGGTCCCCCGCCGATCACCGCGACACGCATCGCACCGCCGGCCACTCGCCTCCCGCGCCCTGCGCCCGCCCGCCCTTCTCCCCCGGTCCCGGCAGGGCCCTCACGCTCGGCCTCGACCCGTTCCTCGCGGTCATCGTGGCTCTCCCGGCCCGCGTCCGCACGCATCCCGGGTTCACCTCCCCCGCCACTTCGGGGCCCGCTTCTCCGTGAAGGCCGCGTGGAACTCCGCGTAGTCCTCGCCGTTCATCAGCAGGGCCTGGGTCGCGGCGTCCAGTTCGACGGAGGCGGCGAGCGGCATGTCCAGCTCGGCGGTGAGCAGCGCCTTGGTCTGGGCGTACGCCAGGGCCGGACCGTCGGCGAGGCGGCGGGCCAGCGCCTGCGCGCCCTCGTCGGCGTGCCCCTCGTCGGTGAGTTCGCTGATCAGGCCGATGCGCTCGGCCTCGGGCGCCCGCACCGGTTCGCCGAGCATCAGCAGCCGGGTCGCGTGGCCGAGCCCGACCACCCGGGGCAGCAGATAGGCCGCGCCCATGTCGCCGCCGGACAGCCCGACGCGGGTGAAGAGGAAGGCGAAGCGGGCGCTCGGGTCGGCCACCCGGAAGTCGGCGGCCAGCGCCAGCACGGCTCCGGCGCCCGCCGCCACCCCGTGGACGGCCGCGATCACCGGGAACGGGCATTCCCGTACGGCCCGGACGACCTGCCCGGTCATCCGGTTGAAGTCGAGGAGCTGGGCGGTGTCCATGGACAGGGTCGCGCCGATGATCTCGTCGACATCGCCGCCGGAGCAGAATCCGCGGCCCTCCCCGGCGAGCACCAGGGCGCGGACGGACCGCTCGCGGGACAGCTCGGCGAGCAGGTCGCGCAGGTCGGCGTAGGCGCCGAAGGTGAGCGCGTTGAGTTTCTCGGGGCGGGCCAGGGTGACCGTGGCGACGCCGTCGGTGAGCTCGTACCGCAGATGCTCCCAGTCGGGGGTGCGGGCGGCGGAGCCGGTGAAGGGACTCATGGCGGGCGGCCTCCTCGGGCGGGGGCGACGCGATGCGACTGTTCAACCAAGTTATCACTCATCTGTGACTGTCGTCACGAGTGCGCGATAGGGCAGTGGGCGGTGTCCGGGAATCGACGGTCGCACCGCCTCCTGGGGCCGCTCGACGTGACACGGCGTGCTGTTACATGACGTGACGTGATGACTGCGAGTCGTGAAGCGACAACCGCGTCTCGCGAGAGGGCGTCCGCAGGTCGTGAAGGCGGGGCCGCGAGGTGACCGTGATCCGTCATCGCGTCACGGATCGTCGATAGCCGTGTAACGGCGGGAGCGGACGCGGGAGGGGGACCGTTCGTCCGGGTAGACAGCACCGTATCGGACCGAACGTCCCGAAAGGAGACCCCGATACCCAAGGGACACACCGGCCGATGTCCCGCGAAAGCCCACCGAGCGCGTTCGCCCGGTGGAGTCGTACCATTCCTTAGGTTGTCAGCAGGACTGCCTGCTCCATGAACGGACCCGCATTGCACGACACCCCGTCACCCGCCTCTTGGCGCATCGCGCTGCCGCACACCGTCGCGGCCGTGCCCGTCGCCCGCGCCCTGGTCCGCACGGCCCTCGCCGAGCGGGAGCACGCGGCCGACAGCGACACCGCCGAACTGCTCACCGCGGAGCTGGTCGCGAACGCCGTCGAGCACACCGCGGGAGACGGGCCGATAGAGCTGGTCGTGGAGCTGATGCCGACCGGCTGCCGGGTCGAGGTGCACGACCCGGACCCGGTGCCGCCGCTCGACCTCACGCTCCCCCACCCGCCCGGCGAGCCCGACCCCTGGCAGGAGCACGGGCGCGGTCTGCTGCTGCTCCGCGCCCTCAGCTCGGCCTGCGGGCACCGCCCCACCGACTCCGGCAAGGCGGTCTGGTTCAGACTGCCCGTGGTTCCCGCTCAGCGGCGTCCGCTGCTGTAGCGGCCTCGGCTCCGGCTCCGGCGCGGGTGCCGGTCCGGGCCGGCCGGGAATCGCGGCGCCCGTAGAGGACGTACACGAGGAATCCGGCCGCGAGGAAGGCGGCGAACCGGATCCAGGTCGTCCAGCCGGTCTCGTACATCAGATCGAGGCGGAAGCCGACGCCGAGCAGCGGCACCACGGGGTGGAGCGGTACCCGGAAGGTGCGGGAGAGGCCCGGCTCGCGGCGGCGCGGCGCGATCACCGCGATGTTGACGGTGGCCATCTCGACGAGCGTGCCGATGGCGCGGAGGCCGACCACGGAGCCGAGAGTTCGGGGGGCGCGTGGCGGGCCCGGTAAGGGGTGGTCCCGGGGCCGCCGGACGTCGTACGGAGAGATCAGGCCAGCGTGGCGACGAGGATCGCCTTGATCGTGTGCAGCCGGTTCTCGGCCTGGTCGAAGACGACGGAGTGCGCCGACTCGAAGACCTCGTCGGTGACCTCCAGCGAGTCGAGTCCGTGCACCTCGTGGAGCCCGCGGCCGACCTCGGTGCCGAGGTCGTGGAAGGCCGGCAGGCAGTGCAGGAACTTGACGTCCGGGTTCCCGGTGGCGCGCAGCACGTCCATGGTCACGGCGTACGGGACGAGGGCACCGATGCGCTCGGCCCACACCTCCTTGGGTTCCCCCATGGAGACCCAGACGTCGGTGGCCACGAAGTCGGCGCCCCGCACGCCCTCGCCGATGTGCTCGGTGAGGGTGACGCGGCCGCCGTTCTTCTCGGCGAGTTCGCGGGCCCGCTCGACGATCTCGTCGGCCGGCCAGTAGGCCTGCGGAGCGACTATCCGCACGTCCATGCCGAGCAGGGCGCCGGTGATCAGGTACGAGTTGCCCATGTTGAAACGGGCGTCACCCAGATAGGCGAAGACGATCTCGCCGATCGGCTTGGCGCAGTGCTCGGTCATCGTGAGGACGTCGGCCAGCATCTGGGTCGGGTGCCATTCGTCGGTGAGGCCGTTGTAGACCGGCACTCCGGCGTAGGCGGCCAGTTCCTCGACGGCGGCCTGGCTGTCACCGCGGTACTCGATGGCGTCGAACATGCGGCCGAGCACGCGGGCGGTGTCCTTCACCGACTCCTTGTGGCCGATCTGCGAGCCGGTCGGGTCCAGATACGTCGTCGAGGCGCCCTGGTCGGCGGCCGCGACCTCGAAGGCGCAGCGCGTACGGGTCGAGGTCTTCTCGAAGATCAGCGCGATGTTCCTGCCCCGCAGATACCGGGTCTCGGCCCCGGCCCTCTTGGCCGCCTTGAGCCCGGCGGCCAGCTCGACCAGACCGCGGAACTCGTCCTCCGTGAAGTCGAGCTCCTTGAGGAAGTGGCGGCCGGCGAGGGCGGTCGGAACTGTCGCCATGGGGGCGCTCCAGGGATGACGAGGGGCGAGGACGGGGACGGACGCTTGGAATTCTATACGACGCCCAGCATTTATATGCGGCCCCTCGTTCGACTCCGTTCGACGGCCCCATGGATCCCGCCCGCTCACGGCCCCGCGTGAAGCCCGTGAGGCTCGTACGCCACTCCGGCTCGGGGTGGCCGCGCGCAGGGCCCGGCGCGCGGCCCTATACGGGGTCCCGTTCGACGGGGCAGCTCATACAGCGCGGGCCGCCCCTTCCCCGGCCCAGCTCGCTGCCCGGGATCTCGATCACCTCGATGCCCTGCTTGCGCAGATGCGTGTTGGTCGTGGAGTTCCGCTCGTAGGCGATGACGACGCCCGGTTCGACGGCGAGGACGTTGCAGCCGTCGTCCCACTGCTCCCGCTCGGCCGCGTGCACGTCCTGCGTGGCGGTCAGGACGCGGATCTCGTTGAGGCCGAGCGCCGCCGCGATGGCGCGGTGCATGTGCTCCGGCGGATGGTCGGTGACCTTCAGCTCCTTGTCCCCGACGCCCGGTTCGATGGTGTACGAGCGGAGCATGCCGAGCCCGGCGTACTGGGTGAAGATGTCGCCGTCGACCATCGTCATCACGGTGTCGAGGTGCATCAGTGCCCGCCGCTTGGGCATGTCGAGCGCCACGATGGTGCGGGCCGAGCCCGCCGCGAACAGCTTGTGCGCGAGCATCTCGACGGCCTGGGGCGTCGTCCGCTCGCTCATGCCGATGAGCACCGCGCCGTTGCCGATCACGAGCACGTCGCCGCCCTCGATGGTGGACGGGTAGTCCGCCTGCCCCTCCGACCAGAGGTTGAAGCCCTCCTCGCGGAAGAGCGGGTGATGCCGGTAGATCGCCTCGAAGTGCACGGTCTCGCGCTGCCGGGCCGGCCAGCGCATGGCGTTGATGGAGACCCCGTCGTAGATCCACGCGGAGGTGTCACGCGTGAAGAGATGGTTGGGCAGCGGGCGCAGGAGGAAGTCGTCGAGGTCCATGACGTGGAAGCGCACGGAGGTGGGCTCCGCGTGCGCGTCCAGGAACTCGCGCTTGGTCATGCCTCCGACCAGGACGGACGCCAGCTCCGGGGCGGGCAGGGTCTCGAAGGCGGCCCGGAGATGGTCGGTGGCGAGCGGCCCGTACTCCTTCTCGTCGAAGACCCGGTCCAGGACGAGCGCTCTGGCCGCCCCGATCGCCACGGTCTCGGCGAGCAGGTCGCCGAAGAGGTGGACGGTGACCCCGCGGTCGCGCAGCACGTCGGCGAACCCGTCGTGTTCCGCGCGCGCCCGGCGCACCCACAGCACGTCGTCGAAGAGGAGCGCGTCCTTGTTGCTGGGGGTGAGCCTTTTGAGCTCGAGATCGGGCCGGTGCAGGATGACGCGGCGCAGCCGCCCGGCCTCGGAGTCGACGTGGAATCCCATGTATCCATCCTGACCATCCGGACGCGTGTTCACCCACGGATCGCCCGAGCCGCACCTCATTCATTTCGTCCCCTTGACGATAAGCAGGTTCCCCATTATCGTCTCACTGACGACAACAAACGGCAGCATGTGTGCCGGGGAACCGCCGGGACCGCCCGGCGCCGAGGGGGTACTCATGGCCGACATCACGCGACGCCTTGGCTGGCGCCATCTGCGCGGGGCGCCCACCGCCCATGTCCGGCACCACATGTCGGGGCGCCTGGTCCACGACGGCCCCGGACTCAGCTTCTGGTACCGCTCGCTGACCGCGGCGCTCTCCGAAGTCCCGGTGGACGACCGCGAGTTGGCGATGACCTTCCACGCCCGTACGTCCGACTTCCAGGACGTCGCGGTGCAGGCGACCGTCACCTACCGGATCAGCGACCCCGCGGTCGCGGCCTCCCGCATCGACTTCTCGATAGACCCCGACTCCGGCGCCTGGCGCGGCACCCCGCTGGAGCAGCTGGGATCACTGCTCACCGAGACGGCCCAGCAGCACGCGCTCGACGTACTGGCCCGTACGTCACTGGCGTCCGCCCTGGTGGACGGCGTCGCGGCGGTACGGGAGCGGATCGCGGACGGCCTCGCCGCCGAACCCCGGCTGCCGGCGACCGGCATCGAGGTGGTCGCGGTGCGGGTCGTCGCGCTGCGCCCGGAGCCCGAGGTGGAACGGGCCCTGCGCACCCCCGCCCGCGAGCAGATCCAGCAGGACGCGGACAAGGCGACGTACGAACGCCGGGCGGTCGCCGTCGAGCGGGAGCGCGCCATCGCCGAGAACGAACTCGCCAGCCAGATCGAACTCGCGCGGCGCGAGGAGCAGTTGGTCGACCAGCGCGGTACGAACGCGCGCCGCGAGGCCGAGGAGCTCGCGGCGGCGGACGCGGTGCGCGCCGGGGCGGAGGCGGACCGCACGGTCCGGCTGGCGGAGGCCGAGGCCACCCGGTCGCTGCGGCTCGCCGAGGCGGAGGCCACCCGGAAGGTGCGGCTCGCCGGGGCCGAGGCGCAGGCGGCGCGCGAGGTCGGCGCGGCGCGGGCCGAGGCGCAGGCGGCCTGGCTGCGGGTCCACGGCGACGCCGACGTCGCCACGCTGCACGCGCTGACCGGCACCCGGCTCGCGGAGAACCTGCCGCGGATCGAGAACCTCACCGTCTCGCCCGACGTCCTCACCGGGCTGCTCGCCAAGCTGGGCAACGGGGCCGCCGGGGACCCGGCGTGAGTCTCGCGCCCCGGGTCGTCCTCGTCCATCGGACCACCGAGTACGAGGAGTTGACGGCTCGTCACGGCACGCACGGGCAGGCGGCGTTCTTCCTGTCCTCGCGCGGCCGGGACATCGCGGAGGTGGCCGAACGGCACCGGCGGTCCCGCGAGGCGCTGGCCGCGGTGGTGTCGGCCATTCCGCTGACCTGGCGTCAGGCCCGGCTGGAGCGGGCCGACTTGGACCGCTTCCTGTTCGCGCCGGAGGACGTGGTGGTCGTGGTCGGACAGGACGGGCTGGTCGCGAACGTCGCCAAGTACCTGGCGGGTCAGCCGGTGGTGGGGATCGACGCCGACCCCGGGCGCAATCCGGGTGTGCTGGTGCGGCACCGGCCCCGGGACGCGGGCGCGCTGCTCGCCTCGGCGCACGGGGGCAGCGCCGATGAGCTGACCATGGTCGAGGCGGTCGCGGACGACACCCAGCGGCTGGTCGCCCTCAACGAGATCTATCTGGGGGCCGCGGGCCATCAGACGGCCCGGTACCGGGGGGGGGGGGGGGGGGGGGGGGGGGGGGGGGGGGGGGCAGGCGCCCCCCGGGGGGGGGGGGGGGGGGGGGAAGGGGGACACAGGT
>NZ_JBVJCT010000006.1:0-241526 GCF_055588305.1 Streptomyces sp. NPDC042002 | reverse complement strand
GGGGATGTAGAGAACAACACCCGGCTCTGTCCCCCCCAAAAGGGTCTTGCTCGGGTGTCCGCGACCCCCACGAGGGGGGGGGGGGGGTGGGGCGGGGGGGGGGGGGGGGCCCCCCCCCCCCCCCAGGCCTCCTCCGGGGTACTGGTGGGGACCGGGACCGGGGCCACCGGCTGGCTCCGGTCGGTGTGGCAGGAGCGGGGCGGGGGGCTGCCGCTGCCGGGGCCCACGGACGAGCGCCTGCTGTGGTTCGTCCGCGAGGCCTGGCCGTCGCCGGCCACGGGCACCTCGCTCGTGGCCGGCGAGCTCACCGCGTCCGGGCGGCTGTCCCTGACCGTGGAGTCGGACCGGCTCATCGCGTTCGGGGACGGGATGGAGGGGGATGCGGTGGAGCTGATGTGGGGGCAGACCGTACGGGTGGGGGTGGCTGGGGTTCGGCTCCGGCTGGTGGGCTGAGGGGCCTGGCGGCCCCCAGCCCCAGCCGTCGCCGGACCCCGCCGGGCCCCGCGGCCCTGGCCCGGGTCCCGCCCCGCCGTCGGTCGGCCCGTGCCCCGCCCCGGGGCGTCGTGCCCGGCCGGGGTGTCGCTGCCCCGGGTGGGCGGTCGGCGTATCCCTGCCGGGGGGGGGCGGCTGCCGCCCCGGCGGGGGCTGGCCGCGCCGTTCCCCGCGCCCTGACGGGGCTCACCGAGCCGGTTCGGTCGAGCGGTACCCCCTGCCCGGGCACCGGCCACAGGTACTCCCCCGGCCGCACCCCGGCGGGGGCCGAGCGCGCCGTTCCCCACGCCCCTGACGGGGCTCACCGAGCCGACCCGGTCGAGCGGTACCCCCTGCCCGGGCACCGGGCACAGGTACTCCCCCGGCCGCACCCCGGTAGGGGCTGGCCGCGCCGTTCCCCGCGCCCCTGACGGGGTACTGGCCCGCCCCGGCCTGAAACCGTGCCGCCAGACCGGCCAGGACCTGGAGCCGTTCGGCTGCGGCCCCGGCGGGGGCGGGCGCGCCGTTTCCCGCGCCCTTACGGGGGCCACCCGCTACAAGCGGGGGTCCACCGGTTCGGATTCCAGGGAGAGGATGCCGAACACCGCCTCGTGGACGCGCCACAGGGGCTCGCCCTCTGCCAGGCGGTCCAGGGCTTCGAGGCCCAGCGCGTACTCGCGGAGGGCGAGGGACCGTTTGTGGTTGAGGAAGCGGCCGCGCAGGCGGGTGAGGTTCTCCGGACGGGTGTACTCGGGACCGTAGATGATCCGCAGGTACTCGCGCCCCCGGCATTTGATGCCGGGCTGCACCAGTCGCCCGTGACCGCCGCGCACCACCGCGCCGACCGGCTTCACGACCATGCCCTCGCCGCCGCGGCCGGTCATCTCCAGCCACCAGTCGACGCCGGCCCGCACCGACTCCGGGTCACCGGTGTCGACGTAGAGCCGCCGCGTGGTGTGCAGCAGCCCGGTCCCGTCGTGCTCCACGAGCCGGTCGATCAGGGCGAGTTGCTCGTCGTGCGGCAGCCCGGCGAGGCTCCGGCCCTGGACGGCCAGGATCTGGAACGGTGCGAGACGGACGCCTTCAAGGCCGTCCGTCGTCCAGCAGTAGCGGCGGTACGCGTCCGTGAACGCCTGGGCGTCCGTGGCCCGTTCACGCTGGCGCGTCAGCAGCTCACCGACCTCGACGCCCCGCGCGGCCGCCCCTTCGAGCGCGGTCAGCACCCCGGGGAACACCGCGCCGGACGCGGCGCCGACAGCGGCGTACTGACTGCGCAGCAGCCCGGACGCCTTCAGCGACCACGGCATCAACTCGGCGTCGAGCAGTATCCAGTCGGTGTCCAGTTCCTCCCAGAGTCCGGCTTCGGTCGCGGCGGAGCGGACCCGGCCGAGGATCTCCTCGGTGACGTCGGCGTCGTCGAAGAAGGGCCGGCCGGTGCGGGTGTACAGGGACCCCGTGGGACCGTCCACGCCGAACCGCTCGCGCGCCGCGTCCGCGTCCCGGCACACCAGGGCCACCGCCCGCGACCCCATGTGCTTCTCCTCGCACACGACCCGCGCGACCCCGTCCTCGTGGTACTGGGCGAAGGCCTCGGCCGGGTGCTCCAAATAGCCGTCGACGTGCGAGGTCGCGGTCGGAGCCATGGTCGGCGGGAGGTACGGGAGCAGTCTGGGGTCCACCGCGAAGCGGCTCATGACCTCCAGGGCCGCCGCCGCGTTCTCCTCGCGGACGGCCACCCGGCCGGCGTGCCGGGTCTCGACGGCCCGGCGGCCGTGCACGTCCGCGAGGTCCAGCGGACGGCCCTCGTGACCACCCGGCGCCTCGGTCACGAGCGGCTTGGCCGGCTCGTACCAGACCCGCTCGGCCGGTACGTCGACGAGTTCGCGCTCCGGCCAGCGCAGCGCGCTGAGCTTGCCGCCGAACACGGCGCCGGTGTCCAGGCAGATGGTGTTGTTGAGCCAGGTGGCCGTGGGGACCGGGGTGTGCCCGTAGACCACGGCGGCTCGGCCCCGGTAGTCCTCCGCCCACGGGTAGCGCACGGGCAGCCCGAACTCGTCGGTCTCCCCGGTCGTGTCGCCGTACAGCGCGTGCGAGCGCACCCGGCCCGAGGTGCGGCCGTGGTACTTCTCGGGCAGGCCGGCGTGGCAGACGACGAGCCGTCCGCCGTCGAGGACGTAGTGGCTTACCAGCCCGTCGACGAACTCCCGTACGGTGGTGCGGAACTCGTCGCTCTCCCGGTCCAACTGCTCGATGGTCTCGGCGAGTCCGTGGCTGTGCTGGACGTTGCGGCCCTTGAGGTACCGGCCGAGCTTGTTCTCGTGGTTGCCGGGCACGCACAGGGCGTTGCCCGAGCCGACCATGGACATCACCCGGCGCAGCACGCCGGGCGAGTCCGGGCCGCGGTCGACGAGGTCGCCGACGAAGACGGCCGTACGGCCCCCCGGGTGCGCGCCGTCGACGTAGCCGAGCTTGCCGAGCAGGGTCTCCAGTTCGGAGGCGCAGCCGTGGATGTCGCCGACGATGTCGAACGGGCCGGTGAGGTGGGTCAGGTCGTTGAACCGCTTCTCGGTCACCACCGACGCGTTCTCGATGTCCGCGACCCCGCGCAGGACGTGCACCTTGCGGAACCCCTCGCGCTCCAAGCGGCGCAGCGAGCGCCGCAGTTCGCGGGTGTGGCGCTGGATGACGCGGCGCGGCATGTCGGCGCGGTCGGTGCGCGTCGCGTTGCGCTCGGCGCACACCTCCTCGGGCACGTCGAGCACGATGGCGATGGGCAGCACGTCGTACTTCCTGGCGAGTTCGATCAGTCCGCGGCGGCTCTCCTCCTGGACGTTGGTCGCGTCGACGACGGTCCGGCGGCCGGCCGCGAGCCGCTTGCCGGCGATGTAGTGCAGCACGTCGAAGGCGTCACCGCTGGCGCTCTGGTCGTTCTCGTCGTCGGCGACCAGGCCCCGGCAGAAGTCGCTGGAGATGATCTCCGTCGGCTTGAAGTGCCGTCGGGCGAAGGTCGATTTGCCGGAGCCCGACGCACCGATCAGCACCACGAGGGAGAGGTCGGTGACGGGCAGGACGCGCCCCGGGGTGGTCTGCTCGCTCATGCGGCCTTCTCCTCCTTCGCGGTCGGGGTGGCGGTGGCGGTGGCGGTGGCCAGGGTGAAGACGGCCATCTGGGTGGGCGGACCGACCTCGGGGTCGTCGAGGCCGACGGGGGTGAACTCCACGTCGTAGCCGTGCCGTTCGGCGACCTTGCGGGCCCAGGCGCGGAACTCCTCGCGGGTCCACTCGAAGCGGTGGTCGCCGTGCCGGGAGTGTCCGGCCGGCAGGGTCTCCCAGCGGACGTTGTACTCGACGTTCGGGGTCGTCACGAGGACGGTCCGTGGGCGGGCGGAGCCGAACACCGCGTACTCCAGGGCGGGCAGCCGGGGCAGGTCGAGGTGCTCGATGACCTCGCTGAGCACGGCGGCGTCGTAGCCCTTGAGCCGGCGGTCGGTGTAGGCGAGCGAGCCCTGCACGAGCTGGACGCGCGCGGCCTGCCGCTCGCCCATGCGGTCCAGCTTGAGCCGGCGCGAGGCGATGGTGAGCGCGCGCATCGACACGTCGACCCCGACGATCTCGGTGAACCGGGTGTCCTTGAGCAGCGCCTGCACCAACTGTCCCTGTCCGCAGCCGAGATCGAGGACCCGGCTCGCGCCGGACGCGTGCAGCGCGGCGAGGATCGCGTCCCGGCGCAGCACGGCGAGCGGCACCGGCTTCTCCTCGGTGTCGGTCTCCTCGTCGACAGCGTTGTCGATCTCCTCGACCTCGGTGTCGTCGGTCTCGGCGAGCCGGACGAGTTCGAGGCGTTCCATGGCCTCCCGGGTCAGCGACCAACGCCGGGCGAGATAGCGGCTGGTGATCAGCTTGTGCTCCGGGTGGTCCGGCAGCCAGCCCTCGCCCGCCCGCAGCAGCTTGTCGACCTCGTCGGACGACACCCAGTAGTGCTTGGCGTCGTCGAGGACCGGGAGCAGTACGTAGAGGTGGCGCAGGGCCTCGGCGAGCGTCAGCTCCTCCGCCGCCAGTTCGAGGCGTACGTAGCGGGAGTCGCCCCACTCCGGGAAGCGGTCGTCGAGCGGCACGGGCTCGGCCGTCACCGCCCAGCCCAGCGGCTCGAAGAGCCCGCGGACGAGGTCGGCGCCGCCGCGTGCGGGCAGCGAGGGCACCTCGACGCGCAGCGGCCTGGCCTCGGCCGGCAGCTCGGGCCGGGCGGCGCACTGGCCCTTCATCGCGCTGGAGAAGACGGCGCCGATCGCCACGGCGAGCAGCGAGGACGCCGCGTACGGGCGGTCGTTGACGTACTGCGCGAGCGCCGCGTCGGGGGCGCCACCGCGCCCCTTGCCCTTGCCCCGCCGGACCAGCGCCACCGCGTCGACCTCGAGCAGCAGCGCGGCCGTGCACCGCTCGACGGTCGCCTCGGGGTACAGCACATGCGCCGTGCCGTACGACGTCGAGAACGTCTGCGCCTTATCGGGATGCTTGTGCAGCAGAAAGCCGAGATCGGTCGCCGGGCGCTCTGGGGTACCGGTGGTACTGATCGTCAGGAACACAGTGGGTCTGCCTCGAAACGTCTTCTGAGCTGCGGAAACCCAGCGAGTCGTCCGACCGGTGCGCAGCGGCGCGCACGGGCCGGACGCCGGTGGGCCACAGCGTGGGCGAGCGCGCCTCGGCCGTCGCCGCTCCCGGCTCTCCCCCGGCCCGCGCAGCCGTGGCCACGCCGCGCCGCGGCCGACCGCGGGGGCGACGCCTGTCCTCGGCGCGCTCCCACAACGTACAGCGAACGCCCCAGGTGGACCTGCGGTTTTTCACCGCCCGCGGGAGCCCGCCGGGGGGTGCGGCCCGGGGTCGGCCGGAGGCCGCCGCAGGTTCGGCCCGGGGTCAGCCGGAGGCCGCCGGGGCTGCGGCCCGGAGTCAGCCGGAGGTTTCCGACCCGCGCCGCGAGGCGTCTCCGCGCCCGTCCAGGCCGGCGCCGTCCAGCAGGGTGGCGGCGGTCGCGAGGGCGAGGCCGTCGAGGCCCCGGCCCTGCATGACGGCCCGGACGCCCGATCCGTCGAAGGCGACGGTGAGTTGGCGTGCGAGGATCTCGGGGTCCGCTGCTCCGCCGCGCTCCGCCTCGTTCCGGAAGAACGCGGTCAGCGCGTCCTTGCAGCGGCGGGCGACCAGGCTCGCTGGGTGATCCGGCGCCTTCAGCTCCGCGGTCACGGCCACGAAAGGGCAGCCGCGGAAGTCCGGGCGGTCGGCGAGCTCTTCGAGGCGCTCGAAGACGTGCAGAATGCGCTCACGCGGCGGCCTGTCGTCGTCGGGGGGCAGCAGGAACGCCTGGTAGGCGGGCGCGCTGCGTTCCAGGCTGGCCGCCAGCACACCGTCCTTGCCCTCGAAGAGCTGGTACATCGAGCGCTTGGACACCCCGGCCACCCGGCACAGCGCCTCGACGCCGACGCCGACGCCCTCGCGGTAGAAGAGATCGGCCGCGGCGTCGAGCAGTCGGTCGCGGGTCGAGGAACCGGCGGTCGCGGTCGAGGTCGCCTGTGTCATACGCCCAGCTTACGTTCTCCGTTTGCATCTTGGAAACCGATCGGTTTACAGTGCGGACGGCGCAGGAAACCGATCGGTTTCCAATCGGCCCCCAAGAGGAGAAGCTCATGACCAGCATCGAAGGTTCGGTGGCGCTCGTGACGGGCGGCAGCCGCGGTATCGGCAAGACCCTCGTGGAGGCCCTCTACGAGCGCGGCGCCAAGAAGGTCTACGCGACCGCCCGCGACCCGCGCACCGTCTCCCACCCCGACGCGGTGCCGCTGGCGCTGGAGGTCACCGACCCGGCATCGGTCGCGGCGGCGGCCGCACACGCCCAGGACGTCACCCTGCTGATCAACAACGCGGGCGCGACGGCCTCCACGTCCTTCCTCGACTCCCCGATCGAGGACGTGCGGCGGGAATTCGACATCAACTTCTTCGGGCCGCTGCTCACCACCCGGGCGTTCGTCCCGGTCCTGGAGCGCAACGGCGGCGGGCACATCCTGACCGTCCACTCGGTGCTGTCGTGGGTCACGGTGCCCGGGGCCGACGGCTACAGCGCCGCGAAGGCCGCCCTGTGGTCCCAGAGCAACGCCCTGCGCCTGGAGCTCCAGCCCCGCGGCATCAAGGTCACCGGGCTGCACGTGGGATACGTCGACACCGATCTGACCGCCGGACTCGACGTGCCCAAGGTCACCGCGCACAGCGTGGCCGAGCAGGCCCTCGACGGGATCGAGGCGGACGCTTACGAAGTCCTCGCGGACGCGCTCACCCGCCAGGTCAAGGCCGGCCTCTCCGGTGAGCTGAGCGCCCTGTATCCCCAGCTCGCCGGACAGCAGTAGCCCGCCGCGGGCCTCGCACACGAAGCCGCCGCACCCGCCGCGGGCTCCGCCGGCGAAGCCGCTTCCCGATCGGGAAAGCCGTGACAGCGGTTCGACAGGGGGCGCCTGTTGTGACCGGTGCATGATGGATACATGGATCTTCGAGTCTTCACAGAACCGCAGCAAGGCGCGACCTACGAGACGCTGCTCCGCGTCGCCAAGGCCGCCGAAGACCTCCATTACGGAGCCTTCTTCCGTTCTGATCACTATGTGCACATGGGATCCGTCGACGGGCTCCCCGGTCCCACCGACGCCTGGATCACCCTGGCCGGCATCGCCCGCGAGACGAGCCGCATCCGCCTGGGCACCCTGATGACTGCCGGAACCTTTCGCCTCCCCGGCGTCCTCGCCATTCAGGTCGCCCAGGTCGACCAGATGTCGGGCGGCCGCGTGGAACTCGGCCTCGGCGCCGGCTGGTACGAGGCCGAGCACACGGCGTACGGCATCCCGTTCCCGAAGGAGAAGTTCGGCCGGCTGGAGGAGCAACTCGCGGTCGTCACCGGGCTGTGG
Source organism: Streptomyces sp. NPDC042002 (assembly GCF_055588305.1). Lineage (NCBI taxonomy): Bacteria > Bacillati > Actinomycetota > Actinomycetes > Kitasatosporales > Streptomycetaceae > Streptomyces > Streptomyces sp. NPDC042002. Next base: position 234,118 of record NZ_JBVJCT010000006.1, on the reverse strand, counting down.
GGCACGCCGGTCGGCGAACGCTTCAACTTCGACGGAACGTATTACCAGCTCAAGGACTCACCCGCGCTGCCCAAGCCGACGCAGCCGAAGGTGCCCGTCCTGATCGGCGGCCACGGGGCCAGGCGGACGCCGGCGCTCGCGGCGCGCTATGCCGACGAGTTCAACATCCCCTTCGCCGGACTCGCGGACACGGAGCAGCAGTTCGGCCGGGTGCGCACGGCTCTGCGACAGGCCGGGCGCAGGGCGGACGAACTCGTCTACTCCAACGCCCTGGTGGCGTGTGTCGGCCGGAACGACAGCGAGGTGAGGCGTCGGGCGGACGCCATCGGCCGCGATGTCGACGAACTGAAGGCCAACGGACTCGCGGGCTCTCCCGCGGAGGTCGTCGAGCGGATCGCCCAGTATCAGGCGGTCGGTTCGCAACGGATGTACCTCCAGATGCTCGACCTCGACGACCTGGACCAACTGGACTTGATCGCCTCCGAGGTGACGCCGCAGCTGGGCTGAGCGGTTGGACGCGGCGTGCGATCGGCCGGGCCGGTCCGCCGGCCTCGGCCCACGCCGGTTGGACGGCTTTGGCGAGGGCCGGTCGACGGCGGGGGCCATGATCGGCGTCGGCGTCCGGCTGGGGGCCGGGTGGGGGTTCGGATTAGGGTACGGGCACAGGTACGGCTGGAACGTGGCCCGGTAAGCCCGGTGTCAGCCGTCGGCCACCCGGCGAGGCGGTCGAAGACCACGTCACTCGGCGAGGTGGTCGAAGACCGGCGACGGCAGGGGCTGCCGACACCCGGCCGGCTGGCCGAATACCGGCAACGACGAGCGCCTACCCCGCGGCCGAGTCCCGCTCGACCACGCCTTTCTCGTCCCGCACCGCGAGTCGTCTCAGCATTTCCAGGACGCGGTCCCGGGACTCGTCCGCCGCGTCGATCGCCTCCATGCACTGCCAGTAGGTCCCCTCGTCGTCCGCCGCGCAGGCGATGCCGACCAGGGCTATGCCGACCTCGGCCAGGAGGGCGCCGAGGCAGAGCAGGGCCTCGCGCGCGTCGCCCAGCTCCGTGAGCTGGGCGGCTCGTAAGGCACCGACTCCCAGTGCGTGATTCCCGAGCACTCCGCAGCCGCGGCCCGCCAGCTCGGTCAATCCGAGGGCCTCGCCCCGGAGTTCAGGAGGTCCGGACACGGCGAGGCGGCTGCCGATCGCCTGTGCCAGGGAATGCGCCTGCCACGCTTCCGCCATCACCTCCGGGGTGTCACCGCTCTCCGCCAGTGCACGTCTGCTCGCCACGATGAGCCGCACCGCTTCCATGCGCTGCCCCCGTCTGTCCGACGCGCTCTCGCACGTCCGCCCGAACTCCCTTGTTCACTACCCAGAGTGAAGTCCCTTGAGACGAAAAGCCAGAGGAAGCCCGAAATCTGTGGACACGGAATCGCATCGGGACGACTTGACGACTACGGAGAGTAACAGATTCCTCTTTTGGTGCCGCGTGACGGCCGCCCCGCCAGGGGCTTCTCAGTACCGGGAAGCCGCCCCAGAGGGACCTCCGGCGCGCAGAAGCCCGCCCGTCAGGAGCCCTCCGGAGCGGGGAAGGCCCGCCAAGGGGCGCCCAGTTCCAAGAAAGCCGGCCGTCAGGGACTCCCCGGTACCGGGAACCTCCGCTGATTGCGGTCGATCTTCGCGTCCAGGGCCGCGAGCGGGTCGATGCCCAGCACCTCGCAGAACTGGAGCAGATACGCGAGGACGTCCGCGACCTCGTCGGTGACACGGTGCGCGGTGTCCTTGTCGTCCATGACGCGGGCCGACTCCTCCGGCGTCAACCACTGGAAGATCTCGACGAGTTCGGCCGCCTCCACACTCAGGGCGGCGACCAGGTTCTTGGGGGTGTGGTACGGCTGCCAGTTCCGCGCGGCCGCGAACTCGGCCAGTCTGCGCTGCAGCGTCGCTACGTCCAGTTCACTCACGGCGTCAGGTCTACCACCGTGGCTCCCACCACCCCGAACGCGTGAGCCCCGTCGCTCAGGGCGCCCATCAGCCGGATGTGCCCGCGCTCGCACATCCGCGCCGCCAGCCGCACCAGTTCCCCGGCCTGCCGGGCGTCCAGCCCAAGGTCGAGGCCGTCGGCCAGGACCGTCAGCGACTGGAACGCGGCCGGGACCTCGCCCGCCGGGTCGACCTCCAGGACCCCGGGTCCGGTGAGCAGCACCAGAGCCAGCGCGAGATACCTCAACTCGCCGTCCCCGAGCAGCCCGAGCGGCGTACGGACGCCGTCCCCGCGGTCGAGGAGCGCGCGGACGGTGCCGTCGCCGAGCACCTCGGCCAGCACGTCGGTGACCGTGCCCGCGCAGCCGGCGCGGACCGCGGTGACCAGGTGGGCGTAGCGGTGGCCGCACTCCGACCTGGTGCGCCACAGCACTTCGGCGAGGTTTCCGCAGTCACGCAGGAGTCGCCCGGAGCCGAGCGGAACGGGGGCCCGCATCGAGTCCGGGCTCGGGTCGCAGACGTAGACGGAACGCAGCGCGAGGACCATCTGCTCGGCGGCGGCCAGGACTTGGCACTCGCCGGCGGTGCGGCCCGCCACGCGCAGGGGCAGCAGCGCTGTGCCGAGGCGGTCGTCGGGGAGCGGGACCCGGGTCACCGCGGCGGGACCCCCGGTGTGCCAGGCCGCCTGGACGGACGGGCGGCCCGGGTCGCGCAGCGCCGTCTCCAGCAGGGTCAGCCCGCCCGCCGACAACCGCTCGCCCACGATGCGCAGTTCGGGTTCGGCCTGGACGGCGACATCGAGCCGGACCGGGCCTTCGGGTCCGTCCACCGTGCAGCCGACGCGGAAGCCGCGGCGGTGCTGGGCGTCGGGCCGGGACCGTTCGGGGACGCAGGCGACCGGGTCCGGGAACACCTCCCGGAGCCCGGCACCGGCACCCAGCCGCGCCAGCGCCTCGTAGGCCCGCAGGGCGGCTGTCTTGCCGCTGCCGCTGGGGCCGGTGACAAAGGTGAGCGGTCCCAGCGGGAACCGGACGCGGCGATGGGTGGCGAAGGCGGCGAGCCGCAGCTCGGTGACGCCCGGACGGACGGGGCGCGCCTCCGCCGCGGTGGGAGCTTCCGGCGAGGACAGAGTCATATGCGGACGGTATGCGTCCACCGCGAGGCGAACCGTTACACCCGGGGGATCTTCCTACGATCGGGGGACGGAACCACCCGACGGAACCGCCCGACCCCGCTATTGGGAACCCCCGCGCATCGCCGGCCGGCGCCCCTCGCCCCCACCCGGCCCGCGCCGCGGAGTCAGAGTCCGGGAACGCCGACCCCCTCCATCAGCCCCCGCACCTCGGTCCCCGGAGGCGTCAGCAGGAACACGTTCCGGTCGACCCGGTGCATCCCGCTCGCCAGACCGAAGACCACGCCCGTACTGAAGTCCAGGACCCGTTTGGCGACCTCGGTCTCCGCGCCGGTCAGGTCGAGGAGGACAGGGGTGCCGGACATCAGCGTCTCGGCCACGTCGCGTGCGTCCGCGAAGACGTTGACCCGCAGGACCACGAAGCGGCGCCGCGTCTCGGTCTCGGCCTCGGGCATCGACCGGTGGCGGACCGCAGAGGGCCAGGCGTCCCGGCCGCGCAACGGAACGACCTGGGCGAGCCCTTCCCATTGTTCATCGGTGACGTCGCGGCCGGTCATCGATCCACCCCGTCCTGGCTCGCACTCGTTGTCTGCACCGGGCAATTCTTACGCATGGTCACCCGTTCGGCCGAACAGCGACACGGTCCGCGACCCGGACGGGGAGACGACGCTTGAGGCAAGCTACGTATATACGTCCATATCCATCGCGCCGCACAGCAATCGAGGCCTCCCCATGAGCCTGAGCATCCGCAATCAACTCCCCGGCACGGTCACATCCGTCACCCCCGGTGAGGTGATGGCGACGGTGAAGGTCCGGCTCGACGCCGGACAGGAGATCACCGCCGCCGTCACCCTGGAGGCCGTACAGGAACTCGGCCTGACGTCAGGCTCCGCGGTGCGGACCCTGTTCAAGTCGACGGAGGTGTCCCTCGCGACCGGTCCGGTGAACGGGCTGAGCATCCGCAACCAGCTGCCGGGCACGGTCACCGACGTCGCCTCCGGCGGCGCCATGGCCCGCGTCAAGGTCCAGGTCGCGGGCGGCGAGCTGACCTCCGCGATCACCAAGGACGCGGTCACCGAACTGGGCCTTTCCGCGGGTTCCGAAGTCATCGCCCTCATCAAGTCCACAGAGGTGTCACTGTCCAACGCCTGACCCGCCTGCCCCGCCGGACCGCCGAACGGGTGCTCTTACTCGCCTCACACCGGACTCTTCACGTCCTGTCGAGCACGGCTCACCTGCGGGAATTAGCGTCTTACGGCGTGTACTCGGCAGAAATCAAGCCGGCGCCCACCCGCCGGCAGGCCCCTTCGAAGGTCTCGCCCGGCGGGCTGCTCGCGCGGTGGAACCCGGACGAGGCGCCCGCGCAATGGCACCGTGTCCTGACCCTCCTGGCCGACATCAGCCTCTTCATCGGTACGCGCCCGCTGTGGGCGCAGGCCGCGAGCCACCGGCTCGTCGTGGCCGCGATCGTCTCGCTCTGCTATGCCTCGATCCTGGCGACGGGCGTACTGGCGCTCGTGGTGCGCCGGGGCCGCTCGCTGGCGCGGCTCGACCTCGTCGTCCTCCTGACCGCGATCACGCTCGTCGTGTGCGGGCTGGTCATGAACCACCAGGGCAGCGACGAGTCGGTCCTCACCACCCAGGCCGCCCACGAGTTCCTCGCCGGCCATCAGGTCTACGACCGTCCGTGGCCCTGGCTCTTCGGCCACGGCGTCGCCCTCACCGCGACGATGAACGGCGGCTACGACTACACGTACGGCTATCCACCGCTCGCGCTGATGCTCACCGCGCCGCTGCTGTGGATCGGGCACGGCTCGACCCCCGCGACGATGGTCGGCACCGGGGCCGTGATCGCGGGCGCGGTCGTCATGTGGCGGATGCTGCCGGTGCCGTGGCGTTCCGCCGCGACGCTGGCCTGTCTCGGCTTCGGTCTGCTGCCGACGTACGCGCGGCTCGGCTATCCGGCGATCCTCGCCTGCGCCCTGCTCATCCCGGTGGTCGTGGGCTGGCCGCGCATGGGCGGCGGCGGCCGGGGCGACATCGCGCGGGCGGTCTGCCTCGGGGCGGCCTGCGCGGCGCAGCAACTCCCCTGGTTCCTCGCGCCGTTCCTGCTGGCCGGGGTGTACGCGCTGCGCCGCGGGGACCTCGGCGCCCGCGCGGCGGCGGTCGCGGTGGGGCGGATCGTCGGCGTCGCCGCCACCACATGGCTGCTGATCAACGCGTACTTCATCGTGAGCGAGCCGCGCGCCTGGCTCGCCGGGATCGCGCTGCCGCTCACCCAGGACGCGGACATCCACGGGCAGGGCCTGGTCGACATCTCGCTCTACTTCACCAACGGCAGCGACCGCCTCGCCTGGTACGCGCACGCGAGTCTGCTGCTGGCGGCCGGTCTGCTGGCGCTGTTCGTGCTGTTCGTACGACGGCTCGGACCGGCGGCGACCGTGCTGCCCTGGTGCGCGTTCTACGTGGCGACCCGTTCGCAGGACGGCTACTACCTGCTGATGACGCCCCTGTGGGTGGCCGCCGCGATCACCGCGCCCTGGCAGGCCTTCCGGACCGCGTGGCAGCCCCGCCCCGCCTTCCTGCGCGGGCTGCACCGGCGCGGGGCCCAGGTGGCCGCGGTCGCCCTGTTGCTGGCCCCGACCGCGGCGGCGGTGAGCCTGGCGGCCACCGGGTCACCGCCGCTGCGCATGCAGATCGTCGACGCGCGCCGCGCCGCCCAGTCGCTGACCGGGCTCACGGTCGGCGTCACCAACCTCGGCGCCGCGGCACTGAGCCCGCACTTCACGCTGACCACGGGCCAGGGCATGAGCCGCTACTGGTCGGTGACGTCCGGCCCGGCCACGCTGGCCGGCCACGCCTTCGGCCGTTACGAACTCCGGCCCCCCGACGGCAAGTTCCAACTCCCACGAACCGGCGTACGCATGCGTCTGCGCGCCGTCTCGGCGTCGCCGATGACTCTGTCGAGCACGGACCTCCACCTGACGACGATCCAGCCCTGAGCACTCCGCCGTCTCCGCCTGGCCGGCCGAACACCCGCTGCCCGGGCGCGGACGGCGGATCGGCGCACGTGCCTGTTCGGCGGGTACGGATACATGCTGGAATACCCCGTCGCCCCGCTGTACGCGGACGCGCGCATCACCCGGCTCCACGCCGGGACCAGCGAGGTCTTGAAGGTCATCATCGCCAATCCCTGGGACTGTGATGCCGATGCCGGAACCAACGGATTTCACGCGCCGGAAGGGTGTCGCGTTCGTCGCGGGCGGCACCGGCGGTATCGGCGCGGCGATCGTGCGGATGCTGGCCGAGCGGGGCAGCGACGTGGCGTTCACCTATCGCTCCAGCGAGGCAGCCGCCGACGCGCTCGCCGCGGAGATCACGGGGGAGCTCGCGGAGCAGGGTCGCCAAGTGACGCCCCTGCGACTCGACTTGACCGAGGAGGAGGCTGTCGCCGCCGCCGTGTCCGAGACGGCCGCGACGCTCGGCGGACTGCACACCCTCGTCTACGCGGCGGGCCCGCATGTACCGATGGTGCACCTGAGCGGGGTCGCGCCGAGCCGGTTCCGCGCCCAACTCGACGCGGACGCCGGGGCGTTCTTCAATCTGGTGCACCCCGCGCTGCCCCTGCTGCGGGAGAGCCGGGGCAGTGTCGTCGCCGTCACCACCGTGGCCACCCGCCGGTTCCCCGTCCGCGACGGCCTCTCCTCGGGCCCCAAGGGGGCGGTCGAGGCGGTCGCCCGCGCCCTGGCCGCCGAGGAGGGGCGCTACGGCGTCCGGGTGAACTGCGTCGGACCCGGCATGCTGACCGACGGCATCGCCGCCCGCCTGATCGGTTCCGGCGAACTCGACGACACGGCACTGGAGATCACCCGCCGCAACATCCCACTGGGCCGCTTCGGCACCGCGAGGGATGTCGCCGAGGCCGTGGCGTTCCTGGCCTCGGACCGCGCGGGCTTCATCACCGGCCAGGCGCTGGGGGTGGACGGGGGGTACAGCGTGTAGGGCGTGCCCGACCTGCCGTACGACCCGAGTCCGGCCGAAGGACCGTACGTACGACCGGGGTTGCCCAACCAGGCGTACCGGAACGGCTTTTCCCGCGCCCCGTACCAGCCAGGCTGTCCAACCCCCCGTACCAGCCAGGCCTGTCCAACCCCCCCCGTACCGGCCAGGCGGCCTGTCCGGCCCGTCCCACGGCCGGATCCGCCCCCGCTCACCGTCCGGTGGCGGGCCGTCCCGAGGCGTTCACCGGGTCGCCGGGGCCGACCCGATCTCGACCACGCGCGCCCAGGCGGGCGGCGCGTCGGGCACGTAGTCGGGATCGTCCTCGTCGTAGGAGTCGTCCGGTCCTCCGCGGGGGAAGAGGCCCACGACCGTACGGCACGGGGGTCGCGTTTCCGGCCAGGGAGTCTGCCCGTCGGTGAGGACCACGACGACATCGGGGCGCGGCCGGGCCCGTAGCGCCGCGGTGAATCCCGAGCGCAGGTCCGTACCGCCACCGCCCAGGAGCGGGATGCCCTCGGCGCGGCACAAGGGGTGCACGATCCCGGCCGCCGAGTCGCACGACACCACGGTGATCAGGTCGCGACGGCCGCCCACGGCACGGGAGATGGCGGAGACCTCCAGAAGCGCGCTGCCCAGCTCCGCGTCGCTGACCGACCCGGAGGTGTCGATGACGACCGAGACCCGGGGCGGTCTGCGGCGCAGGCTCGGCAGGACCACGCCGGGCACACCCGCCGAGCGCCGCGACGGCCGGCCGTAGGTGTAGTCCTCGCCCGCGCCGGGACCCGAGGCCGCGGAGCGGACCGCGGCCCCCAGCAGCTCCCGCCACGGCTGGGGCTGCTGGAAGGCTTCCTCCGCCCACCGTTGCCATCCCGCCGGGTTCTTCCCGGGGCGTGCCTTGATGCCCTGCGCGACCCGGAAGCGGACCGCGTCGCGTTCCTGCGCGCTGAGACCGTGCGCGCCGTCCGGACCGAGGTCCCACTCCCGTTCGCGTCCGTCGGCGCCGCTGCCGCAGTCCAGCCAGGCCAGGCTCTGGGTACGCGGCCCGAGCCGGAACTGACGGAGGTAGTCCTCCATGAGCTCGCCCGGACGCAGGTGCAGGAGTTGCGGCGTGACGGCGCCCTCGGGCCGGACGAGCCCTGTGCCGAACGCGTCGTCGTTGATCTCGCAGTCGGCTGCGATGTTCATCCGCAGCCGTTCCCCCGGACCGGTGAGTCCGCGTTCACGGGCGACCCGTTCGCTGCGGCCGTGGTGGTCGCGCAGCAGGTGCGAGACCTCGTGCACCCAGACGCCGGCCAGGTCCTCGACGGGCGTGCGGTCCACGAACACCGGCGAGACGTAGCACCGCCAGTGCCGGTCGACGGCCATCGTCGGCACCCACCGGGACTCGACGGTGTGCAGGGCGAACAGAGCCGTCGCCAGGTAGGGGCGGACGCGCGCCGCGTGCAGGCGGGCGGCGTAGAGTTTTTCGAGGTCCAGGACCCCCGGCTCGTCCGCCGTCATCGTCCCGCCTTGGTGCCGACCGCGATGCGGGCCGCCGCGTCGTCCGCGCGCCGGGACAGCTTCACCGCTCCGGCCAGCCGCTCGATGGAGGCGGGAACGTCCCAGTCCTCCTGGCGCAGCGTCGCGAGAGTGGTCGCGGGTACGACCACCAGGTCCGGGGCGCCGGTGTCGAGCGCCCTGACGAGCAGGGCCCAGGCCGCGTCCCAGCGGGCCTTCTCGGGCCGCTTGCGGACCGCGGCCACCACGCCGTCGAGGACGGCCTGGCGCAGATCCCCCCGCTCGGGCAGGACGGCGCCCGCCGGGTCGGCGAGCAGGGTCTCGGGGTCGGGCAGGTCCATCCGGTCCACGCTCGCCAGCAGTTCCAGTCCCGGTCCGTCCCCCACCGCGCCTCTGACCAGCAGGGAGAGCACTTCCCGGGAGGATCCGGCGGCGGTCGCGAAGGCGATCAGGTTCAGGGTCGTCTCCCAGCTCCGGGGGGAGGGCCAGGCACCGCCCCGGCGGGTCTCGCCGCTGGGCAGCCGGTGGACGAGTCCGGGGCGGGCGGCGAGGAGTCCGCACACCGCGCGGCGGGCGAAGTCCACGGCCTCCGGCAGTTTCCGCGGGTCGAGCCGTGGCAGGGTCGCGCGCGGCCAGGTACCGCCGAGTCCGCGTACGACGACCTCGTGGTCGTGGGCCCACTGGAGGTGGACGAACCGGTTGGCCAGCGGCGGGCTCAGTTCCCAGCCGTCGGCCGCCGAGGAGCGCGGGTTCGCTGCGGCCACGATCCTTACGCCGGGCGGCAGTTGGAGGGTGCCGATGCGCCGCTCCAGGACGAGGCGGAGCAGGGCGGCCTGAACTGCCGGGGGCGCGGTGGACAGTTCGTCCAGGAACAGCAGTCCCCGGCCCGCGCGTACGAGCCGCACCGCCCACTCCGGCGGGGCCATGGGCACGCCCTGTTCGGCGGGATCGTCGCCGAGGACGGGCAGCCCGGAGAAGTCGGAGGGCTCGTGGACGCTGGCGATGACCGTGGTCAGCGGCAGGTCCAGGGTCTCGGCGAGCTGGGTCAGGGCCGCGGTCTTGCCGATGCCCGGCTCACCCCACAGGAGCACGGGCAGGTCTGCGGCGACGGCGAGAGTGAGGGCCTCCAGTTGGCTGTCGGGACGCGGTTCGGTGCGGGTGTCGCGGAGCAGGGCCAACAGCGAGTCGGCGACGTCGAGTTGGGTGGCCTGGGCAGGTTCGACGAGGGCATCGGGTTCGGTGAGCGGGGTGCGCGTGGGCATGTTTGGTCACCTTTGGGTTTCGTGGTGGGGCCGCTCGGGCGCGGGGGCGTGGACCCCCGGAGCGGTCGACTGTCTTTCAGCGAGAGGTTGATGAGCTGCCACCGGGCGGCAAGCCGTCGGCGCTCCGCGAACGGCCGGCGGTCGGCGAACGGCCAGTGGTCTACGAGGTGCCGGCGGTCGGCGAACGGCCAGTGGTCTACGTACGGTCAGCGACGGGTCGTGTCACGCGGGCGGGAACGGTGGTCACGGGGGCGGGCGGGCCCCGGGCGAAGACGGTCGGGTCCGGGACCGGTCAGGCCCGCCCTGAACAGTCCGTAGGTGACGCGGCGCAGCGCGGCCGCCTGGAGTTCGTCCCGCAGGTCGCCGCTGCGCAGCACCGCGTCGGCGCCGAGCAGCCCCTCGACGACGGCCAGCGCACCGGCGGTGTCGCCGTGGCGCAGGCGTTCACGGACGCCAAAGAGGCAGTGCGGCCGCCGGTGCGCCTCGTCGATGGCCTGGAGGCAGGGAAGTGGTGTGCCGGTCAGTGCGACCAGCAGTTCCTCGCGGCGGATCTCGGCCGGGTCGTGGTCGAGCGGCGCGAGCACGCCGTCGACCAGGCCGATCCGGTGCCGGGCTCCCCGGCACTCCACCAGACGCGGCTGTCCCGCCTGGTCCGCGATCCCGGTGGACGCCCCCGGGAGCCGGTCCGGCACGAGCGCCGAGGCGACCAGCGGATGCAGCCGCCCGGCCTCGATCGCGCCGGCGCGGATCAGGGCCAGGTCGGGCAGCACCCAGGTCGCGGCGTCGGGCAGGGCCGGTACCGCGAGGACGCTGCCGTCGGCGGGCGCCGCGGCGATCCGCAGGGCGGGCGGCTCGACGCGTTCCGGGTCCCTGACCAGTTCCAGGAGCAGCCGCTGCCGGGTCCCGAGCCGCACGGTGACGGTGCCGGTCGTCCGCCCCTCGTCGTGGAGCAGAATCGCCGCCTCGGCCGCCCACCGGCCGACGGCGCAGCCGAGGTCCCGGGGAACCGGTTCCGGTGGATCCGCGTCCCCCGAACGAGTGTCGCCCGTAGGCCGGTCGGCACCGGAACGGACTCGCAGTTCATCGGTTCTGCGCGTGTCCCACAGGTGGCGGTGCAGGTCGAGGCGGTACCGCCGGCTGGGGCGGGGGTGCGGATGGCGGCGGACTCCGGCATCGAAGGTGAACCCGTCGCGGGTTCCGCCGCGAGTTCCGTCCCAGAGCGCGAGGCTGATCCGCTGACCGCCGTCCGCCCAGGCCGGTGGAGTGCGGACCACGAGGTGAACCGGGTGTACGCCGTCGCGCCCGGCGCGGTCGTATCGAGCCAGCGTGATGGTGAGGCCGGGGCGCAGCAGCCCGTCGGGGGCGACTCTCGGCATGTGCCAGCGCAGCAGGTCGGGAGCCAGATGGCGTAGATCGGCACGGACTCGGGACGCCAGTGCCCGACCGTGCGTGCGTGCCAGGGAGCGCAGATCGAGGTCGACATCGAGGCCTGCGGCGGTGCACGCACCCGCCCAGTCCCCGGAAAGGCGGCGGGTGGTCGCGGTCTCGATCATGGTGGGCGGCACGGCGAAGTCACGCACGCGCGGCCAGAAGGAGAGGAGGGAATCCTCGTACGCGGTTCGAGTGAGCATCAGCACTCACCTTGCGCGGACGGGTCCCCCGATCTGATTTCAGAGGGAGTCATCATCGCGGGGAGCATAACCCGGGGTTGGTGATCTGTCAGGTGCGATCGGGTGCGGACCGATCCGGCGTCCGCCGACGAACGTGGCACGCACGAGGTCGGCGGACAGCGCGTCGAGCGCCTCCGGCAGGGCACCTGCGGCAGGCACCGGCCGACGGCCGAGCCGACCGTCAACTCACTGACTCGACTGGGTGGTTGGGCTTCACGAGCCGGAACGGGTCCATGACCATCAGGTTTTCGGACCGGCCCCTGCCCGTCGGCCGGTCGTCAGGCCGGGCTCTTGGCCATGGGGCCCGCCTCCGGTCCGTCGATCGAGCCGGTGAGGTGCGGGGCGCCGTCGTCGTCGAGGAACTCGACCACCGCCAGGGCCAGCAGGGCCAGGACGGCGATCCAGATCGTGACGGCGGCCGTGGGATAGCTCCAGACCAGCAGGATGACGGCGGCTACCACGACCACGGTCCAGTTCAGCCACTTCTTGACCCGGTGCACCCACGCTCCGACCGCTCCGAGGTCGAACCCTGTCGCCGTGCGCAGGGCACCGATACCGCCGGTCCAGGCGGCGAGGACCCGCCCGGCCGCCCGGCCGCTGCCGGTCAGCCAGGCCGCCAGCGCCACGACGACGCCCAGGGTGATCACCATGCGTACCGAGGCCCGCAGGTAGCGCACCAGGGTGTCGAAGACCGACCCCGCCGCGGCCTGGGACGCGTCCGCCGGCAGGCCGTCGAGATAGAGCGACCGGAAGATCCAGAGCGCGATGCCGAGGACCGCGGCCCCGGCTGCCACGAGGAGCGCCGCCGTGACGAGCGCACGGCGCCTGCGTACGGCGAGCAGCACACCGCCGGCCGCCATCAGGAGGGTCAGCACGGGCAGCCAGAACCCGACGATCTCGAGCAGTCGGTAGATCTTCTTGGCCTTGCCGATGGACTTGGAGGTCATCACCGTGAAGTCGGTGTGCACCTCGGGGATCTTCGCGGCGACGCCGAGTCCCTGGTCGACGAGTGACTGCTTGACCTTGTCGATGACAGGGGCGAGGTCGATGACGACGGCGTCGTTGGTGAGCTTCACCGCTCCGCCGCCGCTTCCGGTCAACGCCTTGTCGACGGCGGAGTGGGCCTTCCTGTTGAGCTCGGTCCACAGGGTGGCGAACGCGTCGCTGCTGACGAACTTCAGCGCCACGGTGTGCACGAAGTCGGTGAGGCCACTGGTGATCGGGCCGCTCAGCGGGCCCAGTGCCTTGGTCAGGCGGGGCCGGTCGGCCGGGGCGACCGACTCGAGCAGCGTCTGGACGTCGACGTGCTGCATCACCGCTTTGGTCACCCGGTTCGCGACGGCGTTCTGGACGTCCGGGTCGGAGGCGAGCGGCTTCATGGTGGCCACGTACCGATCGGTGTTCCCGATCAGGTCGCTCGTCCAGGCCGACACGGCGCTCAGCGGGGTGAGCAGGGCCGCGAGGAGGATCAGCACGACCGCGAAGAACGAGCGGACGCGGTGATGCTCGACCCTCGGCCGGCGCTGCTCCAGTTCGGCGACCCGGGCGCGCAGGTCGGCGATCTCGTGTGCGTCGCCGCCGCTCGCGCCGCCGCCGCTCACATGTCCGGCGCTCACGTCGCCGCCTCCGGATCGCTGATCGTGTCTGCCCGCGTCCGGTCGATCACGTCATTCATGGCGTGTCTCGTTCCGCTCGGTCCAGTTCATGGGGTTCGACGGCATACGACAGCACCCTTCTCGGCGGCGCTCGTTCGGCGACGGGATGAAAGGAGTGCGTCAGCGCGGCTGACGGGGTTCGGGCCGGTACGTGGCCAGTGCCCAGATGATGAAGACATCGATGGCGATCAGGATGACCGACCAGATCGGGGCGTACGGCAGGAACATGAACTGGAAGAGCATGCTCAGCGAGGCCAGCGCGATGCCGGTGATCCGGGCCCACCCGGCGTCCTTGAGGATCCCCCAGCCGGTGACGGCGGCTATCGCGCCGAGGATCAGCAGGATCCAGCCCCAGCCGGTGAGGTTGATGCGGTAGACGTAGTTGTGAACGCGCGCGTACACATCGTCCTTGGCGATCGCGGAGATGCCCTGGAGGATGTTGAGGCCGCCGTCCACCAGCAGGAGGACACCCGCGAAGGTGGCACCGCCGGCCGCCCAGTCCCCGCCGCCCGCGGGCGGCGGCCCCACACCTCCCGCGGCGGGCGCGGCTCCGGACCACTGGTCTCCCCACAGCGGCATGTCGCCGCCGCTCGGCTGGGATCCCGTACCACCGCCGGGCGGGGGGCTCGGAGGCTTCGAAGAGTCCTGGCTCATGTTCGACCACCTAGATGCGCTGTCGGCCGGGGGCCGTCCCCGTACCGGAAGCATCGGGGAGTTCGAGCGTCAGCCCACCGCCCCCTCCCCCGCCACGGGGAATCCGCCGATCGGGTGAGGGACGGCTGTCGTCCGGCCGACGTCACGGAGCCGCCGGCCGGGCACCCGGGGGTTGCCGGTCGCCCGCGCCTCCAACCCGAACGACAGCCACCGAACACGCGGGCCGACCGGCGGACTCCGCGTCAGCCTCTCGGCGGTAAGGCGGTAACCGGCCACTCGGCAGTGGCCGGCATCTCAGCAGTGACCGCTACTCGGCGGTGACGGACCGCTCAGCAGCGACCGGACCCTCGGCGGTGACCGGATCCACGGCGGTGACAAGATCCAGCGCACGCCCGAGCGTCGTGAGCCGCTCGTCGAGGGTCTCGCCCGCGGGGTAGAGGCGGACCGTGTCGACTCCGGCGGCGCGCCAGACCCGGAGCCGTTCGCGGACCATGTCCTCGGTGCCGATCAGGGTGGTGCCGAGGACCATCTCGTCGGACACGAGCCCGGCGGCGCCGTCCCGGTCCCCGGCCTGCCAGCGCTCATGGATCTCGGCGGCGATCTCCGCCCAACCCTGCCTGCTGTAGGCCGCGTTGTAGAAGTTGGTGGTGGCCGAGCCCATCCCGCCCAGACTGAAGGCGAGTTCCTTCTTCCGGCCGGCGACCATCGCGCGCAGCGCGTCCTCGTCCTCGGCGAAGGCCACTTCCGCGCCCTGGCAGACATCGAGGTCGGCGCGGCTCCGGCCCGCCGCCGCGAGGCCCGCGTCCAGGTGGTCGAAGTACGCCTCCTTGGCGCCCTCGGGCACGAAGCTGGTGCCCAGCCAGCCGTCCGCGACCTCCCCCGTCAGCCGCAGCATCTTCGGCGAGAGCGTGGCCAGATAGACCGGCAGGTCGTGCTCGGCACGCATGGACATCCGCATGGGCCGCGCCTCGCCACCGGGCAGCGGGATCGTGAACTCCCTTCCCTCGTACGAGAGTTTCTCCCCGGCGACGGCCTGCCGGACGATCTCCACGGTCTCCCGCATCCGGGACAGCGGACGCGCGAACGGCACGCCGTGCAGTCCTTCGATCACCTGGGGGCCGGACGGACCGAGGCCGAGGAGGAAGCGCCCGCCGGAGATGTTGGAGAGCGTGATCGCGGCCCGCGCGATGGCCGCGGGGGTGCGGGTCCCGAGCTGGATGATCCCGGAACCGAGCAGCATCCGATCGGTCCGTGCCGCCAAGTAGCCCAGCGGAGAAGGGGCTTCGGAGCCCCACGCCTCCGCGACCCAGCAGATGTCCATCCCGAGCTTCTCGGCCTCGACCACGAAGTCGACGGTCTCCCGCCAGTCGCCCGTCGACGCCTCGATCGTCGTGGAGGTACGCATCACGCACCCGCCCCTTCCGCGCTCTCGGCCAGCTTCCCGATCGCGGCGACGGTGTCCGTCATGCTCCGCTCGAACTCCCGCAGCCGTACGAACACGATCTTCTGCTCCTTCTCCGGCATCCGGTCGATCGCGAAGGAGAGCCCCGAACGACCCGGCCCCATCCGCATCCACTGGGTCAGCTCGGTGCCGCCGCCCGTCTCCTCCAGGCCGAACCGCCAGACGGCGCTGGGGTGTTCGGGGTCCACCACCGCCCAGGCGAACGCCCGGTACGGCTCGCACTCCACCACGTACGAGGTGGTCTCCCACTCCCCCAGCGACTCGTGCCTGCTGCGCCCCACGAAGCGGGCGCCGACCGCCGGTCCCGTCGCGCCGTCGAGCCACTCGACCGACTGGAGCTCCGCGCTCAGCTCCGGCATCAGACGGATGTCGGACACGAGCTCCCACACGCGTCGCGGTGGAGCGTCGATCCGTATCCGCACCTCGACCGTCGGCTGGTCCGCGTAACGCGCGCCCGTCCACTCCATGGGTCTCCGGCCTTCCTCTCGTCTCCCCGGGAACACATCACCCTAGGGCCCTGACCTTGAGAGTTGCGTAGATAGACTTACCTGTCAAGGAAAACCGCTCCCGGCACACAGGCCGAAAGCGGAAGCCCAAGCGGCAGCGGCAGCGGCAGCGGCAGCGGCAGCGGCAGCGGCAGCGGCAGCGGCCAAGGATCCCGCCCGTCCCGCGCTCAGGCGGTGAAGCGCTTCCGGATGTCCGGGCGCTCGGCGAGGTGCGGCGGGTAGCCGGGACCGAGTCGCGGATGGGTGTCCTCGGCCGTCATCGGCTCACCACAGTCGGCGCACACCACAGCGGCGTCGCTCTCGTGCCCGCAGCGGTCGTGATGGAAGACGACCGGCGGCCCCTGCTCACCGCTGAGCCAGCGATTGCCCCAGCTGTTCATGGCGGCCAGCACCCCGAAGAAGTCCCGGCCCATCTCGGTGAGCACATAGTCGTACCGCACCGGATCCGTCTGATAGGCCCGTTTCTCCATGAGCCCCTCGTCGACCAGCCGGCGGAGCCGGTCGGTCAGCGTGTTGCGCGCGATGCCGAGCTCCTGCTGGAACGCGTCGAAGCGCTTGATCCCGTAGAACGCCTCCCGCAGCACCAGCGGCGTCCACCAGTCGCCCAGCAGATCCATCGTGCGCGCGATGGAACAGGGCCAGTTCGCAAAAGAAGTCCGCCTCACTCGCCCAGCATACGAGGGTCTCGGAAAAGGACCCAGCAGATCGCACCGGGTCGGGCGCCTTGGGCAGCCGAATCCAGGAGTGCTCGCACCTGTGTGCCTGCCTCCGCATCCGGACCCGTGCCGCGCCCGCTCCTCAGCGCCCCCGCCCTGCCCGACCGTGCCTCTCCAAGTCGGAAAGCAAAGCGTCGAGTACCACCTCTTCCTCGACCCGGACCCCGCGTTCGGCGAGAGCGACGGCCAGGCCGGGATCCCATGGAGTGGCGGCGGGCGGGCCCGTCAGCGTCGGGGCGGCCTCGCCCATCCCGGTCGCCGCCGCCCGGTAGTGGGCGGCCGTGTAGCGCCAGGGCAGCCAGGGGACACTGCGCCGCAGCGCCGTGGCGATCCGTACACCGCCCCAGTCGAAGTCTCCGTGATAGAGGAGGCCGGCTCCCTGGGCGGACAGGCCACGCAGCAGGGCGAGCGCGGCGGCCGAGGGCTGGCCCTGGAGACACACCATGGGCGGGCAGGCCGCGCCAAGGGTGTCGGCGGCGGCGGACAGCACGGCCGGGTTCTCGCAGACATGGACGGTTCCCGTCGCCGGAACGGCGGGAGCCTGCGGGTGACGAGTGAGGGAGCGCAAGGTCAGGACCACGGGCTCACCGGCATCGGCCATCCAGTCGAGGGACGGAGTGCCCCGTAGGTTCAGGGAGAGGACGGTCGATGACACGTCGTCCTTGAGCAGACCGGCCGACGCCCACGCGTCCCGCCGCCACTCTGCACCGGCCCCGTCGGGGAAACCCGTCAGGGAACGCAGGCCCGACAGGACGAGAGCGGCGAGCGGCGTCCCCTCGTCCAGGGCATGCGCGCCCGAGAGGTTGCGCGCCGCGAACGTCGCCCGTGACGTCGGGGGTACGACGGGCAGCGGGCGCAGCGCCCGCACCGCGGCCTCCACCAGGGGGCCGGCGGCTTCCGGTGTGTGCGCGAGCCGCCGTACGAGACCGTCCTCGCGTATCCGTTCCGCCCAGTCGGCGAGCCCGGGACCAAGGATGCCCAGGGGGGCGTACGCCGCTTCCCACGCCCGCGCCTCTCTCTCCCGCGCCTCGGCGTGCGGCGTGACGGGGCCGGTGAGGGTGACGACGGCGGCAGCCAGTCCGTCACGGCCGGCGCCGGAACGGCGCAGGATCGCGTCCACCGCGTCGAGGCGAACGGTCAGGGAGCGGCCGGCCTGTGGCGCCCGACCCAACAGTCGTTCGACGGCGCGGCGTTGGGATTCATCGGGGTGGGACAGCGTGACCGGGCCGGTGAGCGCGCGGCCGCGTTCCATGCGTTGGCGGACCCGATCCAGAATCCAGCCGAGGCCAGGGTCACCCAGCAGCCTGCCGAGGCGTTCGGCGTCGGCCTGTTCGACGGCTTGCGGTGCCGCGGAGGGCACCGCTTCCGCGACGCCCGTCCCGTCTTCATGCCCCACCGGACCCCGAGGGCCGGCCTCCCATGCCGTCCTCCCGGTCGTCGAGGACGGCGGCACGGGAGGTTTCATGTCCACGAGGACTCCCGCTCCTCGGTGCCGTTCACGGCGTCCCACCCCTGCCCAGCGGACGGTGCCATCGCCCCACCCGGCGCCCCGACCGCGGCCGGCTCCGTCGGGATGTTCATCTGTCCGACGGGCTCCGTGCCGCGCCTGCGGTCGCGGCCGTCCCACTCCCACCGGGTCACCAGGACGGCGGCGATGTCGTCGACGCGGGAGAGCTGGGCGATGGCGATCCCGGGCACCTGCGGGTAGCAGGCCCATTCCCGTTCGCTGGTCATGACGACGTCGAGGTCGAACGCGCGCAGCAGACCGAGGCACTTGGCGCGGGAGTCGTCGTCCACGCCGGCGAACGCCTCGTCCAGGGTGACCAGTCGCGGCGCGTGGGCACCGCCCGCGCTCGCGTAGTGGGAGGACGCGGCGGCGAAGAGGGGCACGGACGCCGCGAGGACGCGTTCACCGCCGGAGGCGGGCCCGGTGGCCGGTACCCACTTGCCGTGCTGGTGGCGTTCGACGCCGAACTCGTGCCAGGCGCGGTAGTCGAGGGCGGCGGTGAGATCCTCCAGCCAGCTGCCGGTGCTGTCGTCGGCCTGGCGGCGCGCGATCTGTTCCTGGAGGAACGCGCCGACCGCGTCCCTGTCGCGCGGTGACCAGGCGTCGGCGGACTGGCGCAGTCGTTCACGGGCCGCGGCCAGTCCCTGCGGGGCCCGGCGGGACGACCGCCAGACCAGCCGCAGCTTCATTCCCGTCGAGGTCGGGCGCTCCTCCAGCTCCTTGTTCATGGCGCGCACCTGCCGTTCGGCGGCGCCGATCAGCTCCTGAAGCGTGCCGGCGACCTCGGTGATCAGATGGGTCTGAAGGATCTCGCGCTCGTGCGCGGACAGGATGCGGGTCAGTTCGGCGACCTCGGCGGAAAGGGCTTCGGCGAGTTCGGGGACGGCGCGTTCGCGGCCCTGGTAGACGATGTCGACCCGCATACCGTCCTCGCCCGTCCGGGCCGTCGCGGTGTGTCCGTGCCGGGACAACGCGTCCTGGAGTCTGCTGAACTCCTCGCTCAGCCGCTTCTGTACGCGCTCCCAAGCCGCGTCCGAGTCGTCGGTGGCGGACAGTTGGGACTCGATGGCGCGGGCGAGGTTGACGGCCGGGGTCGCCGCCCAGGCCCCGCCGTCGCCGTCCGGTACGACGGCGTCGGGAAGGCCGACGAGGAGCAGCCCCGTCGAGGCGAACCGCTGCAGGGCCGCGACGGCCCGCTCGCGAGCGGCGGTCGCTTCCGTGACGCCTTCGCCGAGCTGCTCGATGCGCCCTTCGGCATGGCTGGCGCGGCGGTCCGCCTCGCCGATGTCCTCCTGGGCCCGCTGCCGTTCGTTCTCGCAGTCGCGTGCGGCCGTGGTGGTCGCCTCCAGCCGTCGCTGGAGGTCGGCGACGGCTGCTCCGACCGTGGAGCGGAGCGTGCTGAGGTGTTCGTCCGCGGCGGCGGCGAGCCGGGTCGCCGCCGCCGTGCGCTCCGCGAGCTCGTGGACCCGGAGTTCGGCCCGTTCGGTCTCCGCCTGCTCGCCGGTGACCGCGTGCTCGGACTCCACGCGTTCTCTCAACGTCGGCCAGAGCGCTGCGAGGAGAGCCGTGTGGTCGGCGAGTGCCTGGAGCACTGCGCCCAGCCCGGCCCGGTCGGCGGGGAGGTTCATGTCGGCCGCGGTCTCGGTGAGTTCGGCGCCGGCTCGGTGCGCGGCCGCGTCCGCGCGGGCCAGGTCCGCCATCCGCTCGCGGTGCCGGGTACGGGCCCGGTGGGCCGCGTCGGCCGCGGCGGTGACGCGCGCGTGGGCCTGGCGCAGGGCGTCGTCGCCGGGTACCGCGGCGAGTTCGGCATCGAGGACACGGCGGCGCTCGGCGACAACGCGCCGCTCCTCGGCCAGTTGCTCCCGCTCGACCTCCAGGACACCGATTTCGATGCGCAGTTGACCGATCCGGGCCCGGCGCGCCTGCTCCCGTGCCCCCTCGCCCACATACTGGGCGCTGTCCTTGGCCCAGCTGCCGGCCAGCGCGCCGACGCGGAATCCGCCGTGTACGGAGACCCAGGTGTCGTTGCCCTCGACTCCCCAGGGGGTCGCCCCGGGCCCGCCGCCGTCCGGTCCGGCCAGTCCGATCGCGGCGAGCACCCGTTCGACCGTCCGCTCCCCCACGGCGGCGGCCCGCGCGTCCGCGTGGTCGACGGCCGGGCACAGCGCGCGGTCGAGACCTGCCCCGCCGAACGGGTCGGCCGGGTCGAGCAGCACGTCGTGGCCGTCCACCGCCACCGCGGACCCGTCCGGCCGCACCCAGGCGTCGAGGAGTCCCGATGCCTCCAACGCGGCTTCCAGTCCCGCGCGTTCGGCTTCGGTGACGTGGGGCCGGAAGTCGACGAGCCGCCACAGCGGGGCGCCTGGCCCTTGTTCCCGGACCTGGGGCGTGCGGGTGTACGGGGCCGACGGGCCGCGCTGCCCGCCCCTTTCGCGATCGGCCAGCTCCTCGACCGCGAGGCGCTGCCGCTCGGCCCGCCCCGCCTCCCGGTGGGCCAGAACGGCCGCCCGGTCGGCCAGTTCGGAGGCGAAGGCGCGATGGGCCCCGGCCGCCGCCGCGAGCGCGGGGTGGGGGCCGTCCAGACTGCTCACCCAGCCCTGGACCGCGTCGAGAATCCCGGGCAGGCCCGGCAGGCGCAACTCCGTGCAGCGGGACAGACGTTCCCGCACCTCCGCGATCAGTGCGCGCCCCGCTCCGGCGGCGTTCTCCTCGGCCTCGGCCAGCCGTTCCCCGCTGTGCACGACCTCTTCGTCGGCCTCGTCGGCGCGCAGCCCGGCCGCTCCGCGGGCCTCCTCGGCGCGTTCGGCCCGGGTGGCGAGTTCCTCCACATGGGCGACGGCACGCCGCCTGCGCGCTGTCGCCTCGTCCGCCTCCCGGCGCAGGGCCGCCTCGGGTGCTCCCTGGGTCCGGGGGGAGTCGAGGCGGGCTGTCGCGGCGGTCTCGTCGACCCGGCCCTGGATGTCGTCCAGCGCCCTGAGCGCCGCGGTGCGCCGATGGCCGGCGGTGGCGAGCCGGCCGAGGGCCCGGGTGTGGGCCTCGGCCGCCGTCCGGCGGTCCTCCTCGGCCCGCGTCCGTTCTCCTGCCGTACGGGAGGCGTCGGCCGCCGCCTGTTCGAGCTCGCGGGCGTCGCGCATCTCGGGTCCGGTGCGCAGGGCGGCGTCCTGGGCCTTCAGCCGCGCGGCCCGCTCGTCGAGTGCGGCTGCCCTTTCCCCGGCCTCCTTCCGGTCCGTCACGGCCTGTTCGCGATCGGCCTGCGCCTTGAGGAGTTCACGCTGGAGGTGCTCGTAGCGGGCGTGTTCGCTTCGGGGCAGGCGGGCCCGGCGCCGGGAGGCGATGCGGGCGTAGCGCCGGTAGTGGTCGAGGAACGCCGACGACGCCTGTTCCGCCTCGCGGGCCGCCCGCAGTTCCTCCTTCTCCTCGTCCAGCGACCTGAAGGCCTCGGCCGCGTCGGCGATGACCGCCTGGTCCATCGGCGGCAGTGCCTCGGTCAGCGCCCTGGACAGGGCCGCTTCGTTGGGCCGCTTGGACAGTTGCGGCTGGCGCAGCTGGATCAGCAGGTCGACGAGTGCCCCGTAGCGGCGCTCTCCGAGCCCGAAGAGCGCTTCGTCGACCGCTCTGCGGTACGTCTTCGCGGTGTCGTAGACCATGCCGTGCCCCGCGACCGCCTCCGCGAGACGGTCCCGGGACAGGGCCGTGCGGGTGGCGTCGAGCAGGTCGAGGTCGGCGCCGATCCGCTGGTCCGTCACCGCGAACCAGTGGCGGGCGATGCCGCGCCCGGCGACCGCCTTCAGTCCGCAGAGCAGGGTACGGAAACGCGGCTCGCCCGTGGTCTCGTCGAGCCGTCCGAACTCGATCCAGGTGTAGCCGAGCCGTTCCGGGTGCGGGTGTTCGCCGCCCAGGAGGAGATTCCATTCCATGCGCTTGCCCGGGTCGCCGTCGGGTTCGACACGACGGGCGGAGAGGTCTCCGTCCAGCAGGAACGGCAGGGTGAGGGCGAGCACCTTCGACTTGCCGGTGCCGTTGTTGCCGCGCAGCAGCAGCCGGCCGTCGCGGAACCAGAACTCCTCGACGTCGTAGTGGAACAGGTCGACGAGCCCGATGCGCAGGGGCCGCCAGCGGCCCGGCGTGGGGTTGGGGAGCGCGGTCACGGCGCGGTTCACCTTTCGTCCTTCACGATCAAGTTCGGTGCCACAGGCGGGTGATGGGCACGCCCCGGCTCCCTGACGACGGGCTCGCCGACCGCGTACCTCGCGAGGGCCGGTCGCGGAACGACACCCTGCTCCGTGCGCTCGGCGAGTCCCAGCGCCACGATCTTCTCCAGGGCCTGCTCCACCAACTCGGGCTCCGTTCCCGGCTCTCGCGCCGACTTGGCCCAGAAACCACCGTGCACCGCGGCCAGTTCACGCACCCGGGCAGCGAGTTCAGCGGGATCGACCGGCCCGTCCGCCCGTGCCAGATGCCCGGCGAGCAACAGGGTGATGTGCCCGTGCGTACCCTGCTCCGGCATACGTACGTCGGTGAGCTCGTCGTGCGGGTCGACCATGGCGACGCCTTCGGAGCGGACCTCGGCGACCAGTCCGGTCAGTTCGCCGATGCGCGCGGTGATGAAGCCGCGCTGTCTGGTCAGATAGGCCAGTTCCTCGTCGGTCAGGTCGTCGTAGTAGAGCACCGGGTCGTCGAGGAGGCGGCGGGTCAGCTTCCAGCGGATCGCGCGGAATCTCAGCTCGTCGCTGTCGAGCGCGGTCTGCGCCGTCATCTCCGCCAGGCGTTCTTCGAACCCCTGGGATTCGATCAGGGAGGGACCGCGCCGGGCCGCGGGCATCCCCGCGAGCACGCGCCGCCTGACGTCGTACAGCACGTCTCCCGACCGGCTGACGTACGCGTCCTCGTCACCGGCCACCCGTCGCAGCACTCCGAGCCGCAGCAGCAGTCGCACGACGGCCGCGAGGTCGACGCGCTCGTCGCGCCGCTCCAGGGTGAACGTGATTCCGGCGGCGACGAGTTCGGGGTCCGCGGCGGCCAGGACGACCTGTTCGGCGAGGCGTCCGAGTGCCACCTGCGACTCGCCCCGCTCCAGCGCGGCCAGGGTCAGGCACAGCAGGACGTAGCGTCGCCGCGTGAAGGGCAGCGCCGACCGGCCGGCCTCGCGGGCCGGGTGCGTGGCGTCGGTGAGGGTCCCCGGCGACTTGCGCAGCCGTGCGGCGTCGGCGTCCGCGCGCAGCGTCCAGCCGACGTTGCGCTCGAACCACTCCCGCAGTTCGGCGGAGTGCCGGCGCACCATCCGGAAGGCGTCGGCGTACGGCCCGTCGGCGGTGAGCAGGGGCTCCTTCAGCAGGGCTCGCGCGGCCCGTTGCAGATCGGCCTCGCGCTGGCCGTCGAGAACCTCGGCCAGGGGGCCGGTCATCGGTCCTCCCCCATGGGCGCGGCGGTCCGGGAGGGCTGGTGGGGGACACCCGCCCGGGGGACGGACACGGCGGTCGCCGGACCCGGCTCGGCCGGGGCGAAGGCCGGACCGGCTGACGCGTCGGCCGGGCCGCTCGCCCCCGCCGTGAGGTCGACGATCTCGACCAGGTGATCCGGACCGCTGAACACCCCGTCCGGCGTGCGCACTTCGGCCGTCGAGCCGTCACCGGGCGCGGTCAGCCGGATCTCCATCGAGCCGTCCCCGCTGGTGGCCGTGGTGTTGGTCATACCCGGCCGCCAGGTGGCGAGGGCGTCGCCGAGCAGGCGCAGGAACAACTGGAAGGACACGGAGTCGAGTTCCGCCAGCCGGGACAGCCGCACCGGGCCGCCCGTCACGAGCTGGCCCCGGGCCTCTCTGGCCTCCCCCGCCTGCCGGGCGGCGATCTCGGAGAGCCTGCGCTTCGCGTCGCCCCGGTCCGCCACCCTGCGGGGCTTGCCGCGCCGCTCGTAGCTGCCGGTACGGCGCAGTTGGGGGCTGATCCGCAGCGGTCGCGCCTCGCGCCACGGCGTCGAGGCCGGCTCCGGTGAGGCGGCACGCTCGGCCAGCGTGTCGGCGTCCACCGTCAGATGCCGGGAGGAGTACAGCCCGAACGCCACCCGCCACAGCCTGTGTCGCGTCTCGTCGTCCGGCGCCTGGGCGAACCAGCGTGCCAGCACGCGGAAGTCGGCCGAACGATCCGAACGACCCGCCCGCCGCTCATTCAACTGCCTCACGACCGAAAGCAGTTGCGGAATCGATCCGAGGGCCCGTCCGCGCAGCAGCCGGGCCTGCGACGCACGCTCCTCCGACGAGACGAACCACTCCGCGAGCCCGGACCACCGGGCGGCCCACTTCTCCCGCCCCGCCGCCTCGGCCTGGCCGGCGTCCTCGGGAGCGGCGTCGGCGGCCTCCCGGACCGCGGCGAGCCGCAGCAGCGGTTCCACCCGGCCCTGCGCCTCCAACTCCCCGATGAGCAGGGCGATCCGCCCGCCGAGCGTGATGAGGTCCTGGATGAACCGCTCCAGGTACTGGATCAACCGGTCCTTGTACGCGAGGAACGCCTCGATCTCGATGTCGTGCAGGTCGATGGTCCTCTGGAGGGACCCCATGAAGGCGCGGGCGTTGTCCGCGAGATCGGTGAAGCGTGCCGTCAGCACGGACAGGGCGACGTACGCCTTGGCCGGGTCCGGCTCCTCCTCCGCTGCGATCACCAGCAGCGCCCGCAACTGCGTGACGATGTCGTGCAGGGCGACCGCCTGGAGCTCCCCACGCCGCCCCAGCACCTCGTCGTACGTCCCCAGCGCCGCCTCGGCCGCCTCGCCGGCCCGCGTGAGCTGGTAGATGTAGCGCTTCCGGTAGAAGTCCTCGACCGCCGTCACCCGCGCGGTGTCCGGATCGGACCGCAGATTCCCCCATCCGACCAGACTGTCCAGCGCCTTCACCACCGCCTCGACATCACCGGGCCGACTCCCCGGCTCCATGGCGGCGTGCACATCCTCCGGCCGCAGATGCACCGCGAACCGTTCCTTGGCGGCGAGGAAGGCCCGCATCACCTGCCGGTAGAGAGCGGCGTTGGGGACGGTGAGGTGCGCGAACGGGGTGTAGTCGGCGGGATCACGGCCGGGCGTCTGGACTGTCATCGTTGGTCCATAATCCCGGACCGGCATCCATCACCCTGCACGATGTCCGATTTTCGCCCGTCTTTTCGCCCGGCCGAGTAAGCGGCGGGGCTTGGGCCCACTGCGATGCCGCGGGCGGGGCATGCTGTTGGTCGGACGAGCGGGCCGGGAGGTGCGGACATGCGGTGGTGTGCCGGAGGGTGGATGGTCGCCGGAGTACTGGTCCTCGCGGCGTGCGGCGCGTCGGCGGGTGGCGGATCGACGGGCGGGCCGTCCGGGAACCCCTCGTCGGGACCGTCCGCGGGTGCGCCGACGCGCGCCTCCGCGGACCCTTCCTCGACCGCCCCGGCGAGCCCGTCCACTCCTCCCCTCACGCCCTCCGCCTCGCCGGGGAAGTGTGCCGCCGGGCATGCGAAGGTCGGCGTCGCCCCCGGTGACGCGCCCGAACGGCACCTGTGCGTGCGGCCCGGCACCACGGTCTCCCTGGTCCTGCGGCCGCGGAACGACGACAAACGGTGGACGGGCGCGCTGAGTTCCGCGCCGGTCTTCGCCCTGGTGTCGGGATGGCAGGTGGCGGCGGACGGCACCGCCCGGGCCTCGGTGCGCTGCGCCGGGACCAGGGGCGGCACGGCGGACGTCACCGTGTCGGCGAAGGCGCCGGATGTGGCCGGCGCGCCGCGCGCCGCCTTCACCCTGCGCGTGAGGGTGGTGCCCTACACGACGCAGGGGTGATCCCGGAGCCCCGGGATCACCCCTGCGGCTTCGCCGCGTCAGCCGCAGTCGCGCACCTTGATCGTGTAGATGCCGCGGCCGTGCGTGGCCGCGTACAGGGTGGCGCCGTCCGGGCTCAGCTTCAACTGGAGCACGGCGACCGCCGGAAGCTGCCCGACGCGCTGCCACGTCGTACGGCCCGGCGCCCGGTAGACCACGCCCAGGTCGGTGGCGACGGCGAGACCGCCGTTCGCCGTGACGACCGCGGAGTTGGCCGGCACGTCGGGGAGGTTGGCGGAGATGTCCTTCCAGGTGGTGCCGCCGTCGGTCGACTCGAAGACGTGGCCGACCCCCGCGCCGGGCCCCTCGGTCCAGTGCCGGGAGAAGCCGTTGACCGCGAGGAACACATGACTGGCGTTCTTCGGGTCGATGGCGAAGCCGCTGAGGTAGCGGTTGGGCACCGCGCCGTCCGTGCCGGTGGCCGGCAGGGTGATGTCGTGCCAGCCGGTGCCGTCCGCGTTGCCGACGGAGATGCCGCGCGCGAAGCCCTGGTTGTTGCACGGGCCGCACCACGCGGCGTACACCTTGCCGCCGGACGCGGCGACGGCGGTCGCGGTGCGCCCGGTACCGAAGTCGTGGACGCTCGTCCACTCGTCGCCGCTGCGGATGGCATAGCCGTGTGTCTGCACCCAGACGTGACGGCCGCCAGCGATCCATGTCGAGCTGTTCTTCATGTCCGTCGCGAGCGGGGCGATGAAGCGGGCCTCGCTCGTGGCGTTGTCGGCCGGGGCGACGTTGTACGACGTGACCTTGCTGGGGTCGGTCACCCAACTACCGTCGTTGACGGCGCAGTTCTGGGTGACCTGGACGGAGAGGTAGACGTATTCCTCGGCGATGTCACAGCCGTTGGCCGGGTCGGTGAGCGTGTCACCGCCGTCACCGCCGAAGTTGGAGCCCATCACCTTGTCGTTGCTGCGCAGAATCGACTGGCCGTTGTCCTGTAGGCCGCCGGTGACGGAGACTCCGCCGTACGTACGGTCCTTGCCGATGCCCACCGAGTAGTACTGGAGGGTGTCGATGGTGCCGTCGTTGAGGGAGGTCCAGTCGGTGGCGTGGCCCGAGGAGTCCTGGGAACCGCTGACCGGGCGCTTGTAGGCGCCGCCGTCGTTGCCGACGTACACGTAACTCTTGCCGTGATAACCGCCGATGGCGACGCCGTGCTGGTCGGAGTGGGTGGTCTGGTCGCAGTCGCCGGTCTGCTTGGCCGGGTCGATGCTCCAGCAGGAGAAGCCGAAGTTCCAGTACGGGCCGACGGTCGACCAGTTGCTCCCGCCGTCCTTGGTCTCGTAGACCTCTTCGAGCCCCGCGTACACATGCTCCGCGTTCGCCGGATCGACCGTCAGGAACTGGTTGTACCAGGCCTGCACGCCCGGCATGTATCCGCTGGAGGTCAGCGCCGACCCGTCGGCCGCCAGCTGCTGGTAGTCGGCGACCTTCGTCCAGGGGCCGGTGGGAGAACCGGACTTGGAGACGTAGATGCCCTCCAGACCGCTGTCCGGGTTGGTGTTGAGCTGCTCAGGCGACTGGTCGATGGCGTAGTAGCGGGAGCCGTCGGCGGAGCGGGCGAAGGTGACGTCGCCGACGTTGTCCGGGTCGGCCGGCAGGTCGCCCAGGCCACTGGTGATCCGCGTCCAGGTGCCGTCCGGGCCCTTGGCGTAGAAGCCGTTGTAGTCGTCACCGCTGCGCCAGCCGACCGCGAGGACCACCTTGGCGGGGTTCTTCGGGTCGATCGCGATGTCGTTGGTGATGTTCTTGTACGGGGCCGAGGCGTCGTTGGCCAGCGAACCGCCCGGCAGGTAGTCGGGGTTGGGCGCGTACTCCAGTTTCCAGGCGCCGCCGAGGGTCTTCGTGGAATGGCTCCAGACACCCTCGCTGGTCGCCGCCCACACCTTGCGGCCGCCGAAGCGCAGTTGGTGGATGGTGGTGCTCTCCAGCTCGTCACCGCCGACCCTGCCGTGGGAGGAGAACGTGCCGTGGTGCGGGTCGCTCAGCACGTACACCCCGCTGCCGAGGTACGCGTCCGCGTTGGTGTTCGCCTCGCCTGTACCCAGCCACAGACGCCCGGACCCGTCCAGCGCCAGCGCGCCGGTCGACTGGGAGGACAGCTTGTCGCTGATGGGCTGCCAGTGCCCGCCGCCGGACCGGGACCGCCATACGCCACCGCCCGCGCTGCCCGCGTAGACATACCCGACACCGTCGGCAGCCATCGCGGCCATCCGCCCGGTGACATTCCCCGAACCGCCACTGGAGTTGGAGTCGTAGTCGCGGTAGCGCGCGTCGTCGGAGTTGTACGGCAGATCGGTGACGTTCCGCCAGCTCCCGCCGGTGGAGGGCAGGTTGGCGAGACTGTTCCAGGCGGCACCGTACGCGCCGGGTGCGACGACGCCGGGCGAGGTGCGGGCCTCGGCGTACTGGTCGGCGCCCTCGGCTATCTCGTCGGCTTCGTTTCCGTCGTCACCGCCGTCGTCGTCCGCCGTCGCCTTGGGGGTGACAGCGCCCACCGACTGCGCTCGCTCGGAGGCGAGTTGCTTGAGGGCACGGGCCCCGAAGGGGCTGCCGCCCCGGCCGGGCGCCGCACCCGCGGGTATCGCGACGAGGGCGGCGGAAGCGGTGATGGCACAGATCGTGAGCCACCGTCTCTTGCGGGTTGTTTCTGACACCAGATCCTCCCGAACGAGCTTCGACAGAGCCGTCGCAGGAGACCCGACCATGCGGGCAGGAGGACGTCCGCCACTTGGACAAAGCTTTGAGCGGGACCTGCCATTCACCACATCCGCACCGGATGCGGGCCGTGCGGTGCCTGACGTCGTAGAGGCGCTACGCCCCCCGGCGGCAGCGCCACGGGGTTGGCCGACACCTTGGCCACGGCACCGGGGCCGACCGCTCAGGCTGGTTACCGCGGAGCCACCCAAGTCCGCGTCGTATCAGCGTCCATGGACATCACCCGATCCAAATGACCAAGGACAGAGGCAACTTGGAGCCGGGCATCCCGTTTCACCACACTGCGCACCACGGTGTGTGGCGGCCGGGCATGACATCAGCGACCGGTGCAGAGGAACCGCATGTAGCGCGTGTACGACAGCCCACGGTGCCGGAGCTTGGCGGCTTCCCTCGATGCGCTCAACGTGCCGTGCAGCACACTGTTCTGCTGGAGTGCGACCGCGCGTCGGCCAAATTCCTGGCGCTGTTGCCGGGCTCGGTCTCCGGCAAGCGTGTTCTCCCGGGAGAGCCGTTCTTGTCCCTCCTCCAAATCCTTCCGTGCCTGTTCGCGTGAGGCCTCGGTCCCGGACTCCACAGCCTTGCGCTGATCGGCGAGTTGAGCCCGGCGGCGGGTGCTGTCCCGCTCGATCAGCTGTCGTTCCGCCGGGCTGAGAACCATCGGCTGCTGGGCGACGGCCGACGCGTGCAGGTCATTACGCCAGATTTCGAGGGCGATGGCCTTGGCCTCGCCGATCCCCTGCACGTTGACGGTGCGGCCGCCGTTCAGCACGAGCAGGGCCCCGGTGCTGTTGTACGAGCTGTTCTGCACAGGCCGGTAGCCGGTGAAATCGGCGGCCGTTCGGATGCCCGCCGCGGCGAGACGGGCGGCAAGTGTCGGCCCGATGCCGTGCGGCGGGGACTGCGCGATCAGTCGCCGGCTGAGCCGCTCTCGGACGAACGCGGACTGCTTGTCGGCGAGCGCTTTGCCCAAGGCTCTGCGGAGTTCCTCCGCGAGCCCGTCGATCTTCTTGTCGATCTCGCGCTGCTTACGGACCTTGCGCTGCTCGGCCTCCTTGAGCTCGGCGTGGTACTGCGCTCTGAGCTTGTCCTGAGCCTGTGGATAGGCGTTGGTCCGCTTCAGCTCCGCCGCGTCGAACTTCGCCTTGTCCTTGCGTAGCTTCTCGGCTGCCTTGGCAGGGTCCTCAAGCTTGGCCAAGTCGTCCGTCAGCCCGGCCAGGACGGCCCGTGACCGAGCCCTCTCCGCGCGGCGGCTCCAAGCGAAGGTGGTCACCACAGCGGCGACAATGACTGGCGCCACGGCTGCGATGAGGGGCTGTGGGAATCCGACGACAATCATCAAGGCGGTCGCGGCCAACAGCAGCGGCCAGAGCACGGCCGTGACGACGTCCAACGGCGTCCTGTAACTGAAGCTGTCCGGTGAAGTGGTGGAGGGCGCGGACGACGACGGGGAGGTCTGCGTGGGAACGTGCCCGGTCATCCAGCCGGGCAGTCCGCCCGTGGCCGGAGCAGGTGCCGTGGGGAGAGCGGACGCTGATGTGCTCGTCGTCGCAGCGGTCCGCTGCTTGGGAATCGCGTTGGCAAGCGGGGGAAGCAGGTCCAGCGGCTGGAAGGCCAAGGACCTCACCTGGTCAGCAAGGCCCCTCACCGTCGGGTCGGGATGGGCGAGCAGCGTCTGGAGCCCGGTGGAGCCGCCCGGATTCTTGAAGTCTTCCTCGGTGAGCAGCAAGAACTCACCACTGGGCTCGTGCAGCCGATGCCACAGTGCCGGGTCGGCGGCGGTCGCCTTCAGCGACATGAAGATGACCCAGGCGGAGAACCGGTCGAGCGCCGCCCCGAAGTCATCGTTTCCGCGCAGGGGCGACTGGTAGTTGCGGTGGCCGCGCTCGGTGCCGCCGAGGCCCGCCAGCGACGGCACGTACATGCCGTCGTAGTCGACCAGGCGCAGAGTGTCATCGCTCGCGACGAGCAGGTTGCCGTGCTGGAGGTCACCATGGGCGATCTCGTGTTCCGACAGATCGCGGGTCAGCGCCTCGAACCGGTCGGCCAGACGGTCGACGGCGAACCGGTCGGTGTGGTTGTCGTCGAGCCAGGAGGACAGCGTGACAGCGTCGATCCAGTCCATCTTCAGGACCGGGTACCGCTCCCGGCCGACGCCGATCGCGTCAGGGAGGTACTCGAAGCCGAGCTTCCAGGGCTGGGAGAGCTCGGCCGCGTCCAGTTGCCCAAGTCTGCTGCTGATGGCCTGGTAACGGCGTTCCTGGTCAGGGACGTGGCGGGTGAAGCATTTGACCGCGTACCGCCGACCCGACGCGGCCGAGGTCAGCGAGAACACGCTCGCGAAGGCGCCGGAGATGGCGCGGGGCAGGCCGAGCTTGGTCAGTTCCGGCCGTGCGCCCTTGAGTTCGGGATGCTCGAAGCACAACCGCGTGTGCTGCAAGGCCTCCGCGTAGTCGGCACCGCTGGGGAACTGCCTCTGCTGGCCGGTGGGCGAACCCACGTTCACCGTCCTTCGAAATCGATCCGCACGACGGCCACATCGTCGTTGCGCAGTTGCTTGCTGTCCCGGAGGCCGTTCAGCCAGTCCACGAACCCGCTCAGGTCGTCGGGCCCGGAGAACTCCAGCAACTGGCCGACCGCGGCGTCTTGGTCAGGGGCCGACAGGAACCACGCGGCCAGTGCGTCGGTCATCAGGAACAGCCGGTCGCCCGGCCGGCACCGGCCTTCGATGAACCGGGTACGGCAGGCCAGCAGTGCCACGTCGTGGTTCCGGCTGCCGAAGAGGTCAGGGACTGTGCCGAACTCGTCGGCGGCTCCCACCGGGAACGCCTTCACCAAACGGTCGTCGCGCAGATGGAACAGACAGCTGTCCCCCAGGGCGGCGGCTCGCCAGCGCCATGCCGGTTCGGACGCGTCAGAGGCGGCATTCGTATCAGGGCCGTGCTCCGGGTCGACGCGCACGGTGAGCAGGGTTGCGTAGGCACCTTCGGCGAGCTTGGTGTGCTCGTACCACTTCAGCGGACGCCCTTCCGCGATGCGCGACTGCGTGTACTGCACGAGCCAGGGATCCCACTGGGACACCGCCGACGCCGCGAACTCCTCGAAAGCGGTGCCGCCGTCCAGCAGGTCCGGCCGTTCCATGGCGTGTTGGGCCGCCACGCGGGACAGCAGCCGGGCCCAGTCCTTGGCCAGGGCACTCTCCGTCGCCCCGTCACAGACGCCGGCGGTGAGCGGTTCCCGCAGCATGTAGTCGTGGGAGCGGCTGGGCAGCACGACGACGGCGTCCTCGCATTCCGCCTCGGTGCTCCCGTACTTGGGAGCCACGAGGTGCGTGACATACACGCAGGAGGGTGGAGCCGTCACCGCAGCTCGGTGGCGCGGGTGCCGATGTCGAGGAACTGCACGACCGTGGTGATGTCGGCGTTGTAGACGAAGCCGCGGGTGGACTCGCTGACCCGTTGGCCCTGCGAGGCCGCGTACGAACGCATGTGACTGGGCAGCGGGCTCGACATGGAGAAGAGGGTGCGGGCGTAGCTGTCGGGGAGACCGTCGGCGGTGTCGGGGAAAGCGGTGGGTGTGCCGCCCGCTGCGGAGACGTGCAGATTGAACAGCAGCGCCGCGCCGTCGGCCGTGGCGTGCGAGGTGATGGCCTCGGCGGCCGCGGTGGGATCGCCGTCGGTCGACTCGCCGTCCGTCAGGTTGATGACGATCGGCGGGAAACTGGCCGGGTACCGCTCGGTCCAGCCGGCGACGAGACCCTCGGCGTACTGAAGGGCGCGGTTCATCGGGGTTCCGCCGTGCGCGACCGGGTCCATCCACAGCGGGAAGTTGACGACGGTCTCGACGAGACCGCCGGCGCCGTCGGACACCTTCTTGCTTCGCTCGTCGACGCGGGCCGGGTTGTCCGCCACCTCGCTCAGGGGAACGATGTCCCGGCCGCCGAGCGAACCCGCGAACGCCGATCCGACGGTGGCGCCGTAGCCGACGACCGCGACGTGGAAGTAGTCACGTACACCTTCCTCTTTGGCGCACTTGACCGAGAGCTCGGTGAGGAGCCGGTTGATGGCGTCGGCAACGACATCAGCCTTCTGCTGGGGAATCTCACCGCCGATGGGGTCGCTCATGGAGGTCGACTGATCGACGAGGAAGATGATGCTCGTGGGATTGCTGCGGCTGATCTCTGCCGTATACGGCACGTTGGGCTCCCGCCGGACTGTGAAGAAGTCGGTCGTCGGAGGAGCTCGTACGACGTGCCGATGTGTCAGTCGCCAGCACGCACGCCGACCACCGAGATCCCCCGGTCGTAGGGTAGTGCGAGGATGTCGACGTGGGGCGGACGTTCTGAAAGTGCCCGTGACAACTTGGACCGCGATTGCTCGATCTCATCGGGCACATGCCCTCGTGCCGCCAACTCGCCTTCCGCGCAGGAAGGATCGAGACCCGCCGATACGAAACCATCTCAGTGCCGTCTCCATCGCCATGATCCCGGCGCATAGTGCCCGCGCCTTGTGCCCTCGTCCGGAACGCGCAGAATTCTGTACAGCGGCTCACCCAGGTCCGCCCACCTCTCCAGCGCGGCCCGGTCCACCAGGCGGATCCCATAGCGTGGGCCGCTGGCTCGGGCGGCTGCCGTGAAGCCGCCGGTGGTGACGATCACCGCGAACTGGGCACCGTGATCGTGGCGGTACGTGCCGTTGACCCGCTGCACGTCCTGGTCCCCGACCCTTCGGTCCGGGCGCAGTCGCTTGCACTGCACGACGACCCTTCGTCGTGACCGGTCGACGACGAGTACGTCGGCTCCCTTGTCCCCCGCTCTGCCCACATGCTGCGCGGTCAGCCCGTCCCGGCGCAGCAAGGAGCAGACAGCCAGCTCGAAGGCCCGGGGGTCCAGTGAGTCGAGATGCGCGAGCGAATACCGCACGGACCCCGCGGAAAGCACCGAGCGGTCCATCCATCTCCGCACGGCCAGCCGTCCCGGCTTCAGGCCCAGTCCCACTGCCACGGCGGTCAGTGCGATGCCACCCGTTCGCACCGGCCACAGCTCGGCCGCATGCCACAGACCGCCGACCCCGGCCAGGGCGCCCGCGCCCCAGCCCCACCAGGGAACTGCCGCCCACCCCCCTTGGCTCCGCCTGCGCCGCATCAGGCGGCCGGGCCGAAGAGCGCCCACATGCCCCAGGCCAGCCCGAACAGCGTGAGCCCCGCCAGGTCGGTGATCGTGATCAGAGTGATGGTGTGGTCCTGGCAGCGCGCGAACAGCCCCTTGCGCCTGCGGCGACACGGCCGGTGGAAGGTCGTCGGCCCCCCGCACCGCGACACCAGCGCGATGCCGCCGATAACCAGTAACGCCATGCCGAGCAGCACCGGATCCCCCGTTCCCCACCCACGTCTTCATGGTCATGGGTATCGGGAAAGCCACTGTCCCGGCCAGTACGTCTTCAGCCGAAGCAGCCGAAACGGGGGCGCGCGGGAGCGTTGACGACGTCCGTTCCCCGTGGGTCCCCTGCGTGCGCCCCTGCCCGATGATTGCGGCTTTCCTCACGGCTTACCCACTGTCGTCGGCCGGAGCTAGGATTCAGCAGGTCCGCGACGTGGCGGAAACCGCAGGTAGGGCCACGGACGGACCGCGACCGGGGACAGGACTAAGAGGCGGAGACGCGCATGCGGCAAGGCGGCCGGTGGACCACGGTCACCGACTCCGAGTTCGATCATGAATTCCGCGGCCTGGAAGCCATCCGGGAGAAACTGCCGGACTCCGATCCCTGGCGGGCGTGGTCGAACTTCACCTTCACCGCCCACACCGGTCACGTCCGCGAGGTCGACCTCCTCGTCGTCGCCCCGGGCGGCGTCTACATGATCGAACTCAAGGACTGGCACGGCTCCGTGACCAGCGAGAACGGCACCTGGGTCCAGACCACCCCGGGCGGCCACCGCCGCCCCCACGGCAACCCCCTCCACCTCGTCAACAAGAAGGCGAAGGAACTGGCCGGCCTGCTCGGCCAGAACGGCAGGCGGGTGTGGGTCGGCGAGGCGGTCTGCTTCACCGACGACGGTCTGCGCGTACGCCTGCCCGCCCACGACCAGAACGGCGTCCACACCGTCGACGAGCTGGTCGCGATGCTGAAGCAGCCGCCGCGCGACGAGCGGCGCCGCATCACGGCCGTCGACTCCCGCGAGATCAAGACCGCGCTCGAACGGATCGGCATCCGCCGCAGTGACGCCGAGTACAAGGTCGGCCCGTACCAGCTCGACCGCAAGTCCTTCGACTCCGGCCCGACCTGGGCCGACTACAAGGCGAGCCACAGCGAGCTGCCCGAGGTGGCCCGGGTCCGCGTCTATCTGAGCGAGCGCGGGTCGGAGGCGTCGATCCGGCGGTCGGTGGAGAACGCGGCCCGTCGTGAGGCGGCCGTACTGCAGCGGTTCAAGCACCCCGGCGTCGTCCAGCTCAAGCAGTACTACCCCTCCGGGCACACCGCGGGCCCCGCCCTGATCTTCGACTACGACCCGCGCACGCTCCGGCTGGACGAGTACCTGCTCCAGTACGGCAAGAGCCTCGACATCCTCGGCCGGATGGCGCTGGTCCGCCAGCTCGCCGAGACGATGCGGTCCGCGCACTCCGCCCGCATCCACCACCGGGCGCTGGCCGCCCGCGCCGTTCACGTCATTCCCCGCAACCGGGGCCGCCGCGGGCAGACGGTCGGCGAGGACGCCGCCTGGCTCACCCCCCGCCTGGAGATCTCCGACTGGCAGATCGCCACCCAGCGCGCCTCCG
This sequence comes from Streptomyces sp. NPDC042002, assembly GCF_055588305.1. Classification (NCBI taxonomy): domain Bacteria; kingdom Bacillati; phylum Actinomycetota; class Actinomycetes; order Kitasatosporales; family Streptomycetaceae; genus Streptomyces; species Streptomyces sp. NPDC042002. The sequence goes on along the minus strand of NZ_JBVJCT010000006.1, from coordinate 198,757 downwards.
GCACGGACGGCGACAGCGGTGCGGGCGTGACCCGCTTCGCGCCGACGGCCCTGTCGGCGATGCACCTGGCGGAGGCCTCCGACCCGTACTTCGCCCCGGAGCTGACCGCCCTCAAGGCCGACCCGGTCTACCTGGACGTGTACGGCCTCGGCGTCCTCACGTATCTCCTGGTCACCGGTAAGGCCCCGGCCGCGAGTCAGGCCGAGCTGCTGGCGCGCCTTGAGGCGGGCGAGGGACTGCGCCCCAGCTCGCTGGTCGACGACCTCTCCGAGGACATCGACTTCCTCGTCCAGGCGGCCACCGCCTACCGACCCGGACAGCGTCTGTCCTCGGTGGACGAGTTCCTGGACATGCTGGAGATCGTCGAGGAAACCCTGACCGCGCCGGTCTCGGCTCCCGACCTCGAACCGACCGAGGACCCCGAGAAGGATCCCTTGGACGCGGTGGCCGGCGATGTGCTCGCCAGGCGCTGGGAAGTCCGCCGCCGCCTCGGCACCGGGTCCACGAGCCGGGCCTTCCTCGTCCGCGACCTCGAGGCGGAAGCGCGCAGGACCCGGCCGCTGGCCGTGCTGAAGGTGGCACTCTCGGACTCCCGGAGCCAGATCCTGGTCCACGAGGCCGAGGTGATGAACCGGCTGCGCCCCGACTCCCGGGTGATCCGGCTCGTCGAGCCGGAGCCCGTACACATCGGGCCCCGCACCGCCCTTGCCCTGGAGTACGTGGGCGACGAACGCGAGGCCACCGACCAGGGCGACGAGGCCGCCGACTCCGGCACGGGCACGCGTACCCGCCGCCGCGAGGAGACGGTCGCGCGCCAGCTCCGTGAGCACGGCCGCCTGAAAATGGACCAGTTGGAGGCGTACGGCGACTACCTGTTCGGTGCCGTGGACTTCCTGGAGGGCGAGAGCGTCTGGCACCGGGACATCAAGCCGGACAACATCGCCATCCGTATCCGGCCCAACCGCACCCGCGAACTGGTCCTCATCGACTTCTCCCTCGCGGGCTACCCGGCAAAGGACTACGAAGCCGGTACCGAGGGCTACCTCGACCCCTTCATCGGCACCCTGACCCGGACCGCGTACGACTCGCACGCCGAGCGGTACGCGGTCGCCGTCACCCTGCACCAGATGGCCTCGCGCGAGCTGCCCCGGTGGGGCGACGGCTCGGTGCCGCCCCGGATGACGGACGCGAAGGAGTTCCCGTACCCGACCGTCCAGGCCGACGCCTTCGAGCCGGCCGTGCGGGACGGTCTCGTCGCGTTCTTCCGCAAGGCCCTGCACCGGGACGCGTCGAAGCGGTTCCCCGAGCTGAAGCCGATGCGGGACGCCTGGAAGCGCATCTTCCTGGACGCCTCGCAGGCGGTCCCGTCGAGCCACCGCACCCGCCACCCCGAGCCCGCTCCGCAGGAGCCGGTGGCGGGCGAGCGGGCGACGGCGATCGCGGACGCCGAGCCGGTCACCGCCGAGGAGCAGCGTGACCGCCTGGCGGCGGCGGTCACCCGGGACACCCACCTGTCCGGCGCCGGTCTCAGCCCGGCCGCGGAGGCCTTCCTCTACAGCCTCGACATCACCACCGTGGGCGGCCTCCTCGACTACAGCCGCAGCAAGCTCCTCAACGCGCCGGGCCTCGGCACCAAGACCCGGACCGAGGTGCAGCGCCGACAGCGCCAGTGGGGCAGGCTGCTGCGCGAGGCACCCCTCTCCCCGCTCACGCCCAAGGGCCGCGCGGAGGCCAAGGAGGAGCTCGCCCAGCTCACCGCCGCCGAGTCGGCGGTCGCCGGGGCCCTGGCCGTGGGCGAGGGAGCGGAAGGCCTGAGCGAGTCCGCGTTGCGCTCGTTGAGCCTCGATCTCCTCGCCACGCTCTTCGTCCCGGAGCTGAACAACAACCGCTCCAACAGCAACAAGGTCGAGATGGTCCGGCTGCTGCTGCGCCTGCCGGACGAGCGCGGCGAACTGCCCGGCATCGGCGTCTGGCCCAAGCAGAAGGACGTGGCCGATGCGCTCGGCCTGTCCGCCGGACGTATCCCGCAGATGCTGAAGGAGGAGCGCAAGCGCTGGAAGAAGCACCCGGCGGTCCAGGCGCTGCGGGACGAGATCGTCGGCCTGCTGGTGGGCCTCGGCCGGGTCGCCCCCGCCGTGGAGATCGCCGACGCCCTCGCCGTACGGCGCGGAACCCAGCTCCTCGGCCGCGAACAGCGGCGCGCACTGGCTCTGGCGGCGGTACGGGCCGTCGTGGAGGTGGAACAACTCCAGCCGGAGGAGGCCGAGTTCCAGCACCAGGCCAACCGCAGGGCGACGGAGGAGGCACTGGCCGCGGGTCTGCTCGCGCTGGACGTGCGTGAGGTCGACGCCCCGGACACCCCGACGGCTCCGGGGCTCCTCGACTACGCGACCCGCCTGGGCAGGACCGCCGACCGGCTGACCCGTCTGGACACGCTGCCGACCGCCACGACGGTGCTGAGCGAACTGGGCGCGCTGACCCCGCCGCCCGGGGTGGTGGACTGGGACGAGCGGCGGCTGGTCGAACTGGCCGCTGCCGCGTCGGTCAACGCGGCGGCCACACCCCGCCTGGAGATCTACCCGCGCGACCTGCCCCTCGTACGGGCCCTGCGCCTGACCCAGGCCGGTCTGGTACGGCTGACCCCGGGCATGCCGGAGGCCCGGCAGCCGGGCCTGACGGGCGAGGACGTCCACGAGCGGGTACGGGCCCGTTTCCCCGAGCTGGTCGTCAAGGACGGCCGCGGCACGAGCACGCACGAACTGCCGACCGGCGGCCCTCTGACCAAGGCACTGCGCGAGGCGGGCTTCGACCTGACCCTGTCGACACGCGAGGGCGAGAGCACCCTGCGGTATCTGCCGACGCGGATGGACAGCGCGTCCACCTATCTGACGGGCGGGAACTGGCGTCAGTCGACGCAGGCCGGCGCGGTGACGCGCTACTCCGACGACCCGCTGGTGGCGGGCGGGATCCGCGCGGACGAACGCCTGCTGGCCTCGGCCCGGCGGGACGGCTACCGGGTCCTGACCGTGCACCTCGACCGTACGGTCCAGGCGGTACGCAGACTGGCGGGCCACCGCATAGGAGCCCAGCCGGTCTCCGTGACCGAACTCTTCCTGGAATCCATGCACGCCCTGGTCCCCCCGGGCACGAAGCCGACCTGGGACACGCTGCTGAAGGCGGACGTGGCCGAGCCGGGTTCGCGGGGCGCGCTGAAGTTCACGGAGTACGCGCGGACCGCGTGGGGCACGGTGGAGCCGCGCATACGGGAACTGCTCGCCCCCGGGGCGGGTTCGGGCCCGGTCCTGCTGACCGAGGTGGCCGTGTTCGCCCGGTACGACGGGATGGGCGTCCTGGACCGGCTCGCGGAGGCGGCCCGCCAGGGCGGGCGCGGACTGTGGCTGCTGGTGCCGCAGGCGGACCCGGCGCGTGAGCCGAAGCTGGGACACACGGCGGTGGCCTACCAGTCCGGCCTGGGCGAATGGATCGACCTGCCGGACTCGTGGGTGAAGAAGGACTACCTGTCCGGGGTGACGGACGTGAGTGTCATGAGCGTGAACGGTACCGAGGGAGACATCGAGTGATCGACCGCAAAGCCCTGTTGGAAGACCTGAAGCAGCAGGTCAAGGCGGTCGAGACCGATCTCGGCAAGCAGGTCAAGGTGGTACCGGAGGGCGAGAAGCTGCGCGCCGAGTACGACCGCGCGCGCAAGCTCGGCCGTACGGCGGCCACCTGGAACTCCTGGCTGGACGAGCGGGTCACCCAGGTCGCGGTGGCGTGGGTGCTCGGCACGGTCTTCGTCCGCTTCTGCGAGGACAACGAACTCATCCCGGAGCCCTACCTGACGGCACCGGAGAGCGACCGTCGCGACCTGGCGCTGGCCCGCTTCGAGGAATACGTCGCCAGGTCGGACGACCCGACATACCGAGGCTGGCTTGAGCAGGCCTTCGACGAACTGGGCGCGGGACAGGCGGGGCGGCTGCTGTTCGACCGCCGCCACAACCCGCTGTTCCAGATCCCGCTGTCGCACGACGGCGCACGGGAGTTGGTGGACTTCTGGCGCGGGCGGAACGACGCCGGTGTCCTCGTCCACGACTTCACGGACGCGCTGGAGGAGGACGGGGACGGTACGCGGGGCTGGGACACGCGGTTCCTGGGTGACCTGTACCAGGACCTGAGCGAGGCGGCGCGCAAGACGTACGCGCTGCTTCAGACCCCGGAGTTCGTGGAGGAGTTCATCCTCGACCGGACCATGGACCCGGCGGTACGGGAGTTCGGCTACGAGGGCCTGAAGATGATCGACCCCACGTGCGGGTCGGGGCACTTCGTTCTGGGTGCGTTCCGGCGGCTGGTGCGGCTGTGGGCTGACGGCCGTCCGGGGAAGGACGTGCACGAGCGGGTGCGGGAGTCGCTGGACTCGGTGCACGGCGTGGACCTGAACCCGTTCGCGGTGGCCATCGCCCGGTTCCGGTTGTTGGTGGCGGCAATGGCGGCGAGTGGGGTCCACACGCTCGCGGAGGCGGCGAAGTACGAGTGGCCGATCCATCTGGCGGTGGGCGACTCCCTCATCAAGCACCGGCACAAGCAGGGGAACCTGTTTGACGACTTGGAGGAGGAGGGGGCTGATGAGCTGGCCGACTTCAAGTACGAGACTGAGGATGTGCATGAGCACCCGGAGATTTTGCGGCCGGGGCGGTATCACGTGGTGGTGGGGAATCCGCCTTATATCACGGTGAAGGATAAGAAGCTTAACGAGCTTTACCGGGGATTGTACGACGCTTGCGCGGGGAAGTATGCCCTGTCGGTGCCGTTTGCTCAGCGATTTTTCGAGCTGGCTACAGTGGGAGATAGTGCGAGCGGGGCCGGGTACGGAATGGTCGGCCAGATTACAGCAAACTCGTTCATGAAGCGAGAATTCGGTACACGGCTGATCGAGGCGTACTTCGGTCACGAGGCGGAGCTGACTGAAGTCATCGACACCTCGGGCGCCTATATCCCCGAGCACGGGACACCTACCGTTATCCTCACGGGCAGGCGACGAAGCGGCAGCCATCGATCTGAAACAGTGCGCACCGTTCGGAGCGTCCAAGGGGAACCTAGCGTGCCCGAAAGGGCCGAAGAAGGGCTGGTCTGGCGTGCAATTGTCGCCCAGATCGACGCTCCAGGGTCAGTGAGCCAGTGGGTTTCCGTTGACGATTTGGCACGAGAACACTATTTTGGCAAGCAGCCGTGGGTTCTGGCCGACGGCGGACTCGAAATGGTCGAGCAGCTCGGGTCTTCCCATCAGTCGACACTCTCGACGATCACCAGCAGACTGGGAGTCTTCGGCATGACGAATGCCGATGACATCATGCTTACAACACGGCCAGCTTGGGTCCGCCGCGGCGCTGAACTCGAATTGGGCAAAGAGCTAGTTCTCGGGGAAGAACTACGCGACTGGACGCACACGGATGGTACGTACAGCTTCTATCCGTACACGGCAGAACTCAAATTGCGCCAGCTCCCTGAAGCGTCCGGCGCACACAGGTGGCTCTGGCCCGGTCGTACGATAATGGGAAATCGCGCCACCTTCTCGAAAGGCACCTATTTCTCAGACGGCCGCAGATGGCATGAGTGGCATCAGATCACACCCAGCCGCGGAGCTCACGATTGGACGATTACATTCGCTTTCGTGGCCACGCATAACCATTTCATTCTGGACAGAAGCGGGAAAGCCTTCAAGCAGTCGGCCCCGATTATCAAGCTGCGGCATGAGGCAACCGAGACCGAACACCTACAGCTGCTGGGCGTACTCAACAGCTCCACGGCCTGTTTCTGGCTCAAGCAAGTCAGTCAGGGGAAAGGGGGGAGCGGCCTCGGACGTGGCATTCAGAGCGAAGCGTGGGAGGAGCGCTACGAGTTCACCGGCACAAGTCTTGGCGATTTCCCTCTCCCCGTTGCCCACCCTACGGTGCACGCTATTGCGCTGGACACCCTCGCCCGAGAACTAACCGCTTCTGACCCCTACACCGAATCGACCGACACCCCTCCCACTTCCGCATCACTTCGCCAAGCTTCTGCCACTTGGCACTCCACCCGCTCCCGCATGATCGCCCTCCAGGAAGAGTTGGACTGGCAGGTCTACTCGCTCTACAACCTGCACCCCGAAGATCTACGCGTCTCCGACGATCCTGACTCCCTTGACATCCCGGAACTGGCCCTCGGTGAGCGGGCTTTCGAAATCTTGCTTGCTCGCCGGGTCGCCGCAGGTGAGGCCAGTGACGAGTGGTTCAAGCGGCACGGGTCCACGCCCATCACCGAGATTCCCTCCCACTGGCCCGCTGCCTACCGCGAAGTTGTCCAGGAGCGCATCGACGCCATCGAGTCGTCCCGAGCCATCGGCATGATCGAGCGGCCCGAGTACAAGCGGCGATGGGCTACCGAAGGATGGGATGCACTCCAGGAGAAGGCTCTGCGGGGCTGGTTGCTCGACCGCATCGAGCGCCGTGCGCACTGGTTCGATGAGAACGGGATGCCTGCCCTCATCACGCTCTCCCGTCTCACCGACAACCTCTCCCGTGACGAGGACATCGTCTCCGTCGCCAAGATCTACGCACCCCACAAGGAACTGCCCGCCGTCGTCTCCGAGTTGATGACCGACGAGCACGTGCCCTTCCTCTCCGCCCTGCGCTACAAGCCCGCCGCCCTCAAGAAGCGCGCGGACTGGGAGCACGTCTGGGATCTCCAGCGGGAGGAGGACGCGGCCCCGGACGAGCCGGCCAAGCGGAAGATCCGGGACAGCATCCCCGTGCCGCCGAAGTACACCTCGGCCGACTTCCTTCGCCCCTCCTACTGGCGGGCACGCGGCAAGCTGGACGTGCCGAAGGAGCGGTTCATCTCGTACGCGCGGGCCAACGTGGCCACCCCCGACCTGTACGGCTGGGCCGGCTGGGACCACCGTGAGCAGGCGATCGCGCTCGACACGTACATCGCCACCCACGAAGGCTTGATCGCTGAAGAGGTCACCCCGCTGCTCGCCGGGCTGCTGGAACTCCAGCCGTGGCTGAACCAGTGGCACAACGAGTCCGATCCGCTCTTCGCCCCGACCCCCGCCAAGTTCTTCGAGGGCGACCGCCAGATGGAACAGGGCAAGCACGGCCTCACCGACGACGACCTGCGCGCCTGGCGCCCGGCCGCCGCGACCAGAGGACGCCGTACCACCAAGAAGTAAGACGCCAAAGGGGTGTTCCGTGATCACAGATCGCGGAATACCCCTCAGTCGTTGGAGCTCAGGACTGCATTCCCGCAGCCACGACCAACTCCCGGACTCCCACAACCTGGGCATGGCGGGAGCGCAGGTCTTCGACGATCTTCCGGATTGCGGGCCGGTCGCGTACCTCGCCGGGAGAGACCCGCGCGGCGGAGAGCAGTTCCGCGGCGGTCTGCTCGGGCTTGCCCCACTGCCACCAGGACCGAGCGAGGTCGGTGTGCATTCGCCCCTTGCGCTCGGCAGTCTTGAACTGACCCGCGTGCAACCCACGGCCGGCCTCCAGAGCTGCCCCCGCATCACCAAGCGCCCAGTGGACTCCGACGGCGTACAGGTCGACAGCGGCCGGGGTGATGGGGAACAGGCGTCCCTCAGGCGCTTCCTCCGGGAGATCGCGGGCGGCTCGCTTCGCCTCACGGATCATGGCGAGGGCCTGATCCCGGTCTCCCCTGCGTGCCGAGGTGTAGGAGGTCGTGCACAACATCTGGCTGTACGCGGATGCTTGAGCACCGTTCTTCAGACCGGTGGCTTCGACCCGTGAGAGCGCGTCCTGAATGTGACGCTGAGCTGCCGCAGGCTGTTCCTGGTGGCGCAGCACGATACTCAGCTCCCGGGCTGCCGCAGCCGCAACGAGGGGGGAGCCGGACAGGTCCGCGAACACAGTGGCCCGATCCGCGGTCAGCCGAGATTGGTCGTACCGTCCGATCTTGGTCAATACCTGCGCGGCCAGGCTGTAGGCCGCCGACAGACGGGCGAACGAGATCTCCTCGCGCCCCCGTGCGGCATGGTGGGCGTCCGCGAGCAGGCCGGGCAGCACCTTCAGCAACTGAGCGTTCTGGCCGGCGTCGAAGTAGCCCCGGGCGGCGATCAGACGGGAGTCGAACGAAGCCGGGGACCCGGTCGGTTCGGGCATGCTCGCGAGCGCGTCGTCCAAGCCCATCAGCAGCGAAGCCGGAGCGGCCAGGCCGGCGGCAGCAAGCAGCGTACGGCGGCGCATCGGGTCCTCCTCGGCACAGCGTGGCCGTTCCGGCGCAACTCTAGTGGCCTGCTCGCCGGTTAGCCCGAGCGACGCAGCCAAGACGTTCGTCGGCACGCCCACCTCCTTGGCAGCGTGCCTGATCAGGTCCAGGTCGGCGTGCCTGCCGTGCTGCTCCAAACGGGAGACCGTGGAGGCGGAACAACCGATGCGTTCCCCGAGATCCGCCTGTCGCCATCCGCGTCGCTGCCGGCCCATCCTGATGAGGCCACCTGGATCGAAGCTCGCTACCAAGGCACGTACCGTGCCTGACTTCCAGAGCTGATCGGCACTCATCTGGCCTCCCACCCGCCAGCGACCGGCAGGACTGCCTACCCACGGTATGGGGTTTCCAGCGGTGCGCATATGGCGTGTGCAGGATATGCAAACGGCTTGCACTGCTCGATAACCGAACGTCAGGAGAGTTCGTGGAGCTGTTCTCTGGGCCCGAGAGCCCCGCAGTGGAGCAGGGCTGAGAAATCCTGGAGGACAGCATGGCGACAGCAGTCGACACCAAGGTCCGTGACCCACGTGACTTCGTGACGCCTGAGGTCTGGGAACGCGAGATCCACCTCCTCATGCGTGACTACCCCTTCGACGAGGTGATGGCGACCCGGCTGTTCAGTGCAGCCGTCTCCTACCTGATCACGGCCATCGAAAAATGGGGCCAGGGCCTGGAGATGTGCTGCGGCCGTACCGTCGACATCGCGGTCCACGTCTTCATCCTGGACACCAAGAACTACAGGGACTTCTGCCATCAGCACTTCGACGGGAAGTTCCTGGAGCACATCCCCGAGATCGAGTTCAAGTACGACGGCTCGGTGGAGCGCACCGCGCAGATCATCGCGGGCAACGGCTTCGAGGTCGACTGGAAGTTGTGGGAGGCCGACTACGCCAAGTGCGGCCCGTGCCGACCGGGCGAGAACTGCCACTGACACGCCGGGAAACGATCAGGCCCAGGGACGCCGCGAGCGTCCCCGGGTACTCATCCGCGCAGGCTACGACGACGCTGTGTCGATCCCATCCGGACGCAGGGCTTCACGGGTACGGTGTCCAGCTCCACTGGTCTCACCGTTCTCCGGAGGAGCTACGTGTCCCACTTGCCCCACACTCCGGCCGAATACTGGGACACCTACATGCCGCACCGCGGAGAAGGCGACCAGCCCGCCCCCGTCGTGGACCGCTTCGAATGGACCCAGTACCCCGACCACGGCCCGGGTGCCGAACTGCTCGGTGAGCCGCGCCGCGCCCTGGACCTCGGCCCCGCGGAGGGCAAGGAAGCCGTGTACCTTGCCCTCCAAGGCGTACAAGTGACCGGCGTCGACCTATCCCCCGTCCAGGTGGAGCGTGCCCGAAGATGGTGGAACGGCGTTCCGGGGCTCGACTTCGTCCACGCGGACGCGTGCGACTACCTCGCTTCGGGCGCCGAGTTGTTCGACGCCGTCTACTCGGTGTGGGGCGCAGTGTGGTTCACCGACCCCGAGCAGGTGTTTCCGCTGGTGGCCAAGCGACTGGCGCCGGGCGGCGTCCTCGCGTTCAGCCAGGCCGAACCCGTCCCCGGGGCCTACGGCCCGCAACCGATGCGGGGTAAGTGGCTTGAAGGCCGCGAACGCGAACTCACCGTTCTTCGTTGGCAGTACACCCCCGAGGTCTGGACCGACCTGCTCAAGCGGCACGGCTTCACCGACATCCAGGCTTCGGTACTCGAAGCGCCCGAGGCAGGCAAACTTGGCACGCTCCTGGTCCGGGCCCGTATCGCCGAGTAGTGCAACAGCCGCAATCGTCTCCGGGCGCCCTTGGTCTGTGAAACGGCCCCGCGACCCGAACCGATCGCGACGCCGTTGCCGTGCCAGTTCAGTCGCCCAACTGCCCGCCCCTGATTGCGGAGACGAAGGAGGCCCAACCGCCAGCCGGGAACACAAGCGCCGGGCCGTGCAGAACCTTGCTGTCCCTTACCGGGACGACAGTTGCGAAGTCGTCAGAGACCTCGAGGCACGCCCCACCGTCCTGGTTGCTGTAGCTGCTCTTGCGCCAGGAAGCGGCAGTCAGGTCGATGGATCGCACGTTGCTTCCTCCAACATCCGCAGGATGAACTTGCGCGACTCAGCCGGGGTGAGTGCCAGGTCACGCACCGCATCGTACGTCTTCTGCAAACTCACAACCGGGCCTGATTCCTCAATGAGTTCACCCCGGTATCCGTTCTCGGTATACGCGACGGTCCTGCCCTCCGGAAGGAGGAGGTACCACATGTCGGCGCTCATAAGACCGTGCAGCCCTGCGCTCTGTAGCAGCACATGGACCGTCACATTCGGACGCTCCGCAGCTTCCCTCAGGTGCTCCAACTGCCCCCGCCACTCCCCCACATCCCGCAACGGCGTCCGCAGCACCGCCTCCGACAGAATCGTCCGGAACGGTGGCGCATCCTCCCCCTCCAACAACTCCCGCCGTCCCACCCGAGCCTCGACCTGCTGCTCAAGTTCCTTCCCCTTGAGCCCGCCCGCCGCCAACACCTCCCGTGCGTACCCCGGCGTCTGCAACAACCCCGGCAACACGCTCACCGCGAAGTGCCAAAGGCTCACCGCCTCCGCCTCCAGCGCCATGTACCGCCGGTACCGCTCGCGGAACTGCGTATGGTCCCCGGCGGCCAGTTCCCACAACGCCAGCAGCAGTCCCGGCGTCCCGTAGTGCTGGTCCAGCGCCTGGACGACCTCCGGGCTGCCGAGTGTCTCGCCCTTCTCCATCTTGCCGAACAACGACCAGTCCCAGCCCAGCCGTTCGCCGAGCGCCCGCAGACTCGTCCCGCTCCCGGCCCGTAACGTCCGCAACTCCTCGGCGAAGCGCTGGCGTGGCTCCTGGCTACGGCCGGTGATGACGCGACGCTGCGGCATACCGCTCCCTCCGGGACGTTCGCATGACCGATGTGCAACGTGCGTGGAACCACCACCGCGCGACGGGTACGCACGACCCCGCCCACAGCCCAGCCGCCCACACCCAGGCAAGGCTCACTCTCGTAACGATCGGACTACACAGCGTAATTCACCCAGTGCAGCCGGGGCGTGGAATCAGCGGAACCGAACCCCAAGGCCCTGACCGCCGAAGGCGACCTCACCGAACGACAACCTGCATGCACCGGGCGGATTCGGGCCTAACCGCAGGGGGTTGAACTGTAGGCTCCGGCAGTGAACGCCGACGACGCCTGGCCGTTGCGCGCCCCCCTTGGGTAGGAGATCGCATGCAGGACCCTTCGGACTCGATGGAGATCGCCGAGCCTGAGGAGAACGGCCAGAGCAGTACCGCCGACTCACCTGGTGCGGACGATCCGACACTCGACCCGGACAACGACTCCGCGACCGTATCGACGGTCATAGCGGAGGTGCTCCCAGGGATCGCCATGGTCTTCGGTGAGGTCCCGGCGGAACTCGAGCCCGATCTGCTCGACTTCGGGTTCGTGTCGGCCGCCGACCGCAAGCAGATCTCCACGGTCCTCGCCTCGATCGGAAACACGGCGACCGTCGTCGGCAACCTCGGAACCGCATTCGCCAGCGCACAGGGGCTCTACAGGATCAGCAGCGCGACACAGGCCCTCCTGAAGGCCGGCGCAACACTCGCGGTCAAGGACGGCGCGAACCTCGGAACAGTGATGCTTCGGGGCCGCATCATCGCTCAGTCCCGTTTCATCCCCGTGAATGCGGTGAGCGCGGCGCGGAACTCGGCCTCGATCGGACCGGCGCTGGCCATGGTCGCCCTTCAGATGCAACTGACCGAGGTCGAGGGCCTTGTCAGAACCAACATCGCGCTGACCAGCCAGGTACTCGCGACTCTCCGCCACGGACAGTGGGCCGAGCTGACGGCGCTCGTCGCCACCGTCGATCACGTAGTCGTCCAGGCGCGGGAGGTCGGATCGGTCCCGACGTCCCTGTGGGACACCGTCGCGGGCAAGAAAGCGGACTTGCGTACGCAGCGTGACCTGTACCGACTGAACGTCGGCAATCACATCCGGCAGATCCATCAGCTCGCCGGACAGGCCCGCCGCGAGTATCTCGAGACGAGCGCCGAGGCGATCCTCTTCGACGCGAACGCCCTCCTGTCCTCCGTCAAGGCATGGACCGGATATCAGGCGCTCCACGCCGCGCGGGCGAGAGCCGCCGGCCCCGAGGACGCGGGCGAGGCCCGGCTCGTCGACTCCATCGCACGCGACACCCGCACGGAGCTCGACGCCGCTCTGGCCGAAACGACGAGCCTCGTCGACGCGCTGACGCGGGAACTGCGGATCATCGCCGAGCTCCCCGGACCCGACGTATGGCCCCTGCTGGGGAAGCGGAAGGACGTGAAGGCAGCCCGCGGAATCTCCGCCCGCCTTCTGGAGGCGATCGAGCCTCTTGCCGATGCTCTCCATCCGCCGGCCCTTCCGCTCGAGGCTCCGGGCGTCGTCTGCGCACCCACATCGCTGGGTCTCGAGCCGTACCTTCGCATCCTGCGATGGTTCCTCCAGGGCGGTGAGGCCCTACGTGTCCTCGCCTTCCCCGATCAGCTCGATGGCCTCGATCCCATTTCTGCGATTCTCGGCGGAGCGAAGGAGATGTTGGCGGCAGCGATGGACAAGGCTGCGGCAAAAACACTGGTCGCCGTCACGGATCGCCGCATCATCATGGCCAAGACGAACGCATTCCTCGAGCAAGGCGAGATCTTTCAAGACATCCCGATCGACCAGGTGCGATACGTCCGAGCGGCGACCACACCGGACAAGAGCACGCGCTTGGCGATCGACCTCATCACGCGCGACGAGAACATCCGGTGGCTCTTCCACACCGACATCGACAACACTCAAGTGGACGCGCTCGCCGCCGTGCTCGCCGAGTCGATGACGATCCCGGACGTCGAACGCGACGAGCTTCGACGGCGTCACCCCGCCCCCGTCGAGGCGGACAGGAAGAGCGAGATCACCGACACGACGCAGTCTGCGAAACCGGATGGATCCGAGGCCACGACCGGCGATGTCGAGTAGGCCTCAAGCCAATCGGCGCGGATCGCGAAGGCCCGGGCCGGGGCCCCGTCAGGTGTGACAGCCACCGCACCTGCGGCCCGAGGTGCGTACACGGCGCGTTCGGGACACGCGAACGGCGTGCCCGGCCCGGCGACCGATCAGGGACCCCAGCCGCTCGGTTCAGACCTTTTCGGTCACCACCCGAGGATGCTCAGCGGTGAGCTTCGCGACATCCTCCACGTCGGAGGTCAGGATCGTCACGGGCCCCGGGTGTGCCAGCGCGGTCGCGCACAGCATGGCGTCGATGGCGTACTTGTGGCCGTGCAGCCCCGCGTTCCGCAGCAGAGCGGTGGCTGACTGGGCGAGCGCTTGGGTAACCGGCTCGACGCGGAGCCGGGACAGTGTCCACTTCAGTGCGGCGTCATTGATCCTCGGGTGAACCACCTCGACCAGCACCGCGGCCGACGTGACCACGGGAAGGTCCGCCTCCCGTGCCGCCGTCAGCCACTCGTGAACCTCCCGGTCCCGCTGTACGGCTTTCGCCAGACCTTCGCTGTCCAGGACCAGGGCACCACTCACGCAGCGGCCCCGTTCGTGGCCGTGCCACCAGTGAGCTTGGCCCGCTTCGCCGCCACGGCTTGCGGGTCGGCCGGACCGTGAACCTTGTCGAAGTCGGCGATGAGCTCATCCAGGTTGTCACGCTCGATCTGGCGCTGGGCGGCCCTCTCCAGGTACGCGGAGACGCCCCGCTTACCGACCCGTTCACGGATCGCCCGAAGCGTTCCAGCACTGAGCGTGACGGAGATGCCACTGCTGGGGCCGCCACCAGGGGCGAGATCACTGTCGTCAGCCATGACAAGAGAATGGCATTCCAAATGCCACAAGACAACCTCCCGCGATCACCTGCTCGCGAAGGCAGCCAGGGTGCGCCTCGGACGGCGGCCGCCCATCCTTGACCGCTGATACGAACGGGGACCAGTCGCCCGCTGGAAGCACGAGCACAGCGCCGTCCACCACCTTGCTGTCCACCACCTTCACTGTCCCGTACCGGGACGAGAGCGGTGAAGCCATCAGAGACCCCGACGCGCGCGTCACCGTCCTGGTTGCTATCGGGTAGGTCCGCGACGACGACCCCGATGCCCCCGTCGCGGGACCCGGACCCTCGGGAGCGCAGTCGGCCACCCGAAGCGCGGCAACCAGGCACAGGACGCGTGGGCAGTGGCGGCCAAACCGCCCTATGCCAACCGCCAGTTGCCCCTTCCTGACGGGATATCAACTGGTGTCGGCACATGTCCCACGGATAGCGTTGGTTTACTTGCGCAACCCCCACCTCAACAGGAGTCCCAAGTGAACCGCCCTGCCCGGCTCGTCGTAGTCGCGCTCACCGCATCCACGGCCCTGCTGCTGACCGCCTGCGGCTCGGGAGGGGGCGACGACTCGTCCTCGGACAAGATCAAGGGCGCGGATGCCGGCGAAGAGAAGGCATCAGCGAGCGCGAGCGCTTCCGCTCCGGCGGGGCAGGACGTCGCCGGGCGGCCGAAGATCACACTCTCGAAGGAGTTCCAGGCGAACTTCGAAGGCTGGACGAACAGTGATCCGAAGCTCCAGGCGATCCTGAACGACGGCCGGGAGGAACTGAGGTCGGAGTACGCCGCGGTCATCGAGGCGGATCTGAATTCCGACGCCGTGGCGTTCTACAACTCGGATGCCACCTTGGCCACAGCCCACAAGTGGATCAAGCAGTTCGTCGACGACGACGAGAGTCTGATCGGCAGTGTCAGAGCCTTCGACCCCCAGGTCCACATCAACGACACCGGCTCGGGCGTGCTCTTCTACTGCGTCGACGAACGCAAGGCGTCCACGAAGAACCGCAGGACCGCGAAGATCACCACCACCGCCGACAAGCCCGAGAACGTGATCCAGTACCGCAACCGACTGGACAAGAACCCCCAAGGCGTCTGGAAGACCACGTCCTCGACGGTGGTTCCGGGAGCCTGCGGCTGATGAGCTTCGCAGCGAAGACGTGCACACTGTTGGCCACGTCGGTCTACGCGGTGGTCCTCTCCTCCACAGCGGCTTACGGCGCCATCGGAGATCAGGACAACAAGCCCCCTTCCTCGACACCTTCCGGCGGCGCATCCGGCAACACGCTGAATGCCAAAGCCACCGCCACCCAGATCAAGGTCACGCAGGTCAGCGGCGGCGCCTCAGGCACCTCGCCCAAGGCCCTCGCTCCCGTGGACCCCAACTGGAAGCCCCCGGCGTGCTGGTACGAACCGGTGGCCACGCCGCAGGCACTCAAGGCGGCGGTGGCCCGCCTCAAGAAGAACCCCAACACGGACCTGGTGCCCGTCACGCCCACGCTGAGTTGGGGCGAGGACCTGATGGTGGACCACTACGAGAAGGGCAAGGCGGAGAACGGCAGCGGGGACGGCTACGAGAACTACAACCTCGGCAAGGACGGCATGTTCTGGCGCGGGGTGATCAATCAGGACAGGGCGAACGACCCGGAGTCGTACGACTGCGAGGACACCCTGTTCTGGCAGAACGCCAGGACGCTCCCCGCCAACAAGCACGCCCCCACCCCTGACATCCTCGCCGCCTACGCCTACAACAAGATCAAGGTTCCGGAGACGGAGATCGAGGCGAAGCCGGCCACCAGGTCCACGGTCAACGTGCCGACTTGGGTATGGCTGGACAAGGGCACCTTCAAGGAGGTCAAGGTCCGCGCCGAGCTGGCAGCCGCGGGAGTGTGGGCGGAGACGACGGCGAAGCCGATCGCCCTCCAATTGAACCCGGGCACGGGCGACGCCCAGACCTACCCCGCCTCCGGTGACTGCGCGATCAACGACGACGGCTCCATCGGCACCCCGTACACCAAGGGCGACGCCGGCAGGACCCCGCCGTGCGGCATCACCTACCTGCGTGCCACGGACGGGAAGCCGTACCGGCTGAGCGCGTCCATCACCTGGCGGATCTCCTGGCAGGGCAGCGGCGGCGCGGCGGGGGACCTGCCGGACGGCACGTTCGAGACCACCCAGGACATGAACGTCCAGGAGATCCAGTCCGTCAACCGCTAGACGATCGCACGGGGGAACAATGAGTGACATTCGCATCGACTTCGATGTGCTTGATCGGGTCCGCCGGGACATCAAGCACATCGGCGAGCTCATGGAGGGTCCAGGCAAGGAGATGGACGAGGTGGACGGCGAGTCCATGGGCGTGAGCATGCTGGCCGCGCGCATGAACGACTTCGGTGACGAGTGGTCGTACGGGATCAAGCAGATCAAGAAGTTCTCCGGTGCGGCGGTCAAAGAACTCGACAAGATGAAGCGGGCTTTCGAGCAACTCGACGACAAGCTGGACGACGAGCTGCGGAAGTCACGGGAGAAGCACGCATGAGCGACCTGTTCTCGTGGACTTCTCCGACGCAGACCTCACCGCTGAAAGACCGGTTCCCCGCGGTGGGGTTCGTCCCCTGCCCGGGTGAACCCGACACCGCCAAGCATGTGGTGCGCATCGTGCAGCGCACCGCCAAGGCGCTGACCGAGATATCCGACGTCCTGCGCGGCACAGGCGAGGGGGACTGGAAGGGTCGCCACGCCGATGCGTTCCGGGCGCAGTTCGACGACGACTTCCTGCCCAAGGTCGACAGGGCGAAACGATCGTTCAGCAAGGCCGCCACGGCGCTGGACGACTGGGCCGACGCGATGCCGGGGTGGCAGCGCAAGGCAGAGGTGCTGGAGACGCGGGCACAGGACGCCCAGGACGCGCTGCACGCCGCGAAAGAGAAGCTCGCCGGACTGCCGCCCAAGCCGCTGCTCGACCTGCCGCCGAAGGACGACACCGAGGCGCGCAAGTGGGAGAAGACCGAGAAGGACAGATCCGCGGCGGAGTTGGCGGCGACCACGGCCGAGTCGGATCTCGACCGGATACGCGCCGAGGCGCGCAAACTGGCCGACGACTACGACGTGGACGGCCGGGCCGTCGCAAGACGTCTCGACAAGGCGATGAACATCGCGCCGAACGAGCCCGGCGCCCTCCACAGACTGGGCGATGCTCTCCTCGATATCGGCAAGGCGATGAACGGGCTCGACGAGATCGTCGCCCGGACCGTGGACGCGGCCGTGGCCGACGCCGTCAAGTGGCTCGCGGAACACGCCAACTCCATCGCGGCTCTCGGTGACGTCCTCGCGACCGTGAGCGCAGTTCTGGGCGCGATATCGCTCGCCATCCTTCTCGTCGCCCCGGTCACCGGCCCGCTGGCCCCCGAGTTCGCGGCCGCGGCCGCCGCCCTCGGGGTCACGTCAGGTGCCTTCGCACTCGGCGCACTGGGATTGCACGCCACCGCACGAGTTGTCGGCGGCGACTCCGTGGTCTCCAACCGGACGCTGGCCGAGGACGCCCTCGGCGTGCTGCCGTTCGGTGGCGCGTTCAAGGGCATCTCGCGGGTCGTCGCAGCCAGCCGCGCGGCGGACGCGGCTGCCAACTTCGGCCTGGTGGACACGGTCGCCGCCTTCATCGCCGATCCGACCGCACTGGGATACTTCGCTCCCAAGGACGACCGGCAGGCCATCGAGGCAGCTCTGCCGGGCGGCGATCTGCTCGTGGCATTCGAGAACGCCTGGAAGACCGGCAGCGACAAGGACAGAGCAGCCAGACAGGGGAAATGAGCCGCACGATGAAAGACCCGGAAATACTGTCCCGATTCGACGGGCGAGGCCACGTCGAGTTCCTCCTCGGCGGCTTCGAAGGCAGCCAATCCAACAAGATCACGGCGATCGGCTTCGAGTTCGGCTACGACCTCCAGACAACCGAGATGCCGAGCAAGAGCACCATCCGCCTGGTCCTCGTCCGGAACGATTCCCCGACAGCCCGACAACGTGCCCAGCAGACCCAGGACCGCCTGCGCGCGGGAGGCCCACTCCTGCCGACGTGGAACGCTCCCGGCGCACAGCCAGGCACGACCAGGCCCGTCACGGCTGAAGAGATGACGGCGGCGCGCCGGGGTGTGACCGCCTACGAAGCCAACGGGGCAAAACGTTTTGCCCTCGTCGTCGCACTGCTCAGTCTCGGGTGCTTCATCATCGCAGGAGTGCTGCGGGACCGGCCGGGCGCCGCGCTCGCTGTGCTGGTGGTGTTCGCCGTCCCGTTGGCCGTGACCGCGGTGTTGATCCCTCGATGGATGAAGCGCTGGTACGAGAAGAACCGACGGCTGGTGGATCTCTACGACCAGCAGCGGATCGGCCAGGTCGGGCCCCCGCCACCGCCACCACTGCCCGGCCCCTCCGACCGGCACCCTGGTACCGGGGACGGACAATGATGCGGATCGATTTCTCCGTACCCGCCGAGTTCGAGGAAGTGCCGCTGGGCATGGACTTCGACGCGGCTTGGGCCGAGGTGAACGCCCGAAGCGCATACGGATCCCTGACAGCCGCGACGGACGAGCAGCGGCTGACGGAGATGGCGCGGGCACTGCAGCGGATATCGCGTTTCCTCGACGACAGCGGGGTGGTGTATGCCGCCAACTGCCTGCACTCCTTCGAGGGCGAGCTCTCCTTGGGCTCGCTCGCTGTCGCGGTCGTGGACTATGCCTACGGCGACGACGCCGCCACGGCAGCCCGAGGGACTCTGCGCGGCGTCCTGACATCGCGGGGGGAAGGCTGGACCGGAACGGTGATCGACGCCCCGTGCGGCAAAGCCGCAGTCTTCACCGGTGGCCAGAGCCATGTCCTTCCTCCCACGTTCTCGCCGACCGGTGAGCAGATCGAGGTACTCACCGCCGAGTTCCACGCGATGATCCCTGTCGCCTCCGAGGGCGGAGCCGGACAGCGCATGTGCCTGATCGCCTTCTCCACACCCCAGATCACTCACTGGGAACGGTGCTACGCGCCGGTCATGGCCGGTGTGCTGCGAAGCCTCCGCTTCACCGAGGACGAGCAGAACGGCGCGGACACCGACGTCGCCCCACCCACTAAGTCCGCAGGGGCGTCAGGGCAGTCGGTTCGCTTGTGATGACAGTTGTGGAGCCGGGCGCCGAAACAAGCATGAGCGGTGCTGCCGAGGATGAGGCGCGGAAGAGGCGTACCCGTTACCCCGTCCCGCTCGCGGTCGGCATCGGCTGCTACGTGCTCGCGGCGATCGCGGGGCTGTTCCTCCTGGCGGACGACTTCGGTCCTGCCCTGTTGGTGCCCCTGTGGATCGTGCACGGCGTGCTGCTCATCCTGCTGATCCGGAAGCTGGGCGCCAAGGAGTCCAGCACGTACGCGGCCTTGTTCATCGTGGTCACCTCGCTGATGTCCGTGTACGTCGCCACCATGGCACGCGACAATCTCACGCTGCAGCAGCGCGGGGAGAAGGTCACGGCCACCGTCGTGAAGAAATGGCTCGACCCGGCCCAAGGGCGCAAGAACCGCGACTACAACTACACGCTGGAACATCAAGACGGCACCAAGGTGCCGGGACCGGCCATGAAGACACCGTCCGACCGCTACGACATCGGCCAGAAAGTGACCGTGCTTGAGGACCCCCTGGGCGAACTCCGCCCGCAGACACCGGGCCAGGCGGATGCCACGGGCGAGTCGCTCGGATCGGGGGCATTCGCGCTTGCCGCACTCGGCGCCGTCGGCTGGATGACCTGGCGGGGCTCCGACGCCGCGAGACGGCGAGACCGTGGAAAGCCGTCGGCTGGCATACGCAAGGCGTACAAGGCCGTCACCGGCAACCACACCACGGAGGAAGAGCAGGAAGAGAAGCTCCGCGAAGCCCTGCGCACGTACCCCGCCGACCGCCGTGGTTACGTCAAGGTCCAGCCCGAGGACTACCCCGACGTGCCGCAGCAACGAGCCGCCCGGATCGCCTGGGAGATGGGCCTGCGCGCGGAGGCCATAGGCAACCGGGGTTCGTGGCGCTTCAAGGAAACCGTGATCGAGGAAGTCCCGCACGACTGAGCCGGGCCCACGACGTTCCGTGCGGCGAGGCCATTCACGAAGTCCGCGAAGGCTTCGGAGCAGTAACTGCACTCGTAAAGGCAGTCGTGGCATCGGGCACGGAAGCAGCACCGTCCCGAAAGGTTCGCCGCCGGTGTGGAAGGTGTGGAACGACCTCCGTGCCGCGGGGAAGTACAGGCCCGTCCACGCGTGGCCCTCCGTATCCGGGCGCATTCTCGTAACACCCGGACTACGCGGCGCAATTCGTCCAGCGCAGCCGGGTGACGGATTCCGCAGGACCGAACCGACGAGGATGCCGATGCCCCCCACGCCCCGACACCCGGACCACGTGACGACGCCCCACCCCGCAACCGCCCAGTACCGCCCGCCAGCCCCCGCCCCGAAGCTCCAGGAGGCCCTCGATGCCCGCGACGCCCTCGCCGACGCCCTGTCCCAGGCCGGCATCCAGCTTCCCGCGATGGACATCCGCACCCCCTGGGCGGACGACCGCAAGGCCGAAGCCCGTTACGCACTCGTCCACCTCGGCGTCTGCTCGGCCCCCATCGCCCTCCTGCTCGCGGACGTGATCACGAAGGGGATCGCCGGGTGACAGAGGACGCCGACGGGATCCCCTCCGTCGGTGCGACCGTCCACGACACCGCCCGCGACCGCGTAGGACGAGTCATGGGCCACATCGGCCCGTACGTCCAACTCCGCCCGCTCGCCGGTGGCATCGAATGGGACGCCGATCCGGACCACCTCCGCCCTCTCACCCCGGCCGAGTTGCTGAGCGCCCGGGTCGCCGAAGCGAACGCCCGCAGCAGACAGCACAGATGACCGGACAGTGAGGCGACAGGGGACAGCGCCCCAGCCATCCGAAGCCGAACCCCCGGCACCCGCTCGCCGCCCCCGACCAGGCCGAATCCGTACCGATCCCGTACCCGTGATCGACACCCTCACCTAGGATGGCGAGAACCATCTCAGCGGCCCGACGGGCTTCCTGATCCGCCTCGCGACAGCGCGCGGCGGACGTCGAAGGACATGCCCCCACCCGCACGAGTCTTCTTCGTGCTGCCTGGGGGCATTGCCTTGCTGTTCCGTGAGTCCGCGGCGTCCGTGGCCACCCGCATCCTCGAAGGGTCGCTGGCGCTGCACCTGACCGAGAACTTCCGTCACCAGCACGGCCGACGCGCCGGGCAGGCGGAGATCAGGTCCTGGGAACGCAGCCTCCCGGCTCTCGTCAACGCCCTCATGGAGGCCGGGCTCGACGACGTCGAGGTCCTCATCGAGTACAGCCTGCCCCTGACCAGCAAGCGCGCGGACGCCGTCCTCGCGGGCGTGCACCCCACCACGGGTGAACCGTCGTACGTCGTGGTCGAACTGAAGCAGTGGAGCGCGGCCTGTCCGGAGGAGGACGAGCCGCTGCTGTGCCGGATCGACGCGTACGCGCACCCCGTGCTCAACCCGATCGAACAGGTCCGCGGCTACTGCGAGTACCTCCTGTCGTTCAACGGCGCGCTGGAGCGAATGCCGAAGTCACTGGCCGGTGTGGCGTTCCTACACAACGCGTCCGAATCCCGCATCGCGGGTCTGCGGGGCGTCAAGGAGGACCAGCACGGGCGGATGTACACCGGCGAACAGCGCGGCGCCTTCATGGACTTCCTGCGCTCGCGGCTCGCCGCGGAGTCCGGCGCGGAGGCGGCTGACGCGCTGCTCAGCGGCAGGATCCGGCCCTCCAGGCAGCTGATGGCCGTCGCGGCGGCCGAGATCCGCGACCGCGAGCAGTTCGTCCTCCTCGCCGAACAGCGGGTCGCCTACGAGCAGGTGATGTCCGCCGTCCGCAAGGCGAAACGGTCCAACCACAAGCAGGTCGTCGTGGTGACCGGTGGTCCCGGCTCCGGCAAGAGCGTCGTCGCCCTGTCGCTTCTCGGTGAGCTGTACCGGCGCGGGGTGACCGCCCTGCACGCGACCGGCTCTGCCTCGTTCACCAAGACCATGCGCAAGGTCGCCGGGGCGCAGAAGCCGGCCGTGCAGAAGCTGTTCATGTACTTCAACAGCTTCATGGACGCCGAGCCGAACGACCTCGACGTACTGATCTGCGATGAAGCCCACCGGCTGCGGAAGACCTCCGCCAACCGCTACACCAAGGCGGAACTGCGCACCGGCCGTCCCCAGGTGGCCGAGCTGATCGACGCGGCCCGGGTGCCGGTGTTCCTCCTCGACCAGCATCAGGTGGTGCGCCCCGGTGAGATGGGGACGAAGGAGGAGATCAAGCGCGCCGCCGCCGAACAGGGCCTCGA
This sequence comes from Streptomyces sp. NPDC042002, assembly GCF_055588305.1. NCBI lineage: Bacteria > Bacillati > Actinomycetota > Actinomycetes > Kitasatosporales > Streptomycetaceae > Streptomyces > Streptomyces sp. NPDC042002. The sequence goes on along the minus strand of NZ_JBVJCT010000006.1, from coordinate 176,286 downwards.
CTGCACGGTCGTGGAGCTGGACGGCCAGTTCCGGTGCGGCGGGAGTGACGCGTACGAGAAGTGGGTCGTCGACCTGCTCGGTCTTGAGGGCGGTACGCCTGGTGTGTGGGAGCCGGACGGCAAGCTGGAACTGAGGACGGCCGGGAGCCCGCAGGAACTCGAGGACTTCCTCGCGGCGCGGCGGGGGGCCGGCTACGGTGCGCGCATGTCGGCCGGCTACTGCTGGAAGTGGACCACCAAGGTCACGCCGGACATGACAGCGCTTCCCACCGACGTCGTCATCGGCGACTGGGCGCGGCCCTGGAACGTGTACGGCGACCGGTCCGTGCTCGGCGCACCGCCCGCACCCTTGTGGGCCACCGACCCGGCCGGTTTCGGGCAGGTCGGCTGCGTCTACACGGCACAGGGATTCGAGTACGACTGGTCGGGCGTGATCATCGGCCCCGACCTGGTATGGCGTACGGACCGCTGGGTCGTGGACCGGTCGGCGTCGAAGGACCCGATCTTCACCAAGGCGACGCCGGACAGCGACATCGGCCGGCTGATCCGCAACACCTACAAGGTGCTGCTCACGCGGGGCATGGTCGGCACGATCATCTACTCGACGGACCCGGAGACGCGTGAGAAGCTGCGCTCGCTGGTGCATCCGACATCGGAGGTGGAGGCACCGGTTCTCGTGTAGTCGGGCATGTGCGACAAGTGGTCATCCGTTGTCAGTGGTACGCCATACGATCGGATGAGCCCGCGCAGCCGCCTGTCGGAGAGTGATCGTTCATGGCCCAGCAGCCGCCCCTGCTCCGCGATGTCATCGACGTCAAGGAGTCCATCTCCACCTCGGACTTCGTCCTCCAGCTCTCGGAGGCGACGACTCCGGAGGGTGCCGAGCGCGCGCTGCGGGACTACGTGGTCACGGAACGGCTGCTGGAGAACTTCGACGAGGCACTCGGACTGATCCGGGCCGCGCTCGACGGGCACACGTCGAAGGCGGCCTACCTGCACGGCTCGTTCGGTTCCGGTAAGTCGCATTTCATGGCGGTGCTGCACGCCCTGCTCAGCGGGGCCCCGGCGGCCCGCGCGCGGACGGACCTGGACCCGGTTCTGACCAAGCACGAGTGGCTCGGTGCGGAGGGCAAGCGGTTCCTGCTCGTGCCGTACCACATGCTCGGGGCGAAGGCCCTGGAGCAGCGGGTCCTCGGCGGGTACGTCAGTCATGTCAAGAAGCTGCACCCCGAGGCGCCGACGCCGCAGGTGTACCGGACGGACTCCCTGTTCGAGGACATCCGGTCGATGCGGTCCCGCATGGGCGACCAGGCTGTCATCGGCGGCCTCACCGCGGTGGACGGCGGCGCCGGCACCGCGGACGAGGAGGACGAGTGGGGCGAGGCGTTCGGCTGGACGCCCCAGTTGCTCGACACCGCCCTCGCCGCCGAGGAGGTCCACGAGGGCGGTCAGGCGCTCAACCTGGTCAGCCCGTCGACGCCCGCCGAGCTGCGGGCGCGGCTGGTCCAGGACGCGAGCACGCACCTGCTGCCCGGCTTCGCGAAGAACGCCGCCGAGGACGAGCACGGGTTCATCTCGCTCGACGCCGGCCTGTCCGTGATCGCCGAGCACGCCAAGTCGCTCGGCTACGACGGCCTGATCCTCTTCATGGACGAGCTGATCCTGTGGCTCGCTACCCTCATCCACGACCAGAAGTTCGTGGCCCGGGAAGCCGGCAAGATCACCAACTTCGTGGAGGGCGGCGACGCCCGCCGTGCCGTGCCGGTGATCTCGTTCATCGCCCGTCAGCGCGACCTGCGCGAACTGGTCGGCGAGGAGGTGTCGGGGGCGGCCGAGTCGTCCATCCAGGACACCCTCAGCCTGGCCTCGGGCCGGTTCGACAAGATCACGCTGGAGGACCGCAACCTCCCCCAGGTCGCGCACGCCCGCCTCCTCAGGCCCAAGAACGACGAGGCGGCGGCCCTGGTCACCGCGGAGTTCGAGAAGACCCGCAGGATCCGCCAGGAGGTGTGGGACACCCTCCTGGGCTCCGACCGCGGGGCGGACGGCGTCGGCGCGGACGAGGAGAGCTTCCGGCTGACGTACCCCTTCTCGCCTGCGTTCATGGACACGCTCGTACACGTGTCGTCCGCGCTCCAGCGCAACCGGACCGGCATGAAGCTGATGGGCCAGCTGCTCGCCGACCACCGGGCCGAACTGCGGCTCGGCGACCTGATCCCGGTCGGCGACCTGTACCCGCTGATCACGGCGGGTGGCGACAAGCCGTTCACCGACAGCCTGAAGGTGATCTTCGAGGCGGCCGACAAGCTGTACCGGACGAAGCTGCGGCCGTACCTCCTGCTCACGCACAACGTGACGGAGGAGGACATCGAGCAGTACACCCACCGGCCCGACAGCGTCACCGACCCCGCCCTGCGCACCCGGATCAAGCAGTTCACCGGCGACAACCGGATCGTCGGCACCCTGCTGCTGTCGGCGCTCGCCCCGAGCGTCCCCGCCCTGTCCGACCTGACCATCCGCCGGCTGTCCGCGCTCAACTACGGCTCCGTGGTCGCCCCGATCCCGGGCCGCGAGTACGGCATCCTGAAGAACAAGATCGCCGAGTGGGCGGGCCGCTTCCCCGAGATCAAGGAGACCGGCACCGAGGCCAACCCCGGTGTCCGGCTCGAACTGTCCGGCGTCGACGTGGACTCGGTGATCGCCAACGCGAACGTCAACGACAACCCCGGCAACCGCGAGGCCCTCGCCAAGCGGCTCCTCGTCGAGGAACTCGGCATCGACCAGGACCACCTGATCAACGAGCTGCACTTCGCGTGGCGGGGCACGGAGCGCAGTGTCGAGGTGGTGTTCGGCAATGTCGCCGACGAGGACGCGCTGCCGGACCACGACCTGATGCCCCAGCAGGACGGGCACTGGCGGATCGTGATCGACCTCCCGTTCGACGAGAGCGAGTGGGGTCCGCGCGAGGACGCCAACCGGATGCAGCGGCTGCGCGAGCGGCAGGGCGAGCCGTCCCGGAGTGTCGCCTGGCTTCCCACCCACCTCTCCAGCCAGCGGTACGCCGACTTCCGCCGCCTCGTCGTCATCGACAAGGCGCTGTCCGACAGCCAGCGGTTCGACGGCCAGTACGCCGGCCATCTGAGCCCCGACAACCGGGCCCGCGCCAAGGGGCTGCTTGAGACCCAGCGGGAGTCGCTGCTCAAGAACGTGAAGGCGGCTTTCAAGCAGGCGTACGGCCTCGCCGACAAGAAGGCCACCGACGTGGAGCTCGGCTTCGGCGACCATCTGGAGTCGCTGCGCGAGGTCGAGGGGCTGGTCCTGTCCTTCGGCCAGTCGCTGCGGGACGGAATCCGGCACATCGCCGGCAAGCTGCTCGCGAGCCAGTACCCGGACCACCCGAACCTGGATCCCGACGGCAACGGCACTGTCGTCAGACCTGCCGACGCCAAGAAGGTGTTCACGCACGTACGGGCCGCAGCCGAGGCCCGCGACGGACGCGCCGAAGTCCCCGCCACCGACCGGAACCTGATGCGCCGGGTGGCCACCCCTCTGCGGCTCGGGCAGCAGAAGGAGGCGTATTTCGAGCTGTCGCACTACTGGGCGGACCACTTCCGGCAGCTCGCCAGCGGCCGGGGGGCGACCGGCGACCTCAGCCTGATCACCCTCACCGACTGGACGGACCGGCCGACACCGCGCGGCCTGCCGGGCTTCCTCACCCGGCTCGTCGTGGCCTCGTTCGCCGAGATGGACGACCGAGTATGGGTGCGCGCGGGCACGCCGCTCGACCCGGCACCCGCACTGAACGAGATCAAGGACCACGACGCGCTGCGCAGCCAGCCGCTGCCCTCCGAGGAGGACTGGGCGGCCGCCCGCGGGCGGTTCACGGCCGTCTTCGGCGAGCCCGCCCCCACACTGCGGCGTGGCCGAATGGTCAACCAGCTCGCCCGGCAGATCGCCCAGCAGGCCGGTGTCCACCAGGAGGCGGCCCGTGAGCTGGTGACCCAGCTGGAGCGGCACGCCGGCTTCCTGCGGCTCGACGAAACCGCCGAGGGCGGACGTCTCTCCCTCGCGCGGCGGGCCGTCGAACTGCTCCAGGAACTCACGCGGTCGGCCGGTCAGGGGGCCGCGGGAGCCCGGAAGACCGTCGAGGCCCTGGCCGCCTTCGACTTCGGCGACATCGGTGCGGACCGGTTCGGGACCTCGGTCAAGCAGGCCCGTACGGTGGCGCAGGCGCTGGACTCGGCGTCCTGGACCACCCTCGACCTGGCGTCCTCGGAGGGCCCCGAGGGAGAGGCCCTGCTGGAGTCCCTGCGCAACGCGGCCCAGAGCGACCAGCGGACCAATGACCTGAAAGCGGCCCTGACCCGGACACAGCACGAGGTGCTGGCCCTGGTGAAGCGCAACCGCGCGACGACGACCCCGCCGCCCGCGCCCCCGGCCCCGCGGCCCGGTGACGTACCCCTCGACACCCCGACGAGTCACCCGCCGGTCCCCGAGCAGGAACCCGGCACGGGTTCGTCCAGACCGTCCGTGCCCGGGCGGGTCAAGCGCTCCGGCGGCGGCCGTACCACAGCGGCCCGAGCGGTGGCCGAGCTCCACGCGGAGATCGCGGAGCTGGCGGCACGCGAACCCGGTGCGACGATCGAGATCACCTGGCGGGTCCTCGAAGGATGAGCACCACGACGACCAGCGCGGTGGCGGTCCGGCTGAACCTCGCCACGATCACCCAGTACCTGTCCGCCCAGACCTCCCTCGGCGACACCCTCGCGGGCCGTGACCGGCGGCGGGCCGTTCTGCTGCGCTCCACACCGCAGTGGGACGGCCCCGCCGAGCACGTCTGGGGCGACGGGCAGTCCGCCCGCATCGCGGCGGCACCGTCCCCGCTGGCCGTGCACGAGCTCCTGCTCGGCCATCTGTCGGACACGGCGACCGGGGCCGCCCTGCTCGTCGTCCTGACCGACCGCGAGCAGAACGAACTCGACCCCGCCATCCTGGCCCGCGCCCACAAGGCCCGCGTCGACACGGTGGACAGCTGGGACGTGGTGCGGGACGCGTTCGGAGCGCATCAGGTCGACCAGCGGCTCAGGGACGACAAGTGGGCCGCGGAGGCCCTCCTGGACGCGGCACCGCCGAGGGGCGGCTGGCCCCGGCTGGGAGGCGGCATGCTGTCACGGAGTACCGCCCTGTCCGCGCTCACGCTGCGCCGCCTGCGACTGGGCCGCTACGCGGACGAGGAGACCCGAGCGGACCACACCACCTCAGCCGACCGGCTCGACACGCACACCCTGTTGAGCTGGTCCCTGATGCCCGGCCGCCCGGAGCGGCTGCTGGCACTGCGCGGCCCCGAGCGCACCGGGCTCGCACAGTTCCTCGGCGAGGAGGACCAGGCCGGACTGGCCGGGCGCGCCCTGCTGGCCCTGGTCGAGGCCGAACATGGCCCGGACGCGGTGGCCTTCGGGCTGGTGTGCGCCGCCCTGTGGTGCCACGCCGAACCGGACGCGGCCACCTACACGGCTCGTGGTCGCGCGGAGCGGTGGTTCGGAGAGCGTCCCCCGGCACAGGGCGAACAGCTCGACGCCATGGCGGCCGCCTTCGGCCGGGTCTCGGAGGAATACGTCGGCACGCTGCTCGCCGGAGCCGCCAGAGAAGGCGGCGCGGCCTCGGAAGAAGCCCGTGAGAACCGCCGGACCAGCGACACGGTGCTGGAGCGTGCCTCGGCACTGGTCCGCCAGTTCGGCGCGGAAGCCGCCGCCGGCACCAGCCCGCTCCTACCAACCGGCCTGGACGCCAGGTTCACCGCCGTCGGGACGGCCCTCACGGACGGCGAGCCGGGACGGCTCGGCGCGGCCGTCCGCTCCCTGAGCGAGCACCGGCGCGCACACGGACCGGAGGTCCGGGCCCGGATCGAACGGACCCGCATGGGCCAGCGGCTCGTCCAGTGGCTGGCCGGCGAACCGGCGGTCGAGGCACCCCACGTCGACGCGGCCCTGCAGCGCCATGTGGACGAGACCGGGTGGGTCGACCGCGCCCTGGAACACATCGAGGCCGGCGGGGACCCGGACGTCAGCCTGAGGGCCGCCTACGACATGCTGGCCGCGCGCGTTCGCGAACGGCGACACGAGATCGACCGTGACTTCGCCCGCGTGCTGGCCACCTGGACCGCGGCCGGCACCGATCCCGGCCGGATCCTGACGGTGGAGACGTTCCTCGAACGCGTGGTGAAACCGGTCGTCCGCGGTGCCGCGGAACGGCGCGTGCTGCTGATCGTCCTGGACGGGATGAGCACCGCGATCGCGACCGAACTGGGTGAGGAACTGCGCGCCTCCTGGGCCGAGTTCGACCCGGTGGACGAGGGCGCGCCGTGCCGCCGCGCCATGGCCGCGGCACTCCCCACCCTCACGTCCGTCTCCCGCACCTCGCTGTTCGCCGGAAAGCTGACGCAGGGGTCGCAGAACGACGAGGCCCGGCTGTTCCCCACCCTTCCCCTGTGGGGCGGCGCGCCGGCGGCCGTGTTCCACAAGGACGATCTGCGGGCCGACAGCGCGGGCGACACATTCGGGCCCGCGCTCACCGAAGCGCTCGCGGACGGCCGTACGCACGTGGCGGTCGTCCTCAACGCGATCGACGATCGGCTCGCCAAGGAACAGAAACTGGGCGACGGAGCCTGGCAGACCGAGCACATTCCCGGCCTGCCGGACCTGCTGAGGATCGCCGCCACGGAGGGCATGGCGGTGGTGATCACCAGCGACCACGGGCATGTCGTCGACCGGCACGGCGCGAAGGTCGACACCGGCTCGCCGCTGTCCGCACGCCATCGGCCCCCTGGCGGAGAAATGAGCTCGGCGGAGATCACCCTTCACGGCAGCCGGGTCGTCGCACCGGAGTCCGGCGGATCGATCGTCGCCCTGTGGGACGCCGACTCGCGGTACACGGCCCGCAAGGCCGGATACCACGGCGGAGCGTCCCTCGCCGAGTTCACCATTCCCGTGCTGGCCTTCCTGCGGTTCGAGGCGTCTCCTCCCCCGGCCTGGCGGGAGTTGGGGGATCCGCGACCGACCTGGTGGCTGCTGGAGGAGCGCGCGCCCGCCACCGCCTCATCCGCCCCTGCGGCCCCCACGAAGCGGCAGGCGCGACAGAAGCCGACGAAGGTCCAGGCTCAACTGGCCCTCACCCACGACTCGTTGTTTCCCGTCGCGGTGATCCCGGCGTCCGACGGCGAGGAGACACTGGTGACCGTCACCGCCGTGGATCCCGACGACGCCCTCGTCTCGTCGCTCTTCGCCTCGGAATCGTTCCAGGGCCAGATCGGCCTGCTCGCGCGCAAGCCGCCCATGGACAAGGTGGAGGGGGCGATCCGGGCCCTGATCGACGCCGGGGGCACGCTGCCGGTGTCAGCTCTGGCCCAGCGCGTGTCCTACCCGGTGACTCGGGCGGACGGGTTCGCCGCGATCCTGCGCCAACTGCTCAACTACGACGGGGTGCAGGTTCTGGAAACACTGCCGGACGGACGGACCGTTCGTCTCGATCTCCCCTTGCTCCGCATGCAGTTCGACCTAGACTGACCGGTTCCATCCGCCGTGTTCCTCCACCGATGAGCCAGGAGCCATGAGCGCCAACGACCGTGTACTGATCAACCAGATGATCGAAGACCGGCGGAACGCCCGCGCCGTCCCCCTTTCGTTCGACGCGGCCTTCGAAAGGTTCGCGAGCGAACACGCGTTACATGGCTTCGGCCTCTCGGAGGAGGAAATAGAAGGGGGTGTGATCGGGGGCGCGAACGACGGTGGTATCGACGGCGCGTACGTCTTTCTCGGAGGCCGGCTGCTCCACGAGGACAGCGAGATCTTCCAGCAGTCCTCCGCCGTCTCGAACGTGGAGAACGGAACCCAGCTGACACTCTGGCTCGTCCAGGCCAAGACCAGCTCCGGCTTCTCCGAGACGGCCCTGGACAAGGTGATGTCCACGTGCGCGAACCTCCTGGACATGGAGGTCGACGAGGTCACCGTGGGTGTGCTGTACGCCGAGGATCTCCTCGCCCGGTTCAGACTGTTCAGGACGGCGTTGACGCGGCTCCTCAGCCGTCACCCGACCGTACTGATCAAGTTCTCGTACGTGACGCGCGGCGAGGCGAGCGAGGTACACCCCAAGGTCCAGGTCAAGGCCAAGATCCTCGAAGCACAGTTCTCCAACGCCTTCGCCATCTCCACCGGCGAGGTCGAGTTCCTGGGCCCCGCGGAACTCTGGAAGCGTGCCAGCACCCTCCCGTCGTACACCCTGCAGCTTCCCTACCGGGAGAGCATCACCCACGGCACGAGCCATGTCGCGCTCGTCGGCCTGGGCGAATACATAGACTTCCTCAGCGACGAAACCGGGGCGATCAAGTCCCACATCTTCGACTGGAACGTCCGCGACTACCAGGGCAATGTCGAGGTCAACCGGGAGATAACAGCCTCGCTCCAGAACCCGGAAGCACCCGAGTTCTGGTGGCTCAACAACGGCATCACCATCGTGTGCTCACAGGCCACCGCGATAGGGAAACGGCTGAGCCTCTCCGACGTACAGATCGTCAACGGTCTGCAGACCTCGTACACGCTCCACGAGACGCTGCGCGAGCTCTACGTGACCGACCCGACCGACCTGGTCTTCGACAGGCTGGTACAGGTACGCATCCTCGTCACCGTGGACCAGGCAGCCCGTGACTCCGTCATCCGCGCCACCAACCGGCAGACGAGCGTGCCCGTCGCCTCGCTCCGGGCCACCGACGACATCCAGCGGCAGATCGAGTCGTACTTCCTCGAGCACGACTGGTTCTACGACCGGCGCAAGAACTTCTACCGCAATCAGGGAAAGCCGGCCGACCGTATCGTCAGCATCCCGCTGCTGGCGCAGTCCGTGATGGCCATGGCCCTGGGCCAGCCCGACTACGCCCGTGCCCGCCCGTCGAGCCTGCTGAAATCCGACGCGGACTACCGGCGCGTGTTCTCGGCCAAGACGGAACTGCCCGTCTATCTGTGGCTGGCCAAGGCGCAACGCCAAGTGGACGAGTTCCTGCAGTCGACGTCGGATCCCACCTCCCGGTCACAGCACACGAACCTTCACTTCCACCTCGCCATGCTCGGCGTCGTGGACCTCATGGATCGCGTGTTCAACAAGCCGGAAACCCTGAACAACGCCGCCCGTGAGAACGTCTTCCCGAGCGCTGTGCGCCTTGAGTCGCTGTGGAAATCGCTCCAGGAGCAGTTCGAGGCATTCCAGAGGCAGAACCGGTCGGGGCCGGACAAGACCGCCAAGAGCAGCGAGTTCGTCAGCTACCTGACAAGCAACCTCGGCTACGGGAACCTCCGCCGCCGGTGACTTCGGGGCACGGTACGCGCCCCGCCACGGATGGGAGAATGGGCGGGTGATCGATCCTCGCCCCTCTCCCGTCTCCGCCGCCCGGCGGCGGACCGCCATCGACGCGCTCCGGCGCGGTGCCGTGCCCGAGAGCGGCTTGGATCTGCTCGCCACCGGGCTGGACCGTTTCGAGTCCGCGCTCGACGCGGAACTCGACGCGGTCGCCTCCGGCGCTTCGGTCTTCAAGGCCGTACGAGGTGAGTACGGGTCCGGCAAGACGTTCTTCACACGTTGGCTCGGGGAACGCGCCAAGCAGCGCAACTTCGCTGTCGCCGAGATCCAGATCTCGGAGACGGAGACACCGCTGCACAAACTGGAGACCGTCTACCGACGCCTCACCGAGCGGTTGTCCACCCCCAGCTTCCCTCCGAGCGCCCTGCGGCCGGTGGTGGACGCATGGTTCTACGCCTTGGAAGAGGACGCCCTCGCCGCGGGGGCGGACGAGGGGGATCTGAGCGGCGCGGTGGAGGAACTGCTGGCGGCCCGGCTGACCGAGGTGTCACGGCACGCCCCGTCCTTCGCGGCCGCGCTGCGCGGCTACCGGTCCGCGCTCGCTGAAGGCGACGAGTCGACGGCCTCCGCCGTCCTCGCCTGGCTCGGCGGCCAGCCCCATGTGGCGGCGGCGGCCCGCCGGTCCGCAGGGGTACGCGGCGACCTGGACCACTTCGGCGCCCTGGGTTTCCTGCAGGGACTGCTCACCGTTCTGCGGGACTCCGGCCACCGGGGGCTGTTCGTCGTCCTGGACGAGGTGGAGACCCTGCAGAGAGTGCGGTCGGACGCCCGCGACAAGGCGCTCAACGCCCTGCGGCAGCTGATCGACGAGGTCCACTCCGGACGGTTCCCCGGTCTCTATCTGGTCATCACCGGAACACCGGCCTTCTACGACGGCCAACAGGGTGTGCAGCGACTCCCTCCGCTCGCCCAGCGGCTCGCCACTGACTTCACCACCGACCCACGATTCGACAACCCCCGGGCGATCCAACTGCGCCTGTCGGGATTCACCCTGGAGTCTCTGACGAGCGTCGGGGTGACCATCCGCGATCTCTACGCCTCCGGGGCGGACTCGCCCGACCGGATCAAGACGCTGGCCGACGACGCCTACATCGCCGATCTCGCCCGTGCGGTTGGAGGAGCCCTCGGCGGCAAGGTAGGCGTCGCGCCCCGGCTCTTCCTCAAGAAACTCGTCGGCGACGTCCTGGACCGTATCGACCAGTTCCCGGACTTCGACCCGCGGCAGCATTACCGGCTGACCGTGGACAGCAATGAACTCACCGACGTCGAGCGCAACTTGTCCGAATCGTCGTCGGCCGACGACATCGATCTGGAGCTGTGATGGCGTCGGCCGCGGACCCCGTCGACCGGCTCGACCCAGTCATCGTCTACCACGTGGTGAACACGCTCGGCTGGCCGGACCTGCGGCCGCTGCAACGGGCCGCTATCGACCCGGTGATGGACGGCGAGGACATCGTGCTGCTCGCCCCCACGGCAGGCGGCAAGACCGAAGCAGCCTGCCTACCGGTCCTCTCGGCCATGTCCGCCCAGGGCTGGACCGGCACCTCGGTCCTCTACCTCTGCCCGCTCAAGGCGCTCCTCAACAACTTGGTGACCCGCATCGACGGGTACGCGCAGTGGCTCGGACGGAGCGCGGCTCTGTGGCACGGAGACACGAAGGAGTCGCAGCGCCGGCGCATCCGCACCGACAGACCCGACATCCTCCTGACGACGCCCGAGTCGCTCGAAGCCATGCTGATCGGCGTGAAGACGGACCACGCACACCTGTTGGGAGGGATCCGGGCCGTCGTCGTCGATGAGGTGCACGCTTTCGCCGGCGACGACCGGGGCTGGCATCTCCTGGCGGTGCTGGAACGTCTGCAGCGGGTCGCGGGGCACCCCATTCAGCGCATCGGGCTGTCCGCCACGGTCGGTAATCCTCAGCAACTGCTCACCTGGCTCCAGGGGTCGGGCGCCGGCCGGCGTCCGGGCCAGATCGTCGCCCCCGGATTCACGGACCCCTCGGCTCCCTCGCCCGGTCCGATGCACACGAGTGGCACGGCCGGACCACCGCCCGGGGAGATCGAACTCGACTACGTGGGCTCCCTGTCCAACGCCGCCAAGATCATCGCAGCCTTGTACAAGGGCGAGAAGCGGCTGGTGTTCTGCGACTCGCGGCGGCAGGTCGAGGAGCTGGGCGCGGCCCTGCGAGCGCGCGACGTCACGGTGTTCCTGTCGCACGCCTCGCTGTCCGCCGACGAACGGGCCCGGTCCGAGCAGGCGTTCGCCGAGGCACGTGACTGTGTCATCGTCGCCACCTCGACCCTGGAACTGGGCATCGACGTGGGCGACCTGGACCGGGTCGTCCAGATTGATTCGCCCAGCACCGTGGCCTCCTTCCTCCAGCGCGTCGGCCGCACGGGCCGGCGGGCGGGAAGCACCCGCAACTGCCTCTTCCTCGCCACACGGAAGGACACCCTGTTGCAGGCCGCGGGCTTGCTGCTTCTGTGGGGTCGCGGCTGGGTCGAACCGGTCGTCCCACCGCCCGAACCGCGCCACCTCGTCGCGCAGCAACTACTGGCTGCCACGCTTCAGGAACACAAACTGGGCGACCAGATGTGGCCCGAGCAGTGGAACGGACTGGCGCCCTTCGACCGTTCAGCCGCTCCGATCCTGCGTCATCTGACCGACCAGGGCTTCCTGGACACCGACGGGGGCATGCTGTTCATCGGCCCTGAAGCCGAACACCGCTTCGGGCGACGGCACTTCATCGAGCTGACCGCGTCGTTCACCGCACCGCCCCAGTTCACCGTCCTGTCCGGGCGCACCGAGATCGGCCGGATGGACCCGTCCGTACTCACCGAGGAACGCCCGGGCCCACGACGCCTGTTGCTGGCCGGCCGCAGTTGGCAGGTGACTTTCATCGACTGGGGACGGAAAAGGGTCTTCGTCGAACCGGTCGACAGCGGCGGGGTCGCCAAATGGTCCGGGGGGACGCTCATCGGCCTGTCGTACGCACTGACCCGTGCGATGCGGGAGGTCCTCCTCGGTGCCGATCCGCCGTTGTCCCTCACCCGGCGAGCCGAGGTATGCCTCCGGGAATGGCGTGACGAGGAGGCGCCGCACCTGGTCCACCCCGGCGGAACGCTGGTGGCCCGGCAGGGCAACGACGTCCGCTGGTGGACGTGGGCGGGCTACCGTGCCAACGCGACGCTCGGCGCGACGCTGTCGTCGATCGCCGACCCGGTGCAGCGCCCGACGGACTGCTACCTGCGGCTACGGGAGGATCTGACCCAGGGCATGTGGCGCGGCGCCCTCGAAGCGGCCCAGGCCGCACCGTCTCTGGTCCTCCCCGATGTCGACCCGCGGGCAGTGCGCGGACTGAAGTTCTCGGTGGCCCTCCCCCAGCGACTGGCCGTAGCCACGGTGTCGGCGAGGCTCGCCGACTTCGACGGTGCACGTGCCGCACTGTCGGAGCCGAAGCGCTTCTCAACAGAACCAGCCGACTGAGCGGATGAAGACCCGGTCCTGCCGCACCTTGGCGAAGGCAGCGCCCGACCGTTCGCGACGAAGAACCTTCGCCGACTTCGGCCTCAGGCGTCCTTCTTCACCGGCTCCAGGATCGCCACGCACTCCACGTGGTGCGTCATCGGGAACAGGTCGAACGCCCGCAGCGTCCGTACCTTGTAGCCGCCGTCGCGGAAGTACGCGATGTCCCGGGCCAGCGCCGCCGGGTCGCAGGCCACGTAGGCGATCTTTCGCGCGCCCAGCGACGACAGGTGTTCGACCGTCTTCTTGCCGGCGCCCGCGCGGGGCGGGTCCAGGACGATGAGGTCGACGCCGGTGATGCCGGTGCGCGGGAGGACCGCCTCGACCTTGCCCTGTTCGATGCGGACACGGTCGAAGGCGGCGAGGTTGTGCCGGGCGTCCTCGACCGCGCGCTTGCCCGACTCGATGCCGAGGACGGCGCCCTGGTCGCCGATGCGGTCCGCGAGGGCGCCGGCGAAGAGGCCGACGCCGCAGTACAGGTCGAGCGCCATGTCGCCCTTGCGCGGCAGCAGACCCTGCATGACCGCCTTGACGAGGGTGTCGGCGGCCATCGGGTGGACCTGCCAGAAGCCGCCGCTGCCGACCCGGTAGGTGCGGCCGTCGGCGCGCTCGCGCACGAACGCGCGGCCGTGGACGCGGTGGATGCCGCCGTCCTGTTCGGCGACCCGCATCACGGAGACCGGCTTGTCGAGCTCGACGAGCGGCAGGCGGGCGCCGGGCCGGGGCTCCAGGATCACCATGCGGTCCTGCGAGCCCGTCGCGGCGATGGCCTCGACGGCCTCCATGCCGGACCAGTCGCGCTCCTCGATGCCGAGTTCGGTGACACCCGGGGCGGCGATCATGCAGCGCTCGACGGGCTCGACCTCGTGCGAGCGGTGGCGGCGCAGTCCGGCGTTGCCGTCCGGGTCGACCGCGTACTGCACGCGCGTGCGCCAGGCCGGGACCTCGCCCGCGGGCAGCTTGTCACCCTCGGCGGGCATCACCGTGCCGTCCCAGCCGGCCTCCTCGGGCGTGAGGCCCGCGAGGCGCTGCAACTGCTCGGCGATGACCTCGCCCTTGAGGCGGCGCTGCGCGCCCGGCTTGGCGTGCTGCCAGTCGCAGCCGCCGCAGCGGCCGGGGCCCGCGTACGGGCAGGGCGCCTCGACGCGGTCCTTGGAGGCGTCGATGATCCGCACGGCGTCGGCGCGCAGGAACCGCGCGCCCTCCTCGCCCTCGGTCACCCGGGCGACGACACGCTCACCGGGCAGCGCGTGCCGGACGAAGAGGACCTGGCCCTCGTCCGTCCGGGCGATGCAGTGCCCGCCGTGCGCCACGGGGCCGATCTCGACCTCGTACTCGTCTCCCACCAGCGACTTCTTCGGTTCTGCCTGCATGGTGGGGTGACTCCAGATGAGAAGGGGGAAACGGCCGGACAACAGCCCACCAGTCTACGTGCTTCCGGCGTGCTTCCCGCGCCCGTAGCTCGTCGGGTGCGCCTCTTCGGCCGCAGGTCCCTCGAACTGCGCCCCATCGGCCGCTGGTTCCCCGGACAGCGCCCCATCGGCCGCTGGTCCCTCGGACCGCGCCCCCATCGGCCGCAGGTTCCCCGGACCGCGCACCTTCAGCCACGGGTTCCTCGGGGCGCCCCTGGGCCGCTAGTTCTTCGGGCTGTGCTCCTTGTGCCGCTCGTGGGCCGGTCCCCGGCGCACCGCACCCGGCGCGCTCCAGTCCTGCCGCTTGCGGGCACGCAGCTTCGCGGCCTCGGAGGACTCCAGCTGGTAGGGCACGGAGGTGACCATGACGCCCGGCGTGAACAGCAGCCGGCCCTTGAGGCGCAGGGCGCTCTGGTTGTGCAGCAGGTGCTCGTACCAGTGCCCGACCACGTACTCGGGGATGATCACGGAGACCGCGTCGCGCGGCGACTCCTTGCGCAGGCCCTTCACGTACTCGATGACCGGCCGGGTGATCTCGCGGTAGGGCGAGTCGAGGACCTTCAGCGGTACGTCGATGCCGCGCCGCTCCCATTCGTCGCGCAGCGTCTTGGTCTCGGCCGGGTCCACGTTGACACTGAGCGCTTCGAGGGTGTCGGAGCGCAGCAGCTTGGCGTAGGCGAGGGCGCGCAGCGCCGGGCGGTGGATCTTGGAGACCAGGACCACGGAGTGGACGCGGGAGGGGCGGACGCTGTCGTCGGACGGTCCCTCGGGGGCGGCCAGCTCCTCGGCGACCCGGTCGTAGTGCTTACGGATCGCGGTCATCGTCGCGTAGAAGATCACCATGCCGAGCAGGGCGACCCAGGCGCCGTGCGTGAACTTGGTGACGAGGACGACGACCAGGACCAGTCCGGTGAAGAAGGCGCCGAAGGTGTTGATCGCGCGGGAGCGGACCATGTGGCGTCGCTTGGCCGGGTCGGTCTCGGTGGCCAGGTGGCGGTTCCAGTGGCGGACCATGCCGGTCTGGCTGAGAGTGAAGGAGACGAAGACGCCGACGATGTAGAGCTGGATCAGACGCGTCGAGTCGGCCCCGTAGATGATGACGAGCATGCTCGCGGCGCCGGCCAGGAGCACGATGCCGTTCGAGAAGGCGAGGCGGTCGCCGCGGGTGTGGAGCTGGCGCGGCAGGTAGCGGTCCTGAGCCAGGATCGAACCGAGCAGCGGGAAGCCGTTGTACGCGGTGTTCGCGGCCAGGAACAGGACGAGCGCGGTGGCGGCGGCCAGCACGATGAACAGGAAGCTGCCCTTGCCGAACACGGCCTCGGCGACCTGGGAGATCACCGGGTTCTGGACGTAGGAGGAGCCGACCGCCACGCCGTTGTGGATCAGGTCCGTGGCGGGGTTCTCCGCCATGCGGACCTTGGTGGTCATGGCCAGGACGATGATGCCGCAGAACATGGTGACGGCGAGCAGGCCCATCGCCGCGAGGGTGGTCGCGGCGTTCTTCGACTTCGGCTTGCGGAAGGCGGGGACACCGTTGGAGATCGCCTCGACGCCGGTGAGCGCCGCGCAGCCGGACGAGAAGGCGCGCAGCAGGAGGAAGACGAGGGCGAAGCCCGCGAGCCCCTGGTGCTCCGCCTTGATGTGGTAGTCGGCGGTCGGCGCGTGCATGGTGTCGCCGAGCACGAGTCCGCGGAAGGCACCCCAGGCGATCATGATGAAGACGCCCGCGACGAAGACGTACGTCGGAATCGCGAAGAGCTTTCCGGACTCCTTGACTCCACGCAGGTTCATCAGCGTGAGCAGCACGATGACCGCGACCGCGCAGGCCACCTTGTGCTGCACCACGAAGGGAACCGCCGAGCCGAGGTTCTCGATGCCGGAGGCGATGGAGACGGCGACGGTGAGGACGTAGTCGACGAGCAGCGCGCTGGCGACGGTGAGGCCGGCCCGTGGACCGAGGTTGGTGGTGGCGACCTCGTAGTCGCCGCCGCCGCTCGGGTACGCGTGCACGTTCTGGCGGTAGGACGCGACCACCGTGAACATCAGCACGACGACCGCGAGCGCGATCCAGGGGCTGAAGTGGTAGGCCGACACGCCCGCGATGGAAAGGACCAGCAGTACCTCTCCGGGCGCGTACGCCACGGAGGAAAGCGGGTCGGATGCGAAGACGGGGAGGGCAATGCGCTTCGGCAGGAGCGTTTCGCCCAGCCGGTCACTGCGCAGTGCGCGCCCGATGAGGATCCGCTTGGGCACGTCGGTCAGTTTGGACACAACAGGGAATCGTAAGGGTTCGAACTGGCAGCCGCCCACCCGCCGTACCTCTTCGGCACATCATCTGCTCTCCGGGTGAAAACGGGGCGGGCTCCGGCTGCGGATTCCGCGGCCCCGGAGACCCATGTGCCTATATGACAAAACCCTGCTCTCGACCGCCCTGGAGGACCCATGCACCTGGCCCCGGAGCTCATCGGCGCCACCGTCGGACTGATCGGCCTCGGAATCCTGACTCTCGCGAGTGTCCGCAGCATCACACGGCGCTGAACCCCGCCTTCACGCCGTTCCCGGAACGTTCCGCGAAAAACCGCAGGCGAACCTGCGCAAGGGTGTCCCCGGCCGACCGCGCGTGTGTAGCTTGGGCGGCGGTCTGAGACCCTGTTTAGCCTGAGCCGTAACCATTCACATGCGGAAGGACGGTCGTGCACATCGTCATCATGGGCTGCGGAAGAGTGGGTTCCGCTCTTGCCCAGAACCTGGAGCAAAAGGGGCACACGGTCGCCGTGATCGACCAGGACCCCACCGCCTTCCGGCGGCTGGGCTCCGGGTTCGGCGGCCGTCGTGTCACCGGAGTCGGCTTCGACCAGGACACCCTGCGCGAGGCGGGCATCGAGGAGGCCGGCGCGTTCGCGGCGGTCTCCAGCGGTGACAACTCGAACATCATCGCCGCCCGGGTGGCCCGCGAGATGTTCGGCATCGAGAACGTGGCCGCCCGTATCTACGACCCGCGCCGCGCCGAGGTCTACCAGCGCCTCGGCATCCCCACCGTCGCCACCGTCCGCTGGACGGCCGACCAGATGCTCCGTCGGCTGCTGCCCTCGGGCGCCGAGCCGCTGTGGCGCGACCCCACGGGCGGTGTGCAGCTCGCCGAGGTGCACGCCTCCGCCACGTGGGTGGGCCACAAGATCAGCCGCCTCCAGGACGAGACGGGCGTGCGCGTCGCCTTCCTCACCCGGCTGGGGGAGGCGGTCCTGCCCACCTCGCAGACGGTGCTGCAGGAGGGCGACCTGGTGCACGTGATGATGCGCACCGACGAGGTGGAAAAGGTCGAGGCGTCGTTCGCCAAGGGCCCTGAAGAGGAGGCGGGTCACTGATGAGAGTCGCCATTGCCGGTGCCGGTGCCGTGGGCCGCTCGATCGCGGGCGAACTGCTGGAGAACGGCCACGAGATCCTGCTGATCGACAAGGCGCCGACCGCCATCTCGGTCGAGCGCGTGCCGCAGGCGGAGTGGCTGCTCGCCGACGCCTGCGAGATCACCTCCCTGGACGAGGCCGCGTTGCAGCGCTGCAACGTGGTCATCGCGGCCACGGGAGACGACAAGGTCAACCTCGTGGTCTCGCTGCTCGCGAAGACCGAGTACGGGGTCCCGCGGGTCGTCGCCCGGGTGAACAACCCGAAGAACGAGTGGCTGTTCAACGAGTCCTGGGGCGTGGACGTCGCCGTCTCCACCCCGCGGCTGATGTCGGCCCTCGTCGAGGAGGCCGTCAGCGTCGGAGACCTGGTGCGGCTGCTCCGCTTCAGCCACGGCGACGCCAACCTCGTCGAGCTGACGCTGCCGCCGGAGTCCGCCCTGGCCGGCACGACCGTCGGCGACGTCGCCTGGCCGGAGGACACGTCGCTGGTGACCATCATCCGTGGCACCCGCGTCCTGACCCCCTCGCGGGAGGACTCCCTGGAGGCGGGCGACGAGCTCCTCTTCGTGGCCGCCCAGGCCCGTGAGGAGCAGCTGGAGGACCTGCTGTCGGTGCGCCGCGACACGAACGCGACGAGCTAGCCGTTCCCGTCGGCGCTACGACGCCGTCCCGCTGACGGGAAGACGTCCCGCGCGGCGGTACGACGAAGGGGGCGACCGGAATTCTCCGGGCGCCCCCTTCGTCGTAGAACGGTCGTGCTCAGGTGTCCTGGGGCCTACGCCTCGCGGCGGTGCCGGGCCGGGGCCGGGGCGTCGCCGCGCTCGTTCGCGAGGACGGCCTTGCGCTCCTTCTCCGCCTGCTCCTCGGCCTCCATCTCGGCGAACACGTCGATGGGCGGCGGCGCCTTGGCCAGGAAGACCCAGGTGAGCCAGACGGCGAGCAGGAACGGCGGGATCTTCAGCGCGATGAGGACCCAGCCGAACTGGGTGGTGTCGCCCCACCAGTAGAGCGGGAAGAGCACGGCGCACTTGGCGAGCATGATCAGGCCCCAGGCCCAACTCGCCTTCGTGTACGCCTTCTTGCGGCCGGGGTTGCGGGTGCGCCAGGAGAGGTTCTCCTTGAAGACCGGGCCGAGCATCAGACCGATCAGCGGGACACCCGCGAGGGTCGTCGCGATGTAGGCGACGGCGAGCCCGAGCGTGTAGAACATGCCCGGAAGGTAGAAGTTCTTCGCGTTGCCCGTCATCATCGCGAAGACCACACCGAACGCGACGCCGAAGACACCGCTGAAGGCGTGCTTCACGGTGTCGCGCCGCACCAGGCGGACCACGACGAGCAGCAGCGACACGGCGAGGGCGGCGATGGCCGACCAGTGCAGGTTCTTGTTGATCGTGAAGATGGTGACGAAGAGCAGGCCCGGCACCACCGTTTCGACCATGCCCCGCACGCCGCCGAACGCCTCGAAGAGTGCGGCCTCGGTCACCGCCCGCGCATCCCGCTGAGCGTCCTGGGCGTCTTCGGTCGGCTTGTCGAGCGACGTCACCGGCTACTCCCGTCCGAGGGGTCTGAGTTCGTACTTCGGATTGAACAACACCCTACGGCCCCGGCTCATCGAGATACGGCCGGAGGCGATCAGCTTGCGTCCGGGCTCGATGCCGACGATGGAGCGGCGGCCGAGCCAGACCACGTCCAGGGCGGCCGAGCCGTCGAACAGCTCGGCTTCCAGGGCCGGGACACCGGCCCTCGGCCGCAGAGTGACCGTGCGCAAGGTACCAGTAACGGTGACTATCTGCCGGTCGTGGCAGTCGCCGATACGGGTGCAGCCCGCGGTCGCGGCGTCCTCCCGCAGCTCCTCGGACTCCAGGTCCTCCTGGGACGAGGAGAGCCGGTCCATCATGCGCCGGAAGCGGCCCGCCGGCTTTTCGGAACGAGGAACAGCACTCATACCGAAAGCGTACCGGGGGGCGCTGACAGCTACGCACCCGCGCCACCGCCACCCGGACCGGGCACGAACCCCACTCGATCCGGTGATCGCATCACCCCTCCAACCGGCGCACACACCGTCACTCGAACCGGTGTCACACGTCACCACAGAAGCCAACGCGCACGACCTCGCTCGCACTGGTGCACCCGTCGTCACCCGAACCGGCGCGCACACCCTCACTCGTACCGGGTGCACCCGCAGTCACTCGTACCGGGTGCCCTCGCCCGGACGGGTGATCGGGTCATGATCGCGTCACCGCTCGAACCGGTACCCCATCCCCGGCTCGGTGATGAAGTGCTTCGGGTGCGAGGGGTCCGCCTCCAGCTTGCGGCGCAGCTGGGCCATGTAGACCCGCAGGTAGTTCGTCTCCGTCCCGTACGACGGCCCCCAGACCTCCTGGAGCAGCTGCTTCTGGCTGACCAGGCGGCCCGTGTTGCGGACCAGGACCTCCAGCAGGTGCCACTCCGTGGGGGTGAGACGGACGTCCCGCCCGTCGCGGTGCACCTTCTTCGCCGCCAGGTCGACGGTGAATCCCGCGGTCTCCACGATCACGTCGTCCTCCTCGCCCCCGGTGGGCTCCGCCCTGCGGACGGCGGCGCGCAGCCGGGCGAGCAGCTCGTCCATGCCGAACGGCTTGGTGACGTAGTCGTCGGCGCCCGCGTCGAGCGCCTCGACCTTCTCGTCGGAGGAGTGCCGGGCGGACAGCACCAGGATCGGCACGCGGGTCCAGCCGCGCAGCCCCTTGATCACCTCGACGCCGTCCATGTCGGGCAGGCCGAGGTCGAGCACGACGACGTCGGGGTGGCGGGCGGCGGCCAGCTGGAGCGCGGTGGCTCCGTCGGGGGCCGCGTCGACCTCGTACTTGCGTGCCTTCAGATTGATCACGAGGGCTCGGGTGATCTGCGGCTCGTCGTCGACCACGAGGACCCGGGTCATGAGGCCTGCCTTTCTGCGACTGCTGATCGGGCGGCAAGGTCGGGCCGGCGGTCCACCGCCCGCACCGTGAGCACCATGGTGAGTCCGCCGCCGGGGGTGTCCTCGGCGTTGAGGGTGCCGCCCATCGCCTCGGCGAAGCCGCGGGCGACCGCGAGGCCGAGGCCCACTCCGGTGCCGCGCGGGGCGTCTCCGTAGCGCTGGAAGGGCGCGAATATACGGTCCTTGGCTTCGTCCGGGACGCCGGGGCCGCGATCCACGACGCGTACCTCCACACGGTCGGCGATGGCGCTCGCGGCGACCAGGACCCGTTCGTCGACGTGGCTGTACTTGACGGCGTTCTCGACGAGGTTGGCGACGGCGCGCTCCAGGAGTCCGGCGTCGACGGCGACCATCGGCAGGCTCTCCGGGATCTCCAGGTCCACGCTGTCCTCGGGGACGCCGCCGAGCGCCATCGGGACGACCTCGTCGAGGTCGATCTCGCGGATCAGCGGGGTGACGGTCCCGGTCTGGAGCCGGGACATGTCCAGCAGGTTGCCCACCAGGTGGTCGAGGCGGTCGGCGCCGTCCTCGATGCCTTCGAGGAGCTCGGCCCGGTCCTCGTCGGACCAGGCCACGTCGTCGGAGCGCAGGGACGACACCGCCGCCTTGATCCCGGCGAGCGGGGTGCGCAGGTCGTGGCTCACGGCGGCCAGCAGGGCGGTACGGATGCGGTTGCCCTCGGCCAGTTCCTTGGCCTGGTCGGCCTCGTACTGGAGGCGCTGGCGGTCAAGCACCACCGCGGCCTGCGCGGCGAAGGCGGCCAGCACCCGGCGGTCGGAGGCGGGCAGCACCCGTCCGGACAGGGCGAGCGCCATGTGGTCGCCGACCGGCATGTCCACGTCGGCGTCCTCGGGGCGGGCCGAGGGCGCCGGTCCGACACTGCCCGCGCACGTCCACGGGTCGACGTCACCCGCCCGCTCCAGGAGCGCGACCGACTCCATGCCGAAGGTCTCCCGGACCCGCTCCAGCAAGGCCTCCAGGCTGGTCTCCCCGCGCAGCACGCTGCCCGCCAGGAAGGAGAGGATCTCCGATTCGGCCCGCAGCCGTGCCGCCTGGTGGGTGCGGCGGGCCGCGAGGTCCACCACCGACGCCACGGAGACGGCGACACCCACGAAGATCACGATGGCGACGATGTTCTTCGGGTCGGCGACGGTCAGCCGGTGCAGGGGCGGTGTGTAGAAGTAGTTCAGCAGCAGGGAGCCGAAGGCCGCCGAGGCGAGGGCCGGGAGGAGACCGCCGAGCAGGGCTGCCGCGACCGTCACCGCCAGGAACAGCAGCATGTCGTTGGCGAGGCCGAGGTCGATGGTGTTCAGCAGCAGCGCCATGACCACGGGGCCGCCCACTCCGATCACCCAGCCCCAGATGATCCGGGAGCGCCCGAGCCGTGCCCCGCGCGCCACCGGCAGACCGCGCCCCTTGGCGACCTCTTCGTGCGTGACGATGTGGACGTCCAGGTCGGGGCCGGACTCCCGGGCGACCGTGGCTCCGACGCCCGGCCCGAACACGTACTGCCAGGTCTTGCGGCGGGACGAGCCGAGCACGATCTGGGTGGCGTTGACACCACGCGCGAAGTCCAGCAGGGAGGCGGGTATGTCGTCGCCTACCACGTGGTGGAAGGTGCCGCCGAGGTCCTCGACCAGGGTGCGCTGGACTGCCAGCTCCTTCGGTGAGGCGGAGGTGAGCCCGTCGCTGCGGGCGATGTAGACGGCCATGACCTCGCCGCCCGCCCCCTTCTCGGCGAGCCGCGCGGCCCGCCGGATCAGCGTCCGCCCCTCCGGACCGCCGGTCAGTCCGACGACGATCCGCTCCCGGGAACCCCAGATCTTGGAGACCCGGTGCTCGCTGCGGTACTCGGTCAGGTACTCGTCGACCCGGTCGGCGACCCACAGCAGCGCGAGCTCCCGCAGGGCCGTGAGATTGCCCGGACGGAAGTAGTTGGACAGGGCGGCGTCGACCTTGTCGGGCTTGTAGATGTTGCCGTGCGCCATCCGGCGGCGCAGCGCGGGCGGCGACATGTCGACCAGCTCGATCTGGTCCGCCCGCCGCACCACCTCGTCCGGCACGGTCTCCCGCTGCCGTACTCCCGTTATCGACTCGACGACATCGCCCAGTGACTCCAGGTGCTGGATGTTGACGGTGGAGACGACGTCGATGCCGGCGGCCAGCAGCTCCTCCACGTCCTGCCAGCGTTTGTCGTTGCGGGAGCCTGGCACATTGGTGTGCGCCAGTTCGTCCACCAGGGCGACCGCCGGGGCGCGCCGGAGCACGGCGTCGACGTCCATCTCGGTGAAGACGCCGCCCCGGTACTCCAGCTCCTTGCGCGCCACCTGCTCCAGACCGTGCAGCATCACCTCGGTGCGCGGCCGGTGGTGGTGCTCGACGAACGCCACCACGCAGTCCGTCCCGCGCTCGACGCGGCGATGCGCCTCGGAGAGCATCGCGTAGGTCTTGCCGACGCCCGGTGCCGCACCGAGGTAGATCCGAAGCTTGCCGCGTCCCATGAGCCCTATTGTCTTCCTGTCACCGCTGTGTACGCAGCGTCGACCTTACGGCCAAGATTCCCGACGAAAGGGACGAGTGTCCGGCCGGAGAGCCTCTTTGACGCAACCCTGATGCCGGCATGACCTCGCACGACCCCACGCGGCCTCACAGGGCATCAGGGTCCCGCGCGACACCGCACCATTTCGCCCGCACGGTCCCGCAATCGCGCCCTTATCGGCCCCGCACGGCCACGTACGACTCGTACAACACCGCGCACCCCATACCGCCCGCGCTCTGCCTGCGGCCCCGCGGCCCGCGCGACCTCAGTGCTCGACGATCTCCCCTTCGCCCAGCTCCAGTACGGCATGGCCGGTCTCAGCGTCCAGCCGGCCGGCGGGCTCGTCGGCTATCAGCGGTGCGGGGTCGTTGGCGAGGGCGCGGGCGATGACCACGCGCTGCCGCTGACCACCGGAGAGCTCTCCGGGCCGCTGGGCCGCGTGGTCGGCGAGACCGACGAGGGAGAGCAGCGGCTCGACGCGTCCCTCGCCTTCGCGCGCCTCGGCGCGGCGCAGCCGCAGCCGGACCTCGGCGTTCTCCGCGGCGGTGCGGACGGGGACCGGGGAGACCCCGCGCAGCGCGTGCACGGCGGCTGCTCCGGTGCCGTACGAACGGCGGACGTTCTCGACGCGCACCATGGTGTCGGTGCTGGTGCTGGTCTTCTCGGTGCTGGTGGCGGCCTGGCTCATGTTCGCTCCCCGTGATTCCCCGTGGACCGGGCGTCAGTCTCGCGACCGGACGCCCGGTCCTTCAACGGTTCATCGGATGGGACCCCCGCTTCGGTTCACGCGGGATTGTCGCCGTGCGTCAGCGTCTCCCACGCCACGAAGAGGTTGTTGCTGCCGGCCGGGCGGTTCTGCTGGGTGAGCGTCTGGGTGTTGGTCATCGCGACCCCCAGACGGTTGTGCAGGGCGTTGTAGCCGACCTCGGTGACCGGGCCGAGCCCGAGGTTCAGCGAGCCGCCGCACAGCCAGCTCGGCACCGCCGTACCCAGCTCGTACTTCGACTGGAAGCCGAGCGCCTGGCGCAGCCGCTCGCCGACGTCGGTGCCGTACAGATCCTGCCCCTGGATCCGGCTGGTCTCGGCGATGTGCGAGATGGCCGAGATCCCGTACCCGGTGTGGGTGAAGTCGCGGCAGGTCTCCTGGGTCAGCCCGGCGACGAAGGTGGACTGCCCCTGCCAGTAGCTGACGATCTTCGCGGTGGTGTCGAGGTTCTGGCTCGGCACCGTCCTCGGCACGGCGCCGTCGGTGGAGAGATAGACGTACGCCGCCGTACGCGTCCGGAACTTCGCCATGGCCTTGTCGTACGACGTCTTGTCCTCGAGGAAGACGGAGATGCCGACCGCGGCCTCCATCATCGACAGCTCCCAGTTGCCGTTGGAGTTGGACCCGTTGATGACCTCCGGCAGGTAGACGTCGCGCAGCATGGTCGCGAAGCGGCCGGAGTTCACCCAGGAGCCGGTGTACGTGTACTTGATGATCTCGGCGGCCTTGGGCCAGGAGGAACCGGCCCAGCCGGTCTGCAGGGGCGCGTTGCTGTTGGTGTGCGCCTTGATCACCGCGGACCAGGCGTCCATCAGCTCGATGGCCTTCTTGGCGTAGCGGTCGTCGCGGGTGACGTACCAGGCGAGGGCGTCGGTGTACGCGGCTATCGCGTCCTCGCGCTCGTCGGTGCAGCCGTAGTTCGGGTTGGAGTACGAGCCGCACTCGACGGTCGCGCGGGGCGTGGGGGTGCGCGTGAGCGAGGCGTACTTGCTCGCCATCATCTGGTCGTAGGCGCCCTTCCAGGGCTGGGCGCCGGCCAGGACCTGGGTGCGGGCGAAGTCCAGCTGTCCCCGGGAGACGGTGACTCCGGGGTGGACGAAGGTGGCGGGCGCCGCGTCGGCCCGCTGCGCGCCGGGCCAGGACAGCAGGGTGCCCACGAGTGCGGCGGTCGCGGCGGCGACGGTGACGAGGAGAGCGGGGCGCCGTCTGCGGCGATGCCGAGTGGGGGTGTCGGACATGCAGAGCCATCCGTTCTTGTATGTGAACTACGCATTGGGTACTGAACAGCTGCGCTGGCCGGTGACCATAGGTACGGACCAGACTTCCGTCAAGGCCTGAAGAAAGATCTGCTGCTCAACCACTGTTCACATACAAGAACCTGACGCCGTGCGCGCCCACGGGAACCCGCACACAGGAAAGGGCCGCATCCCCTGGGGATGCGGCCCGCCTGTTTGTCTGTCTGTTCGCCTGCCTAGCGGACCTCGGTGATCTCCGGTCCGCGCTGCAGCTGTCCCATGCCGCCGGAGAAGCGGGAGCCGCTCTGGTCCTCCTGCTGAACACCCTCGGGGACCATCTGCGCGTCGTTCGGCAGCTTCAGGACGATCGGGTCGCGCGGGGCCATCGGGCCCTCACCGCGGACGACGACCGTGTCCCGGAAGATCTGCTCCAGCAGGCCCGCGGCCTGCGGCTGCACCGCGCCCTGCCCGGAGATCACTCCGCGCAGGAACCAGCGGGGACCGTCCACGCCGACGAATCGCACGACCTGGAAACCGCCCGTGCCGTCCGGCAGCTGGACCGGTACCTGCGCCCGCAGCTCCCAGCCCAGCGGGCCCTCGACCTCGTCGATGACACCGCCCTGCTGGGTGATCCCGGAGGCGATCTCCTCGCGCACCTCGCCCCAGATGCCCTCGCGCTTGGGAGCGGCGAAGGCCTGGAGCTGCACGGCGCTGTCGTTGACGACGACGGTCGCCGCGACGATCGCGTCGCCCGCGACCTCGACCCGCAGCTCCATGCCGTCGACTCCGGGCACGAAAAGACCGCCCAGGTCCACCCGGCCCTCGGCCGGGTCACGGACCTCTTCACTGTCCCACGGCCCGTCGGGGCGCGGCTCCGGTTCGAGCCTCACGCGCTCGCGCTCCTCGTCCTCGTCCGCCTCAGTGTCGACGCCGTCGACGACCTGCTCGGCCTCGCCCGCCGCGTCTTCGGCGGCACTGCCCTTCTTGCGACGTCCGAACACGTCACTGTCCTTCCCGGTCGGATACGACCGAAGCGTATCGATTCCCACCCGTTGTGCTGTCCACGGCGGCATGACCGCCGGTGGACCCGAAGCCCCCTGCGGCCCGCGCCGAGTCGGGGAGTTCCGCGACCTCCTGGAAGCGAACCTTCTCGACTTGCTGGACGACCAGTTGAGCAATCCGGTCGAAGCGCTCGAACCGCACGGACTCGCGCGGATCGAGATTCACCACGATCACCTTGATCTCCCCACGGTACCCGGCATCAACCGTCCCCGGGGCATTCACGAGGGCGACGCCGCAGCGGGCGGCCAGGCCGGAGCGCGGGTGCACGAAGGCCGCGTAGCCCTCGGGGAGCGCGATGGACACTCCCGTCGGCAGCACGGCCCGTTCACCGGGCTGCAGCTCTCGGCTCTCGGTGGTACGAAGATCGGCTCCCGCGTCACCGGGGTGCGCGTACTCGGGAAGCGGGACCTCCGGATCGACGCGCCGGATCAGCACAGCGACTTCTTGACGGGGCTCAGGAGCCCCGGGACTACGGGTCACGGGTTCACCTCGAAGGCACGGGCTCGCCGGATCTGGTCCGGGTCGTTCATGGCCGCGCGGATCTCCTCCGGGCGGCCGTTGTCGATGAAGTGGTCGACCTTCACCTCGACGAAGAGGGCGTCCGCGCGGACGGCGACGGGCCCGTCGGGGGCGCCGGTCCGCCCGGTGGCGGTGCAGTAGATCTTCCGGCCGGCCACCGCGGTGACCTCGGCCTCCAGATACAGCACGGTGTCCACGGGTACAGGGCGCCGGAAATCGGTCTCCAGGCGTCCCGTCACGGCGATCGTCCGCAGCAGCCAGTTCAGCGAGCCGAGCGTCTCGTCGAGCGCGGTGGCGAGAACGCCGCCGTGCGCGAGTCCCGGGGCGCCCTGATGGACGGGCCGCACGGTGAACTCCGCCGTGACCCGGACCCCCTCGCCCGCGCGGGCCTCCAGATGGAGCCCGTGGGGCTGCTCCCCACCGCACCCGAAACACTGTTCGTAGTGTGCTCCGAGGAGCTCTCCGGGGGCGGGCGCGTCAGGGTGCCGCACCGGCGCGACGGCGTCGGCGGGAGGCGTCAGAGCTGCGGAAGTACCACTCACAGGCGCAGACCTTACCCGCGCGTCCACCAAGTGTTCGCACCGTGCCAAGCTAGGCCTCATGCAGCTCTCCGCCTCCCCGTACGAAGAACGCCTCACCGCGCCCCGGTCGTGGTGGCTGATCAGCTTCCTGGCCGGGATCGCGCTGGCCCTGGTCTTTCTGCCGTTCGGCACGCTGCCGATGCTCGGAGCGCTGGTCGGCGGCACCGCGTTCGCGGGGGTCGCGGCCAGTGCGTACGGCTCGATCCGCATCCGCGTGGTCGGTGACTCGCTGATCGCCGGCGACGCCAGGATCCCGGTGTCGGCCCTCGGTGACACGGAGATCATGGACCAGGAGGAAGCACGCGCCTGGCGCACCTACAAGGCCGACACCCGCGCCTTCATGCTCCTGCGCTCGTACATCCCCACGGCACTGCGCGTCCAGGTCACGGACCCGGCGGACCCGACTCCGTACCTGTATCTGTCGACGCGGGAGCCGGAGCGCCTGGTCGCCGCCTTGGAGACGGCACGAGCATCGGCCCGACCCGAAGAGAGCTAGGGGCTACCGGCTACCGGCTACCGGCTACCGGCTACCGGCTACCGGCTACCGGCTACCGGCTACCGGCAAGTGTTGGATCATCGCTGACGCGGGGTCCAGCCCGCCCTTTCCCTCTGTGATCCGTCCGGCAGCCGAGCGTGCCACAGCCGCAGGGCATGCCACAGGCCCCACTCGCGGGAACCGCACGACTCCTTCGCCGGGTCCTGCGGACCCCGAGGCCGGAGCCGGGACACGGCGAAGGGAGCAGTCAGCGCGTCGCGGCCGGCCGGTAGTGGGGCGCCGGGCACGCGGACGGTCTCACTGCCCCAGGTCCGTGGGGATCTCTCCGATCCGCACCGGATCCGTCGGCTTCTCCAGCGCCGGCAGCTCCGGGAGCGCGTCCCACGGCACCTGCATCTTGCGCAGGTCCTTGCGGATGTGGCCCGCCACGCGTTTGGTGTCGCGGCGGTTCATCACCGCCCCGACCGTCGCGCCGACCATGAACGGCATCAGGTTGGGCAGGTCCCGAACCGTCCGCTTCATGATCTGCTGGCGCAGCTCGCGCTTCATCTGGCCGCCCAGCGCGGCGTTGATCGTCACGGGTTTGGCCACGTCGATACCGCGCTCGCCCGACCAGGAGCTCAGATAGGCGGTGCTCCGCTGCTTGATGTTGCCCGGCGGACGCAGGCCGTAGACCTCGTGGAGCTCGGCGATCAGCTTCAGCTCGATCGCGGCGACGGCGATGATCTCGGCGGCCAGCTCCGTGGGCATGGCAGGCGGCACCGGCAGCATCGCGGCGGCGCCGATCCCGGCGCCGACGGTGGACGTCGCGGCGGCGGCGCCCGTGACGAGCTTCTCCGCGAGTTCCTCGGGGCCCAGGCCCGGGAACTGTCCGCGGAGGGTGGCGAGGTCCCGTACGGGAACCCTCGGGGCGATGTCGATGATGCGGTCGGTGACATACGCCAGGCCCGCCCTGGCCCGGACACCGCTCTTCGTGACGCCCCTTCTGAGCCCGTCCCGGACAGCCGCCGCGCGACGCCTTGCGGCGGGCGCGGGAGTGTCCGTGGGGGCCGTCAGGCCGTCTGTGGCGCCCGCTCGGTCGAGCGAGGCTGATCCCTGTTCGGAAGAGCCCCGCTCGTCGTCACGCACGCCTTCAGGGCCCGTGAAGGACCCTTCGTCCGCCGCCCCGGAGGGGAGGCGGCGCTTCCAAGGTGGGGTCGAGCCAGTCACGGCCGACCCTGCCTCAGTCGCAGTCGCGGCAGATCGGCTGACCGTTCTTCTCGCGGGCCAGCTGGCTGCGGTGGTGCACCAGGAAGCAGCTCATGCAAGTGAACTCGTCCTGCTGCTTGGGCAGCACCCGGACGGCCAGCTCCTCGTTCGAGAGGTCCGCACCGGGCAGCTCCAGGCCTTCTGCGGCCTCGAACTCATCTACGTCGACAGACGAAGTCGACTTGTCGTTCCGGCGAGCCTTCAGTTCTTCAAGGCTGTCCGAGTCGACGTCGTCGTCGGTCTTGCGCGGGGTGTCGTAATCCGTTGCCATTGTCGCTCTCCCCCTCTGGGTGTCTGCAGTGTCTCCAGCGCACGTAACGCGTGAGAGGCCGGACTTGTGCCCGACCCGAGGCGGAGATTTTGCCTCACATCAAGGTCTGTTACTCAATCGACACCCAACCGGACTCCTCAAGAGTGATCGGCTTGGATGGCGATGCGGACCGTACACGGTCCTGGGGCCGCACTTCAAAGGCGCCCCACCGTGTACTTCCCGTGATCAAGACCCTCGAAAACCCGGATTTTCCCGGCTTTCCGACAGCCTGCATGATCACGGAGAGTAGATGGACCGAAAATCGCCCTTGTGATCGATCACACACGGGCCACCCGGACGGGTGACCAGAAAATTCCGCGCAAAGCGAACATCGCCGCGTGTCCGCGACATGGTCTCAGATGGGAAGGGTGACGCGCATCACGAGCCCACCCCCTTCTCGGGGCTGAGCGACGATATGGCCTCCGTGCGCACGGGCCACAGACCGGGCGATCGACAGGCCGAGGCCCACACCCTTGTCACTGCCTGTGCGCTCCGTACGCAGCCGTCGGAAGGGCTCGAAAAGATTGTCGACCTCGTACGCGGGAACGACCGGTCCCGTGTTCGACACCTCCAGGACCGCCCGGCCCTGCTGGGTGTCGGTCGTGACGTCGACCCAGCCGTCCTTCGGCACGTTGTACCGAACGGCGTTCTGGACGAGGTTCAGAGCGATCCGCTCCAGGAGGACGCCGTTGCCCTGGACGACCACCGGTGCCCGTCGCCCGCGGATCTCCACACCCTTGGCCTCCGCCTCTGCGTGCACCTGGTCGACGGCCTGCGAGGCGACCTCGGCGAGATCCACGGGCTTGCGCTCGACGATCTGGTTGTCGCTCCGGGCGAGCAGCAGCAGGCCCTCGACGAGCTGCTCGCTGCGCTCGTTGGTGGCGAGCAGCGTCTTGCCCAGCTGTGCGAGCTCCGTCGACACCCCAGGACCCGAGAGGTGCACCTCCAGGAGCGTGCGGTTGATCGCGAGCGGCGTGCGCAGTTCGTGCGAGGCGTTCCCGACGAACCGCTGCTGGGCGGTGAAGGCCCGCTGCAGCCGCTCCAGCATGTCGTCGAAGGTGTCCGCGAGCTCCTTGAGCTCGTCGTCCGGGCCGTCCAGTTCGATGCGCCGGGACAGATCGGAGCCGGCCACCGCGCGCGCGGTGCGGGTGATGTGGCCGAGCGGCGAAAGGACGCGGCCCGCCATCGCGTAACCGAAGGCGAAGGCGATGATCGCGAGGCCGAGCAGGGCCAGCAGGGAGCGGCTGAGCAGGTCGTCCAGGGCGTGCTGGCGCTGCTGGTTCACGCAGTCGTACATCGCGTGGTTGAGCTCGTCCGCCGAGGGAGCCGTCGGCAGGTTGCAGGTGCTGCTGCCGACCTGCCCTGAAATGATCTTGAAGGGGAGCTCGCTGCCGACGTTCAGCGCCTGCGCCGCGAGCAGGTAGATGATCGACAGCAGCAGGATGCCGGCGATCAGGAACATGCCGCCGTACAGCAGCGTGAGCCGTATGCGGATCGTGGGGCGCAGCCAGGGGAACGGCGGCTCCGCCCTTCTGGGGTCCCAGGTGGGCTTCGGAGGCGCCGCGGGCGGCGCGGGTGCGGTGGCCACGGTGGATCAGATCCTGTAGCCGGAGCCGGGCACGGTGACGATCACGGCGGGCTCGCCGAGCTTGCGGCGCAGCGTCATGACGGTCACGCGCACGACATTGGTGAACGGGTCCGTGTTCTCGTCCCAGGCCTTCTCCAGGAGCTGTTCCGCGGAGACGACAGTCCCCTCGCTGCGCAGCAGTACTTCCAGGACGGCGAACTCCTTGGGAGCGAGCTGGACCTCCTTGCCGTCGCGGAAGACCTCGCGGCGGTTGGGGTCGAGCTTGATCCCGGCGCGCTCCAGGACCGGCGGCAGCGGCACGCTCGTACGCCGTCCGAGGGCACGCACGCGTGCGGTGAGCTCGCTGAACGCGAACGGCTTGGGAAGGTAGTCGTCGGCGCCGATCTCCAGGCCCTCGACACGGTCGCTGACGTCGCCGGACGCGGTCAGCATCAGCACGCGCGTGGGCATGCCGAGCTCGACGATCTTGCGGCAGACGTCGTCGCCGTGAACGAGCGGGAGGTCGCGGTCGAGGACGACCACGTCGTAGTCGTTGACCCCGATGCGCTCCAGTGCGGCCGCGCCGTCGTACACGACGTCGACGGCCATGGCCTCCCGGCGCAGTCCGGTGGCCACCGCATCGGCGAGCAGCTGCTCGTCCTCGACGACGAGTACGCGCACGTCGCTTGTCCTTCCTCTGTCCACCGGCGGGGCACGCTTCAGCGCACCACGCGGGCAGGTCCGTCACGGATGAGAGCTCCATCCTGCCCGTTTCGGCCATAAACCGGCTGTAAGACGGAGGGGGAGGCGCCAGGGAAGCCCGTCCAGGGGACCGGAAATGCGAGATTTTCTCGTCGGGTTGAGGTTTCCACGGAAGAGAGCGGGGGGAGGACGGCTTTACACCCCGCGATCACGCTCTGCATGTGGCAAGCCACATTGTGGTACGTCCAACCGCTTCCGCAGAGCGGGCGTGGGTGTCCGGCACCGTCGCCGCCCAGACCGGGCAGCGCTGGGCACCCCATCAGAGACGTGATCGCCCCTTCCCATCGGCACACCCCCGTGCCACCCGACCCACGACCCAGGACGAGGGGGCGCAGCATGGACGCATTCACCGCAGGACTTCTGCAGCGCATAAGGGCGACCGAGTCCGACCTGACGCGGGCTCGCGAAACAGGCGACGATTTCCTCGCGGAGGTCGAGCAGGCCGAGCTGGACGACCTGCACCGCCTTGCCGCAGAGCACGGTGTGGAGGTCGGCGCCGCGCGCGTCTGATCAGTACGCAGGAGAGCGGGGCCCCGGTATCGATCCAGTACCGGGGCCCCGCTCCGTTTTCCCGCTCGTGCCGTCAGTCGTGCCAGGCGCCGAAGTCCTCCAGGAGGCGCTGGAGGGGCCCGAAGACGCCCGGGGAGGCAGCCACCGTGAGATCGCCCGCGGGGCGCTCTCCGGGGCGTCCACCGGTCACCGCGCCCGCTTCCCGGGCGATCAGGTCCCCCGCCGCGAGGTCCCATGGGTGCAGACCGCGTTCGTAGTAGCCGTCGAGGCGGCCGGCGGCGACGTCGCACAGGTCGACCGCCGCCGAGCCTGAACGCCGGATGTCGCGCACCAGCGGGATCAGCCGCTGGGCCACGTCGGCCTGATGGACCTTGACCTCGGTCACGTAGTTGAAGCCGGTCGAGACGAGGGCCTGGTCGAGCGGCGGCGACGGACGGCAGGCCAGCCGGCGTTCGCCGACCCAGGCGCCGGAGGCCCGGGCACCCCGGCCGCGAACCGCGTGGTACGTCTCGCCGCGCATCGGTGCCGCCACGACGCCGACGACGGTCTCACCGTCCTGTTCGGCCGCGATGGACACCGCCCAGGTCGGCAGCCCGTACAGGTAGTTGACCGTGCCGTCGAGCGGGTCGACGATCCAGCGGATGCCGCTGGTGCCCTCGGAGGCCGCGCCCTCCTCGCCGAGAAAGCCGTCGTGGGGGCGGTGCTCGGCGATCAGCGTGGTGATCAGCTTCTCGGCGGCGATGTCCATCTCGGTGACGACGTCGATCGGACTGGACTTGGTCGCGGCGACCGCGAGGTCCGCCGGGCGGCCGTCACGCAGCAGCGCGCCCGCGCGGCGGGCGGCCTCGTGCGCGAGCTGGAGGAGTTCGGTGTGCAGAGGCTCGGTCACGGGGCTCCTCATGCGTAGGGGCTGTCGGCGCCCGCGGCGGCGGGCTTGGGCGTGCGGGCCGGACAGCAGCCCACCGGGCACAGGTCATGACTTGCGCCCAGCGCGCCCAGGGCACACCGTGTCACCAGCCGGCCGCTCTCGGCCGCGGCGCGCTCCAGCACCAGGTCACGGACCGCGGCGGCGAACCGGGGATCGGCGCCCACTGTCGCCGAACGGCGCACCGGCAGCCCCAGCTCCTCCGCCTTGGCCCGTGCCTCGGTGTCCAGGTCGTACAGGACCTCCATGTGATCCGAGACGAACCCGATCGGCACCATCACGGCCGCGGCCACCCCGGCCCCGTGCGACGCCTCCAGGTGGTCGCAGATGTCCGGCTCCAGCCACGGAATGTGCGGGGCCCCGGAACGCGACTGGTAGACGAGCTCCCACGGGTGGTCGATCCCGGTCTCCTCCCGCACGGCCTCCGCGATCAGCCGGGCCACGTCCAGATGCTGCCGGACGTACGCGCCGCCGTCGCCGTGCCCCTCGGCCGGGCCGGAGGTGTCCGCCGCGGCGACCGGGATCGAGTGCGTGGTGAACGCCAGGTGCGCGCCCGCCCGGACCTCCTCGGGCAGTTCGGCCAGCGACCTGAGGACACCCTCGGTCATCGGCTCCACGAACCCGGGATGGTTGAAGTAGTGCCGCAGCTTGTCGATCCTCGGGGGCTCCAGACCCTCCCCTTCCAGGACGGCCAGCGCTCCGGCGAGGTCCTCGCGGTACTGCCGGCAGCCCGAGTACGAGGCGTACGCGCTGGTGGCCAGCACCAGGATCCGGCGCCGCCCGTCGGCGGTCATCTCGCGGAGCGTGTCGGTCAGGTACGGCGCCCAGTTGCGGTTGCCCCAGTAGACCGGCAGGTCCAGTCCGTGCTCGGCGAAGTCCTTGCGCAGCGCGTCGAGCAGGGTGCGGTTCTGGTCGTTGATGGGGCTGATCCCGTCGAACAGGAAGTAGTGCTGCCCGACCTCCTTGAGCCGTTCCTTGGGGATACCCCTGCCCCGCGTCACGTTCTCCAGGAACGGAACCACTTCGTCCGGGCCCTCCGGACCGCCGAACGAGAGCAGGAGCAGGGCGTCGTAGGGGGTGGCATCGAGCACTTCTGGCATGTGTCCGATCCTGCCACCCGCCGCTGACAGGCGAGAACCGGCGGGGTGCCGAGGTGGCGGTGACGTCAGGGGCGCTCGGCGGGCGAGCTGCCGGGCACGCGCAGCCGGACGGGCGTGAGGACGCGCCCAGGCCGTCGCGGAGGCGCGCAGGAAGGCGTGCGGGGCCGTTCGGAGCGGGGGTACGGAAGGGGTGCGTTAGGTTCACCTAACACGTAAGCTGTGTCGGCCAGCTTCACGCCTTACCGAAGTTCGGGCCGCCCGCGCCGACGGGAGGGGCCGAGCCGAGCCGACGGAGAACCCCCGTGCCCAGCCCGTACCGCGCCCTGTTCGCCGCCCCCGGCTCCAAGGGCTTCTCCACAGCGGGCCTGCTCGGCAGGATGCCGCTGTCCATGATGGGCATCGGCGTCGTCACGATGATCTCCCAGCTGACCGGGCGGTACGGCCTCGCGGGCGCCCTGTCGGCGACCATCGCGCTGGCGGCCGCGGCCATGGGCCCGCAGGTCTCGCGGATGGTGGACCGGCACGGTCAGCGGCGGATCCTGCGCCCGGTCACGCTCTTCGCGCTCACGGCGGCCGCGGGACTGCTGCTCGCCGCGCACTTCGAGTGGCCGGACTGGGTGCTGTTCGTGTGCGCGGCCGGCATCGGTTGCGTCCCGAGCATCGGCGCGATGATCCGGGCCCGCTGGGCGGCCCTCTACGGAGGCACCCCGCAACTGCACACCGCGTACTCCCTGGAGTCCGTGGTGGACGAGATCTGCTTCATCTTCGGGCCGATCATCTCCATCGGCCTGTCCACGGTGTGGTTCCCCGAGGCCGGCCCGCTGCTCGCCGCCTGCTTCCTGGCCGCCGGGGTCTTCTGGCTGACCTCCCAGCGGGCCACCGAGCCCCAGCCGCATCCGCGCGGGCAGCACAGCGGCGGCTCGGCGCTCCGCTCGGCCGGACTCCAGGTCCTGGTGGCCACCTTCGTGGCGACCGGAACGATCTTCGGAGCCGTCGACGTGGTCACCGTGGCCTTCGCCGAGGAGCAGGGCCACAAGGGCGCCGCGAGCATCGTCCTGGCCCTCTACGCGGCGGGCTCCTGCCTCGCCGGGGCCGTCTTCGGACTGCTGCGCTTCAAGGGGGCCGCCGAAGGAAGGTGGCTGCTGGGCATATGCGCGATGGCCGTGAGTATGATCCCCCTCCTACTGGTCGGAAACTTGCCGTTCCTGGCCGTGGCGCTGTTCGTTGCGGGCCTCTCCATCGCTCCCACGATGATCACGACGATGTCCCTCATCGAACAGCACGTACCTCGCGCGAAACTGACCGAAGGCATGACCTGGGTGAGCACAGGACTCGCGGTCGGAGTCGCGCTCGGTTCCTCCGTGGCCGGCTGGGTGATCGACTCCGCCGGCGCGAAGGCCGGGTACGGGGTTCCGGCGGTGTCCGGGGCCGTCGCGGTCGCGGTCGGTTTCCTCGGGTATCGCCGGCTCAGAGGGCCGGTTCCGCAGCGGGGAGGGTCTCATGAGCACCACAGTGAGCGGGAAGAGCGGCACGTGGCGTAACTGGGCGGGGAACGTCACCGCCCGTCCCGTA
This sequence comes from Streptomyces sp. NPDC042002, assembly GCF_055588305.1. Lineage (NCBI taxonomy): Bacteria > Bacillati > Actinomycetota > Actinomycetes > Kitasatosporales > Streptomycetaceae > Streptomyces > Streptomyces sp. NPDC042002. The sequence goes on along the minus strand of NZ_JBVJCT010000006.1, from coordinate 140,386 downwards.
CGGGAGGTCACCCCTGCCTCGGTCGACGAACTCTCCGCCGCCGTGCGGAAGGCGGCCGAGGACGGCCTGACGGTGAAGGCCGTCGGCACCGGGCACTCCTTCACGGCCGCCGCGGCGACCGACGGCGTATTGATCCGTCCTCAGCTGTTGACCGGAATCCGCAAGATCGACCGTGCGGCCATGACGGTCACGGTCGAGGCGGGCACCCCGCTCAAGAGGCTCAACATGGCCCTCGCGCGCGAGGGTCTGTCGCTCACGAACATGGGCGACATCATGGAACAGACGGTCTCGGGGGCGACCAGCACCGGTACGCACGGCACCGGGCGGGACTCGGCCTCGATCGCCGCCCAGATCACGGGCCTCGAACTGGTCACGGCGGACGGCTCGGTGCTGTCCTGCTCCGAGAACGAGAACCCCGAGATCTTCGCGTCGGCCCGGGTAGGGATCGGCGCCCTGGGAATCATCACCGCGATCACCTTCTCCGTGGAGCCCGTCTTCCTGCTCGCGGCCCGCGAGGAACCGATGACCTTCGACAAGGTCACCGCCGACTTCGAGGAACTCTTCACCGAGAACGAGCACTTCGAGTTCTACTGGTTCCCGCACACCGGCAACTGCAACACCAAGCGCAACAACCGCAGCGCGGGCCCCGAGAAGCCGGTGGGGCCGGTCCGCGGCTGGATCGAGGACGAGTTCCTCTCCAACGGCGCCTTCCAGGTGGCCAATCTGCTCGGCCGAGCCGTTCCCGCGGCCATCCCGACGATCGCCGGCCTCTCCAGCCGGGCGCTGTCCGCGCGGACCTACACCGACATTCCGTACAAGGTCTTCACCTCTCCGCGCCGCGTGCGGTTCGTGGAGATGGAGTACGCCGTGCCGCGCGAGGCCCTCGTCGAGACGCTGCGCGAGCTGAAGTCGATGGTCGACAGCTCGACCCTGCGGATCAGCTTCCCCGTGGAGGTGCGGACCGCGCCCGCCGACGACATCACCCTCTCCACGGCCTCCGGACGGGAGAGCGCGTACGTCGCCGTCCACATGTTCAGGGGTACCCCCTATCAGGCGTACTTCACCGAGGCCGAGCGGATCTTCACCGCGCACGAGGGACGGCCGCACTGGGGCAAGGTGCACACGCGCGACGCGGAGTACTTCTCCAAGGTCTATCCGCGCTTCGGCGAGTTCACCGCGCTGCGGGACCGGCTCGATCCGGACCGGCGCTTTGCGAATGACTACTTGCGGAGGGTTCTGGGGTCGTAGCGGTCGCACTCGGTGCGGGAGCCGGGGTGCCGTCCCCGGCTTCCGGTGCCGAGGGCGTGCCGTCGCCCGGCGTCGGCACGGAGGTCGTACCACCGCCGTCGCCGCCCAGGTCACCCGAGCCGCCGCTGTCGGCGGACGGCGCCGGCGCCTCCGGAGAGGCCGGACCCGAGGACGGCGAGGAACCGGTCGTCGGAGCCGTACCGCGCTCCGGGCTCCCCGAGCCGGCGCTGTGCCCCTTGAAGGCGTCGCCGACCGTCGTGCTGGTGCCGTCGCCGCTGAAGCTCTGGCCCGAGACCGTTTCGTACGTGGTGATTCCGGCCATCGTGACGCCGAAGACCAGAGCGGTCGCGACCAGCGGCCTCTTCCAGCTCCTGACCCGCGCGCGGTAGACGGTCCCCTCGGTGAACTCGCCGGAGGGACCTGGCGGCTGCCGGGGCTTCGGTTTCGTCTGCACCTTCACGTCACGGATCTGTTCTCCGGTGCGCTTGAAGAAGTGCTGGAAGAGCGTTCCTCCGCAGGTGGCGATGGCGCTGACCAGTCCGGCGCCCAGGATCGTCCCGTACACACCGAAGTACGACGCGAGTTTCGCGGCGACCACCGCGGCGACCGCGCTCCCCGCCACTTGGGGGACGCTCAGGTCCAGCCGCCTCTTCCTCGGTTCCACGTCGGTACCCGGCTGCTCGCCGCCGACATCCGGCTTCTCACGCATTCCCGGACCTTGCCTGCCTTTCCCGTACTTGATCGACCGACCGCACGAGAAGGGGACGTACGGGCGAAGCGATAAGTTCCGTTTCTGCCGATTACGTGAAGTGCGCCACGTTCCATGGCCGCCGAAAGGGCGCGCGGATCGGCCAACTAGCACCCCCCGCTCGAAGTTGGGCGGCGTGCCGATCCACGCATGTGGCCCGAATGGAGTACTGTTGCGAGCCCTGGGTCCGGACTCCCGCCAGGGTGTCCGGGGCCTTGCAGGACCGCCGGGAGGGGGCTCGTTGCACAGGGTGATGGAGTTCGTCACTTAGCGTTGCGAATAGGTAACCGTGCCATAACGGCGATCCCGGGCCCGCACCCGACACGCCGGGCAACTCGGCAAGGTTGTGGCAGGCTGCACCCGGGCAGGCCACACTCGACTAGCGGAAGCAGCGACGCACGTGACGTCGGCAGGCACCACCCGGGAGGTCCCCATGCCCGAACTGCGTGTCGTGGCCGTCTCTAACGACGGCACACGGCTGGTGCTGAAGGCTGCGGACAGTACGGAGTACACGCTTCCGATTGACGAGCGTCTGCGCGCCGCCGTACGCGGCGACCGTCCCCGCCTCGGCCAGATCGAGATCGAGGTGGAGAGCCATCTCCGCCCCCGAGACATCCAGGCGCGTATACGCGCCGGCGCTTCCGCGGAGGAAGTCGCCCAGCTCGCCGGAATCCCCGTCGATCGCGTACGTCGCTTCGAGGGACCCGTGCTGGCCGAGCGCGCCTTCATGGCCGAGCGTGCCAGGAAGACTCCCGTCCGCCGCCCCGGAGAGAACGCCGGACCCCAGCTCGGCGAGGCCGTCCAGGAGCGGCTGCTGATCCGGGGCGCCGAGAAGGACACCGTCCAGTGGGACTCCTGGCGCCGCGACGACGGCACCTGGGAAGTCATGCTGGTCTACCGCGTCGCGGGCGAACCGCACGCCGCGAGCTGGACGTACGACCCGCCCCGGCGGCTCGTCCAGGCCGTCGACGACGAGGCGCGCTCGCTGATCGGCGAGTCCGACGACCTCGCCGCGCCCGAGCCGAGCTTCCCGTTCGTGCCGCGGATCGCCCGGCTGCCCCGCGACCGTCCGCTGGACCGCGCCCTGGACCGGCAGATGGAGCGGCCGAGCCTGCCCCCGCCCGCCCCGGATCCGGCCGAGGAGGCCGAGGACCGGGACTCGCTGACCAGCCTCCTGGAGGCGGTGCCCAGCTTCCGCGGCGACATGGTGGTGCCCGAGCGGACCGCCCCTGTCGAGCGGACCGCCGCCGAGGAGCCCGTGCCGGAATCCGAGGAGGAGGAGCCGCCGGCTCCCGCCGCCTCGGCGGGTGCCGGTTCCGCGTACGCGGACGTGCTCATGCCGCGCTCGGTCGGCAGTCATCGCGACCGGCTCGTCGGCGCGACCGACCGCCAGGCCGAGGCCGACGGCGTCCGTCCGGGCCGCAGAGCGGCGGTCCCGAGCTGGGACGAGATCGTCTTCGGCACACGCCGGAAGAAGCAGGACTGACAGGACCCGCCAGGTGTACGACGACGGGCCCGCGCCGATCTGGTGCGGGCCCGTCGTCGTACACCGGAAGGCGGGCCGGACGGCCGCGCCCGGCCCGGCGGACCCGGCGGACCGTGCCGTCACACGGGCGCTCCTGCGGGCATCGCCGCGAGTGTCACCACAGGCGTTACCGCGGGTGGTTCCGCGGACATCACCCTGGGGGTACCGCGGGTGTCACTGCGGGTCGGGGCCCACCGCGACGGGGCGGTTCCCGTCCTGGGACCACTCCGACCACGAGCCCACGTACAGTGCCGCGGGAACGCCGGCCACGGCGAGGGCCAGCACCTCATGGGCGCCCGAGACCCCGGAGCCGCAGTACACGCCGACCTCGGACGCGGACGTCACGCCGAAGGACTTGAAACGGTCCGCGAGTTCGGCCGACGGCAGGAACCGTCCGTCCTCCGTGACGTTCTCGGCGGTCGGCGCGGAGACGGCGCCCGGGATGTGCCCGCCGACCGGATCGATCGGCTCGACCTCGCCCCGGTACCGCTCCCCCGCGCGGGCGTCCAGCAGCAGCCCGGTGCGGGCGAGCGCGGCAGCCCCGTCCGCGTCGAGCAACGGCCGGGCACCGAGTGCCGGTACGAACGTTCCACGCGTCGGCGAAGGGACCTGCGAGGACACCGGTCCGCTCCAGGCGGCGAAGCCGCCGTCAAGTACGCGTACCGACGGATGACCCGAATAGCCCAGCAGCCACCAGGCACGCGCGGCGGCCCAGCCCTGCCCGCCGTCGTACACAACGACGTCGCGGTTCTCGGACACTCCCGCGGCCCGCATCGCCGCGCCGAAGGCCACGGGGTCGGGGAGCGGATGCCGGCCCGCCGCACCGGCCGGACCAGCGAGTTCGGAATCCAGATCGACGAAGACGGCACCGGGAATGTGCGCGTTCTCGTATTCGGAGCGCAGGTTGGGGCCGCCCAACCGCCAGCGGACGTCGAGGAGGACCGGCGGGTTCGGCCCCGCCAGGTCACTCGCGAGTTCGGGTGCCGTGATGATGGCGTTCATGGCCACCATCCTTGCGCACGGGGTGGCCGCTTCGTCCATGTCGGGCTACTCTGCTCCGCCGGACAGGTCCGATCACGAGGCGTATGGGATCGGGCACATGCTGTACAACTGATGGACACTACGCGGCAATCACCCCGAAACAGATGAGAAACGGCAGATCGGGCGCCCTCCGTCCGCGCACCGCCCGACGGCGGCGCGGCCCGGACCCACGGACGACCGGTGGTGCGAACATCGGCAGGGGGCGCGCACGCACGCGACTGAGTACGCGTGTCCGCAAGCGGAAGGTGACCGGCCACCGCGAGGGGCCGAGAAGAGAGTGACGATGACCGAGGCACGGGAATCGGCCGGCCCGAACGGCACCACACACGCTCGACGCACGCCCGGCACACCCTGCTGGGAGAGCCTGATGGTGCATGAGATGGCCGCGACCCAGGACTTCTACGGAGCGCTGTTCGGCTGGGAGTTCCAGCCTGGCCCCCCGCAGCTCGGCCCGTACGCGCGGGCCCTCCTCGACGGCCACGAGGTGGCCGGAATCGGCCAGTTGCCGCCCGACCGGCACCTGCCGATCGCCTGGACGCCCTACTTCGCCTCGGCCGACGTCGACCAGACCGCGGAGACGGTACGGCACAGTGGCGGCACCGTCGGCGTGGGCCCGATCGACGCCGCCGAGGCCGGCCGCCTGGCGATCGCCTCCGACCCGTCGGGCGCCGTCTTCGGCATCTGGCAGGTGGCGGCCCGTCTCGGGACGGAGATCACGGGCGTGGCGGGCACCCCGGCGTGGAACGAGCTCGTGACGCGCGACACCGAGAGCGTCGTCAAGTTCTACCAGGGGGTCTTCGGCTACGAACTGGAGCCGACGGTCTCGGCCGACTTCGACTACGTGACGCTGCACATCGACGGCCGGCCGGTGGCCGGCATCCACGGCGTGGGGAACGCCCTGCCGCGCGACCGGGGCCCGCACTGGCTGACGTACTTCGAGGCCGCCGAACTGGACGACACCGTACGCCGCGTCACGGAACTCGGCGGGCACCTCCTGCGGGCGGCCCACGACTCCCCGTACGGCCGCGTGGCGACGGTGGCGGATCCGGAGGGCGCGATGTTCTCCCTGATCCATGCCGTCACCTGACTCGGTGAGCCGTCCGGCCTGACGATCCGACGCCGGCCCAGGCATCGGGCTCAGGCGCCGGACCTCGGACAACGGTCTCCGGGAACAGGCTTCAAACCGAGGCGATCGGCAGGACGTCGGGGGACAGGGCACCCGCGTGGGCCGTGGCGGCTGTCATACGGCGGCGGTGGTGCCGGCGGCACAGGACCTCGTAGCCGATGTTCTCGGGCTGGTTGACGTCGCCGACGACGACCTGGGCACCCTCGACGACCATCTCGCCGCCCACGGTGCGGGCGTTGTGCGTGGCGCGGGCGCCGCACCAGCACAGGGCCTCGACCTGGAGGACCTCGACCCGGTCGGCCAGTTCGACCAGGCGCTGGGAGCCCGGGAAGAGCTTGGAGCGGAAGTCGGTGGTGATCCCGAAGGCGAACACGTCGACGCCCAGGTCGTCCACCACGCGGGCCAGTTGGTCGATCTGCGCGGGGGCCAGGAACTGCGCCTCGTCCGCGATCACGTAGTCCGCCCGGCCCCCCTGCGAGAGGTGGTCGACCAGATAGGCGTACAGGTCCTGGTCGTCCGCCACCTCGACCGCGTCGGTGACCAGGCCGAGGCGCGAGGAGAGCTTGCCCTCGCCCGCTCGGTCGTCGCGCGTGAAGATCATGCCCTGCAGACCCCGCGCCGAGCGGTTGTGCTCGATCTGGAGAGCCAGCGTGGACTTCCCGCAGTCCATGGTTCCGGAGAAGAACACCAGCTCGGGCATGGGGAGTTGAGCACCTTTCGGCAACGAGGACGAGGGGAGGGAGGGCGTCAGGAGCGTACTTGGAGGAGGGGTACCAACTGCTCGGCCGGGGTCATCGAACCGTGGTTGCCGACCATCAGCGACTCCTTCGGCTCCCGCTCGGAGGCGATGATCAGGACATCGTCCCGGGCGGCCGCGATCACGTCGCCCAGCCGGGCGTACACCCGCTCGTCGATCCGCGGGCCGAACCAGCCCGCGTCGATCGCCTCGTCGCGGGAGGCGACCCAGAACTGCTCGCCGAGGACCTCGCGCCAGCAGGTCAGCACGTCCACCTCGGCGCCCGGGACCGCGTACACATGGCGGGCGCGGCCCTCGCCGCCCAGCAGGGCGACCCCGGCGCGCAGCTCCCAGTCCTCGTCGAAGTCGATGCGGTGCTGCTCGTCGAACGGGATGTCGATCATGCCGTGGTCGGCCGTGACGTAGAGCGCCGCGCGTGGCGGCAACTGCTCCGCGAGGCGCTGGACCAGACGGTCGACATACATCAGCTGGCCGCGCCAGGGGTCCGAGTCGACACCGAAGCGGTGGCCCTTGCCGTCCACCTCCGCGTAGTACGTGTAGACCAACGAGCGGTCCCCGGCGGCCAGTTGCTCGGCGGCGAGGTCCATGCGCTCCTCGCCGGACAGCCGGCCGTGGAACGTCCCGCCGCTCAGCGCGATCTTCGTCAGCGGTGTGTTCTGGAAGGTCGGCGAGGAGACCTGGGCGGTGTGCACGCCCGCCGCCTCGGCCAGCTGGAAGACCGTGGGGTAGGGCTGCCAGGCGCGCGGCTCGGTCCACGGGTTCCAGCGGAGCTGGTTCATCAGCTCGCCGGTGGCGGGGTTGCGCGCCGTGTAGCCGGGCAGGCCGTGCGCGCCCGGGGGCAGGCCGGTGCCGACGGAGGCGAGGGAGGTCGCGGTGGTGGCCGGGTAGCCCGCGGTGATCGGACGCCCCGTGCCGCCGCGCGAGGACGCGAGGAGCGACGTCATGAAGGGTGCTTCGTCCGGGTGAGCCTTGAGCTGCTCCCAGCCGAGACCGTCGATCAGGAACACGCAGTTCCGGTCGGCTTCGGTCAGCTCGGGTATGACGGCGGTCGCGCCGGGCACGGACATGCCCGCGGCGAGCGTGGGCAGCAGGTCGGCCAGTGAACCGGCGCCGTACTCGGGGACGGGCGCGGAGTCGAGGGCGAGGGGTTCCGGGTGGTCCCAGGTGGGCAGGGCCATCAGCGGGCGACGTCCGCGGTCGCCTCGGAGAGGGACTGCGCGAAGGCGAGGGCCTGGCGGACGGTCTCGGGACCGTCCCCCGCCTCGCTGACCCGCAGGCTCAGATCGTCCGCCGTCGAGCTGCCGGTGTAGCCGTGATCCGCCTCGCAGTTGGGGTCACCGCAGGCGGCCGGCTCCAGGTCGATGCGGGAGACGGCGCCCCAGCCGATGGTCAGGACCACTTCGCGGGGCAGCGTGCCGGGCGTGTACGACTCCGGGTTCGCGACGACGCGGCTGACGACGACCGAGGAGATCCGGCCGAGCTTGACCGATTCCGTCGAGGTCGTGGCGTACGGCGTCGGGGACGTGGTGTCCGCGTTCTGCTCGTCGGTGTGGCTCACGATGAAGCGGTTGCCGGTGAGGACGAGCACGGTGACGTGCCGCCTTACCTCGTTCGCGTCGAACGTCGTCTCCTGGTGGACCAGGTACGACCGGATGGTCTCGCCGCCGATCGCGGCCTCCACCGCCTCGGCCACGAGGGCCGGGTAGTAGCCGCTGCGCTCGATCGCCGCTCGCAGCCCCTGGGTCGTCGTACTGGTCTTGGCCATGCCGTCCATCCTACGGGGGCCCACTGACTGCGAGGCACCGCTCGCGTGGGTCTGTCGTGGACGGAACAGATCGAATCGGGGACGGCGACCGGTGCGACGCGGGCCAGGCAGGGGCCACGGCGTGGATGCGACGGCCGGGACGGGACCGGCACGAGACGACTCAGACGACGGGCAGTCTCCGGGGGCCGAGGTCGTCCCGGAGCGGGGCGCGGGCCAGTCGTACCGTGGCGCCCAGCACGCTCAGGCCGGCCGGGGCGACCACCACCGGCTCCAGCGAGACCGCGACGACCTCCGGGTGGTCGTCGACCAGCCGGGACACCCGCAGCATGAGCTCTTCGAGGGCCCCCGTGTCGACCGGCGCGGACCCCCGCCAGCCGAACAGGAGCGGTGCCGTCCGAATCGACCGGACCAGGGAGGCCGCGTCCCGGTCGGTGACCGGAATCAGCCGGTGCGCCGTGTCCCCGAGCAGTTCGGAGGCGGCTCCGGAGAGTCCGAAGGAGAGCACCGCACCGGCCGCCGGGTCGATCACCGCGCGGACGAGCGTGTCGACACCGCGCGGCGCCATCCCCTGAACGACCGGGCGCAGCACCGTCGGGGGCCCGAAAAGCTCGGTCAGTTCCGCGTACGCCCGGCGCAGCTGTTCCTCGTCCGCCACGTCCAGCCGTACGCCGCCCAGGTCGGCGCGGTGCCGCAGGTGCGGGGCGGTGGTCTTGAGGGCCACGGGGTAGCCGATGGCCCGCGCGGCCGCGACGGCGTCGTCCGGAGTGGGGGCGGGCAGGGCACGGTGCACGTCGATGCCGTACCGCCCGAGCAGCGCCGCCGTCTCCTCGCCTCCCAGGGTCAGCCCCTCCCCGCGCGTGAGGAGGCCGTCGATCAGCTGAGCGGCTCCCTTCTCGTCGATGTCCTCGTATTCGGGCACCTTGCCGGGCTCGCCGGCGTCCAGGCGCCACTGGGCGTACTTGACGGCTTCGGCGAGGGCGCGGACGGCGCGTTCGGCGGCGGGGTAGGCGGGGATGAGCCGGGAGTCCGGGGCGGGCGCGGGACGCACCGCGGTGGGCGATCGGTCCGAGGGGTGGAAGCGGGCGCCGGGCACCGCGCCCGGTGCCGCCTCGGGGGCCTGGGGCGCGGTGCTCGCGGCGGCGGACAGCGCCTCGGCGAGTCCGCCCAGTTCGACGTGCACGACGAGCACGGGTTTCGCCGGGGCCGCCAGGGCGGAGGACCGCAGCGCCTCGGCGAGCGCCGCGTCGGCGGCCGAGGTCTCCCCCAGGGCCGGTATGGCGGTCACGACGACGGCGTCACAGCCGTCGTCGGCGAGGGCCTGCGACAGCGCCCGGTGGAAGTCCTCCGCCGAGGCCGCCGTGGTCAGGTCCCGCGGCGGCAGCGGCCTGAGCCCTTCGGCGAGACACGCGTCGTACGTGAGCAGCCCCAGTGACTCGGAGTTCCCGAGGATCGCCACGCGGGGTCCTCTGGGGAGCGGCTGGCGGGCCAGCAGCAGGCCCGCGTCGACGAGTTCGGTGATCGTGTCCACCCGGATCACTCCGGCCTGGCGCAGCAGCGCGGACACGGTGGCGTGCGGCAGCCGTGTGGCCCGTACGGCATGCCCCTGGGGAGCGGCCCCGCCGTGCCGCGCCCCCTGGACCACGACCAGCGGCTTCGCCGCCGCCGTCCGCCGTGCGAGGCGGGTGAACTTGCGCGGGTTGCCGATGGATTCGAGGTACATCAGGGCGACGTCGGTGTCCGGGTCGTCGTACCAGTACTGCAGTACGTCGTTGCCGGACACGTCCGCCCGGTTCCCGGAGGAGACGAAGGTCGACACGCCGGTCACGCCGGTGACGCCGCCGCCGCGCCGGTGCAGCCGGGACAGCAGGGCGATCCCGATGGCGCCGGACTGCGCGAACAGGCCGATCCGTCCGGGACGGGGCATCTGCGGCGCGAGTGAGGCGTTCAGACGCACTTCGGGGGAGGTGTTGATGACCCCGAAGGCGTTGGGCCCGATGATGCGCATCCCGTACGTGCGCGCGTGCCGCACGAGTTCGCGCTGGCGTTCGCGTCCCTCGGGACCGCTCTCGGCGTATCCGGCGGAGACCACCACGAGCCCCTGCACGCCGTGTTCGCCGCATTCCGTGACGACGTCGGGGACGTGCTCGGCGGGCACGGCGACGACGGCGAGGTCGACGGGCTCGGCGATGTCGCGGACGGAGCGGTGGGCCGGGACTCCGTCGAGTTCCTTGTCCTGGAGTGCGGCGTTCACGGCGTACAGCCGTCCGGTGAATCCGGCGTCCCGCAGGTTGTCGAGGACGCTGCGGCCGACCCCGCCGGGCTCGCGCCCGGCGCCGATGACGGCTACCGAGCCGGGGGCGAGCAGCCGCTGCACGGACCGGGCCTCGGCACGCTGCTCCCGCGCGCGCTGCACGGCAAGGGACCGGTCGGTGGGTTCGAGGTCGAACTCGAGGCGTACGACGCCGTCCTCGAAGCTGCGCTTCTGGATGTAGCCGGCGTCCGTGAACACTTTGATCATCTTGTTGTTGGCGGGCAGCACCTCGGCGGCGAAGCGGCGGATGTCCCGTTCGCGGGCCACCGCCGCGATGTGTTCGAGCAGCGCCGAGGCCACGCCGCGACCCTGGTGGGCGTCCTGCACGAGGAAGGCGACCTCGGCCTCGTCGGCGGGCGCGGACGCGGGCATCCCGTCGGCGTCGATGCGGTCGTAGCGCACGGTGGCGATGAACTCGCCGCCCACCGTGACCGCGAGGCCCACCCGGTCCACGAAGTCGTGGTGGGTGAAACGGTGGACGTCCTTGGCGGACAGCCGCGGATACGGCGCGAAGAAGCGGTAGTACTTCGACTCGTCGGACACCTGCTCGTAGAAGCTGACCAGACGCTCGGCGTCGTCCACGGTGATGGGCCTGACGCGTGCGGTGCCGCCGTCGCGCAGCACCACGTCGGCCTCCCAGTGAGCTGGGTACTCGTGCCGGTCCGACGAGGTCTGCATGGGGCCCAGAGTACGGCTCGCGTACGACAACGGCGCGAGGCAGTCTGAGGGTGACGGACGCCGGAGCGGGGCCGCGGACCGACACCGCGGCGGGCGGAACCCGGGACCGTCCGGGCATGCCTCACGATATGGAACACTGGTCTAGACAACCTGGAACACCCGAAGGGCAGCATCACATGGCTGAGCGCCGCGTCAACGTCGGCTGGACCGAGGGCCTCCACGCCCGCCCCGCCTCCATCTTCGTCCGGGCCGCCACGGCCTCCGGCATCCCCGTGACGATCGCCAAGTCCGACGGCAACCCCGTCAACGCGGCCTCCATGCTCGCGGTCCTCGGCCTGGGCGCCCAGGGCGGCGAGGAGATCGTCCTCGCGTCGGACTCCGAGGGCGCGGACGCCGCTCTCGACCGTCTGGCGAAGCTGATCGCCGAGGGACTCGACGAGCTCCCCGAGACCGTCTGAGCCCACGAGGCACCCAGGACACACGCGGCTGGGCCGCGCCGCCCTTCCCCCGGGTGGCGCGGCCCAGCCGTTTTCCGTACTCCGCTCAGGAATTCTCCCGGTGACACGCGGGGCCCTCGTGCCGTGGTCCCGGGAATAGCGCGCGCCGAAATTCCGGACACGCGAATAAAAGGGCATCAGAAATGAGGCCCTGCCGAATATCCCTCTTTGTATACGGCGCCCGTGTTAATGACGCAGGCCCGTCATGTTTACGGGATGTTGCGAACTTCTCACACGGTCCGGCCGCTCGCCGCCGGGAAATCGGAGCCGGTGCACGGCCGTCGCGCGCTCGGTGTGCAGCGCCGTGATCGCGCGGGCCCGCTCGCCGTCGCCGCGGGCGACCGCGTCCACGATGCCGCCGTGCTCGGCCCAGGACTCCGCGGGGTTGGCCGGCGCCTCCACCGAGTACATCCAGGCGATCTTGTGCCGCAGCTGGGCGAGCGTGGAGGTCAGCGCGGGACTGCCGGACGCCTGTGCGAGCGTCTCGTGGAACCAGCCGCCCAGCGAGCGCAGATCCTCGCTGTGGCCCCTCCTGGAACGCTCCTGGCCCAGCCTGACCAGGCCTCGCAGCACCTTGAGGTGGGCCTCCGTACGCCGTTGGGCGGCCCGCGCGGCGCCCAGCGGTTCCAGCAGCATGCGCATCTCCAGGAGGTCCGCGGCCTCCTGCTCGGTGGGTTCCGCGACGCACGCGCCCGCGTGCCGGCGGGTGACCACGAAGCCCTCGGCCTCCAGGGTGCGCAGCGCCTCGCGCACGGGGACGCGCGAGACGCCGTAGCGCCGCGCGAGCAGTTCCTCGGTGAGCCGGCCGCCGCGCTCGTAGACACCCGCGACGATGTCGTCACGGATCGCCGTGCATACCGAGTGCGCCGGAATACGCATGACCGACCTCCGCTTTAATCCCCGCGAAACGCCATCGATTGACGCTTGTTCAGTGACTCTATTGCAGGAAGCCTGAATTTCCGATGGCGGGCCTGAATCCATGGATATTTTTTGGACAGACGGCCTCCGGAAACGATGATGCCCCGGCTCGGTGAGCCGGGGCATCGAAAGCGGTGAAGAAGCCGCGAAGCGGTCGTCAGACGTTGACTCCGTGCGAGCGCAGGTACGCGACCGGGTCGATGTCCGAGCCGTACTCCGCGGTCGTACGGGCCTCGAAGTGGAGGTGCGGTCCGGTGGTGTTGCCGGTGTCCCCGGAGAGGCCGATCTGCTGCCCCGGAGTGACCGCCTGCCCCACCGACACCCCGATGGACGACAGGTGGCCGTACATGGTGTACGTGCCGTCGTGCATCTTGATCACGACTTGATTGCCGTAGGCGCCGCCCCAGCCGGTCGTGACGACGGTGCCGGAGCCGACGGTGTGGACCGAGGTGCCGTACGCGGCGTGGAAGTCGACGCCGGTGTGGCTGCCCGAGGACCAGAGGCTGCTGCTGGCCTGGTAGCCGGTGGAGATGTACGAACCGGTGATCGGGATGACGAACGTGTTCAGGCGCTTGCGCTCGGCCTCACGGGCGGCGCGCTCCTTGGCCTCGCGGGCCTTCGCGGCCTGCTCCGCGGCGTGCTTGCGCGCGGTCTGCTCGGCCTGCTTCCGCGCGGCGGCCTCGTCGGCGGCGCGCTGCTGCGCGAAGGCCTGGGCGTCGATCTGGTCGGCGACCGAGTCGCCGAGCGTGACGGCCTGGGTCAGCCCGGTCTGCTCGACGGAGGATTCCGCGGCGAACGCGGGGGCGGCCAGGGTTCCGATCACACCGGTGGTGGTGAGCGCCGCGACCCCGACGGCGGTCTTGGTCGTGCTGTGCACGCGGCTCTGACGACGATGCTTGCCGGTGCCACAAGAGAACGCCATGTAGGGGCTGATCCTTTCCTTCCCTCTCGCCTACCGGGTTAGCTGACGGGTTCGGAGCAGGAAGGTCTCCTACGGACCCCCTCCGGGGAGGGCGTCCGATTCACCCCAGGGACTACGTGTGGGTCCCCGGCTCCCCTGACTCGCGCCATAGGGGGACTCGGCGATGACTGTCCGGTGCCGCGGGCGCGGCGCACTGCGTGACGAACAGCCGGACCGACGCTAAACGCGGCATCATTCGAACAACAAACAGATCACGATTTTTGTAACGCATCCCACAGAGCAGAAGGGCAACTCCCGCACGAATGCGGACATCTTGGGGGCGGGGTCCGGGAAAAGAGAAGGCCCTGGCGACTCTTCAGTCATCAGGGCCCTCTTCGGTCGCACGGGCTCTACTCGGCGGCCACCACGCTGACTTCACCGATTCCGAGGGCCCTGACCGGCTCCTCGATCTGTGCCGCGTCGCCCACCAGGACGGTCACCAGACGGTCCATCGGGAACGCGCTCACGGCGGCCGCGGTGGCCTCCACGGTGCCGGTGGCGGCCAGTTGCTGATAGAGCGTCGCCTGATAGTCGTCCGGCAGGTGCTGCTCGACCTGGTCCGCGAGCGTGCTCGCGACGGCCGCCGCCGTCTCGAACTTGAGGGGCGCGACACCCACCAGGTTCTGCACGGCGACATCGCGCTCCGTGTCGGTCAGCCCTTCGGCCGCGAGGGTGCGCAGCACCTTCCACAGGTCGTCGAGCGCCGGACCCGTGTTCGGGGTGTCCACCGAGCCGCTGATGGCGAGCATCGCGACGCCCGTGCCGTCCGGCGCGGAGCGCAGGACCTGGCCGAACGCCCGTACGCCGTAGGTGTAGCCCTTCTCCTCGCGCAGGACGCGGTCCAGGCGCGAGGTGAGGGTGCCGCCGAGGCAGTAGGTGCCGAGCACCTGGGCGGGCCACACGCGGTCGTGCCGGTCGGCGCCGACCCGGCCGATGAGCAGCTGGGTCTGGACGGCCCCGGGGCGGTCGACGATGATCACGCGGCCGGTGTCGTCGGCGCTCACCGGCGGCACGGGGCGCGGCTCGGCGGACGAACCCGTCCAGGAGCCGAGCGTGTCGCCGAGCAGCTCGTCGAGGTCGACACCGGTCAGGTCGCCGACGACGACCGCGGTGGCCGTGGCCGGGCGTACGTGCTTCTCGTAGAAGGCGCGTACGGCCGCCGAGTCGATGTTCTGGACGGTCTCCTCGGTGCCCTGGCGCGGACGCGACATACGCGCGCTCGCCGGGAACAGCTCCTTGGAGAGCTCCTTGGCGGCACGACGGGCGGGGTTGGCCGTCTCGTGCGGGATCTCGTCCAGCCGGTTGCGCACCAGCCGCTCGACCTCGCTGTCCGCGAACGCGGGGGCCCGCAGGGCGTCGGCGAGCAGGCCCAGGGCCTTGGCCAGGCGCGAGACGGGCACTTCGAGGGACAGCCGTACACCGGGGTGGTCGGCGTGCGCGTCGAGCGTGGCGCCGCAGCGCTCCAGTTCGGCGGCGAAGTCCTCGGCCGAGTGCTTGTCGGTGCCCTCGGAGAAGGCGCGCGCCATGATCGTGCCGATGCCGTCCAGGCCCGCTGGCTCGGCCTCCAGCGGCGCGGCGAGGATGACCTCGACGGCGACGACCTGCTGGCCGGGGCGATGGCAGCGCAGCACGGTCAGACCGTTGTCCAGGGTGCCGCGCTCGGGGGCGGGAAACGCCCACGGCTTGGGCCGGCCGCCCTGGGGCTGCGGGTGGAAGTCCATGGTGGCGAGCTCGGTCACTTCGCCGCCTCCTCGTCGGTCTCGTCGGCGGAGTCAGCCGCGTCGGCGGCTTCGGCGGTGGTCGGCTCGTAGACGAGCACCGCGCGGTTGTCGGGGCGCAGGCGGGCCTTGGCGGCCTCCTGGACCTCCTCCGCCGTGACGTCGAGGACGCGCTGCACGGCGGTCAGGGCGAGCTGCGGGTCGCCGAACAGGACGGCGTACCGGCACAGTTCGTCGGCACGGCCCGCGACGGTACCGAGCCGGTCGAGCCACTCGCGCTCCAACTGGGCCTGCGCGCGCTCCATTTCCCCGGCCGTGGGGCCCTCCTCGGCGAACCGGGCGAGCTCCTCGTCGACGGCGGCCTCGATGACCGGGACCTCGACGTCACCGGACGTCTTCACGTCCAGCCATCCCAGGGAGGGCGCTCCGGCGAGCCGCAGCAGGCCGAAGCCGGCCGCGACGGCGGTGCGGTCACGGCGTACGAGCCGGTTGTAGAGCCGGGAGGACTCGCCGCCGCCGAGGACGGTGAGCGCCAGGTCGGCCGCGTCGCACGCGCGCGTGCCGTCCTCCGGAAGCCGGTAGGCGGCCATCAGGGCGCGCGCCGGGACGTCTTCCTCGACGACCTCGCGCAGCTGCTCGCCGATGACGTCGGGCAGCGAGCCGTCCCGCGGGGCGGGCTTGCCGTCGTGCCCGGGGATGGAGCCGAAGTACTTCTCGACCCAGGCGAGCGTCTGCTCCGGGTCGATGTCTCCGACGACCGACAGGACCGCGTTGTTGGGCGCGTAGTTGGTGCGGAAGAACGCGCGGGCGTCCTCCAGGGTGGCCGCGTCCAGGTCCGCCATCGACCCGATCGGGGTGTGGTGGTAGGGGTGGCCCTCGGGGTACGAGAGCGCGGTGAGCCTCTCGAACGCGGTGCCGTACGGGACGTTGTCGTAACGCTGCCTGCGCTCGTTCTTGACGACGTCGCGCTGGTTCTCCATGGACTCGTCGTCCAGTGCCGCGAGCAGCGAGCCCATGCGGTCGGCCTCCAGCCAGAGGGCGAGCTCCAGCTGGTGGGTGGGCATGGTCTCGAAGTAGTTGGTGCGCTCGAAGCTCGTCGTGCCGTTGAGCGAGCCGCCGGCGCCCTGGACGAGTTCGAAGTGACCGTTGCCGTGGACCTGCTTGGAGCCCTGGAACATCAGGTGCTCGAAGAGGTGGGCGAGTCCGGTCCGGCCCTTGACCTCGTGGCGCGAGCCGACGTCGTACCAGAGGCACACCGCGGCGACCGGGGTCAGATGGTCCTCGGAGAGCACCACGCGAAGGCCGTTGGCCAGGCGGTGCTCGGTCGCTGTCAGGCCGCCGGAGCCTGCCTCAGCTGTGGCCGTGTGACCCATGGGCATGTACGTCCCTTCGATCGCGGAACTGCGTCATTCCTGTCGGTCCTGCCACTGTATGCAAGCGCGCGGACGGCTGGCGAAGTTCCCGCACCTCGTACGCCGAGAGCGAGACTTACGCGTGTCCCTGACACACCCCGGAGAACCCTCCGAGAACCACCGCGGACGCGTTCGGGGGCCGCCGGGTACGGGGCTCGACGGCCGCTCGGGAGGGGTCTCGACGGCGCACGCGGAGCGCGCCCGGGGGGCGCTACGGACGGGTCGCGGTCGGCGTTGTCAGTGGGGCGGTCCACAATGGTGCGCGTCAGAACCCGTTCATGCCCCGGCAGAGACTGTGAAGGAGCCGCAGCAGCGATGGCCCGCCGCAGCACGAAGACCCCGCCGCCCGACGACTCGTACGAGGAGAAGATCCTCGACATCGACGTCGTGGACGAGATGCAGGGCTCCTTCCTCGAATACGCGTACTCGGTCATCTACTCGCGAGCCCTGCCGGACGCCCGCGACGGCCTCAAGCCGGTGCACCGTCGCATCGTGTACCAGATGAACGAGATGGGCCTGCGCCCCGACCGCGGCTATGTGAAGTGTGCCCGCGTCGTCGGCGAGGTCATGGGCAAGCTGCACCCGCACGGCGACTCGTCGATCTACGACGCCCTGGTGCGTCTGGCGCAGCCCTTCTCCATGCGGCTGCCCCTGGTCGACGGCCACGGGAACTTCGGCTCGCTCGGCAACGACGACCCGCCGGCCGCGATGCGTTACACCGAGGCCCGGATGGCCGACGCGACGTCGCTCATGACCGAGTCGATCGACGAGGACACGGTCGACTTCACGCCCAACTACGACGGCCAGGAGCGGGAGCCGGTGGCCCTCCCGGCCGCCTTCCCGAACCTCCTGGTCAACGGCTCCTCCGGGATCGCCGTCGGCATGGCCACCAACATGCCGCCGCACAACCTCGGCGAGGTCATCGCCGCCGCCCGCCACCTCATCCGGTACCCGGGCGCCGACCTCGAGACGCTGATGAAGCACGTCCCGGGCCCCGACCTGCCCACCGGCGGCCGGATCGTCGGCCTCTCCGGGATCAGGGACGCCTACGAGACGGGCCGCGGCACCTTCAAGATCCGTGCCACGGTGTCGGTCGAGGACGTCACGGCGCGCCGCAAGGGCCTCGTCGTCACCGAACTGCCCTTCACCGTCGGCCCGGAGAAGGTGATCGCCAAGATCAAGGACCTGGTCGGCGCGAAGAAGCTCCAGGGGATCGCCGACGTCAAGGACCTCACCGACCGTGCGCACGGACTGCGCCTGGTCATCGAGATCAAGAACGGCTTCGTGCCGGAGGCGGTCCTCGAACAGCTCTACAAGCTGACGCCGATGGAGGAGTCCTTCGGCATCAACAACGTGGCACTGGTGGACGGTCAGCCGCTCACCCTGGGCCTCAAGGAGCTGCTGGAGGTCTACCTCGACCACCGCTTCGACGTCGTGCGCCGCCGCAGCGAGTTCCGCCGCACCAAGAAGCGCGACCGGCTGCACCTGGTCGAGGGTCTCCTCGTCGCCCTCCTGGACATCGACGAGGTCATCCGCCTCATCCGCTCCAGCGACAACTCGGCGCAGGCCAAGGAGCGGCTGATCGAGCACTTCTCGCTCTCCGAGATCCAGACGCAGTACATCCTGGACACGCCGCTGCGCCGCCTCACCCGGTTCGACCGCATCGAGCTGGAGTCCGAGCGCGACCGGCTCAACGGCGAGATCGACGAGCTGACCGGCATCCTGGATTCGGACGCGGAGCTGCGCAAGCTGGTCTCCAGCGAACTGGCCGCGGTGGCCAAGAAGTTCGGCACCGACCGGCGTACGGTGCTCCTGGAGTCCGCGGGCAGCCCCGCCGCGACGGTCTCGCTCCAGGTCGCCGACGCCCCCTGCCGGGTCCTGCTGTCCTCCACGGGACTGCTGGCGCGTACGGCGACCGGTGACCCCTTCGGGGAGGATCCGGACGGCAAGCGCACCAAGCACGACGTGATCGTCTCCGCCGTGCCCGCGACGGCACGCGGCGAGATCGGTGCCGTCACGTCCCTGGGCCGCCTCCTCCGCCTGAACGTGATCGACCTCCCGCAGCTGCCCGAGACGGCGTCGGCGCCGAATCTCTCCGGGGGTGCTCCGATCTCGGAGTTCCTGTCCACCCTGGAGCAGGACGAGACGGTGATCTGCCTGACGACACTCGACGAGTCGTCGCCAGGACTGGCGATCGGCACGGCGCAGGGTGTCGTCAAGCGTGTGGTGCCCGACTACCCCTCGAACAAGGAGGAGTTGGAGGTCATCACCCTCAAGGACGGCGACCGGATCGTCGGCGCCGTCGAGCTGCGCACCGGCGAGGAGGACCTGGTCTTCATCGCGGACGACGCCCAGCTGTTGCGCTACCAGGCCTCGCAGGTCCGCCCGCAGGGCCGTGCCGCTGGCGGCATGGCGGGCATCAAGCTGACCGACGGCGCGAAGGTGATCTCGTTCACCGCGGTCGACCCGGCGGTCGACGCGATGGTGTTCACGGTGGCGGGTTCGCGCGGGACCCTGGACGACTCCGTCCAGACCACGGCCAAGCTGACTCCCTTCGACCAGTACCCGCGCAAGGGCCGCGCCACGGGCGGTGTGCGCTGCCAGCGGTTCCTGAAGGGCGAGGACTGCCTGTCGCTGGCCTGGGCCGGGCCGACGCCGGGACGCGCGGCACAGAAGACCGGCATGCCCGTCGACCTGCCGGAGATCGACCCGCGCCGTGACGGCTCGGGCATCTCGCTGGGCAAGCCGGTGTCGGTGGTGGCGGGCCCGGTGTAGTCCGCGGTCAGCCCTCCGGGTCCGGCTCCTGTACGTAGCGGAGGACGCCCCACATGCTGTGCTCATCGGCATGCGGGGCGTCCTCCTCGCACGCCTCCAGCTCCTTGGCCAGCGCCACCGTGTCGATTCCGGAACCGATGAGCACGAGCTGGGTCAGCCGGTCCTCCGCACCTGCCCAGGGCTCCGGATAGAAGCGCAGGAACCGGCCGACGGCATGTACGGCGTACCGGTTGCGGAGGTCCTGGACGCCGAAGTCGACGTATCCCTTGATCCGGTAGAGCCCTTCGGGCCTGCTGTCGAGGAACGCCATCAACCGCCTTGGCGCCAGCGGCACTTCGGAGCTGAAGGACAGGGATTCATAGGCGGAGTGCAGATGGCCGAGATGGCCGTGCTCCTCATGAGGGCCCTCCCCCGCGTCGCCTTCCTCGCCTTCCTCGTGATCGTGGAGATCGTCGAAGGACAGCTGTCCGATGCGCTCCTCGCTGGGCCTGCAGTCGAAGAGGAACTCCGGATCGACACGGCCGTACGTCGCGGGGACGACCGCGGCGCGGTCGGCGAGCTCCCGGACGGCGCCCAGCACGCGCTCGGGGTCGTCGGTCCGGTCGATCTTGTTGACGACGACGAGATCGGCGAGGGCGAGGTGCCGGTCGATCTCGGGATGCTTCTCGCGTGTGCCGGCGAACTCGGCCGCGTCGACGACCTCGACGAGCCCTCCGTACACGATCCCCGGGTGCTCGCTGGCGAGCACCATGCGCACGAGCTCCTGCGGCTCGGCGAGCCCACTCGCCTCGATGACGATGACGTCGATCCGGGCAGCGGGTTGAGCGAGCCGATCAAGATATTGATCAAGTTCACCGACATCGACCGCACAGCAGAGACACCCGTTGCCGAGCGAGACGGTGGAGTCGCCGAGCGCTCCGGCCACCGCCATCGCGTCGATCTCGATCGCCCCGAAGTCATTGACGACGGCTCCGATACGACTGCCACCGCTGCGGTGCAGGAGATGGTTGAGCAGCGTGGTCTTCCCGGAACCCAGGAAGCCGGCGAGAACGATGACCGGGATCTGCCGGGAACTCGACTGACTCACCACGCGCCCTCTCTGAGACCTGTGCGCGCACCGGCTCACGGGACCGGCGCTCACGCGGGGAATGAATGCCGACCCAGCATACGAGTGGGTGGAAACGCCCCGAAGTGAACGATTGTTAGCGGCGCTCGCGGGGCACACGTTGGACATGGCGCCGGTGGACGCGACCCGCACATCCCTCCGTGCGCCTCCTCTCCGCCTCCCTGCCGATCAGAGCCGCTCGGCAACACTGGGAGACGGCAAGCGCGCCGCCCACCGCTCGCCGGTCCGCTCCCTGTCGCCCCACAACCGACGACCGGCGGACGGTCGCCTGATTCGGGGGTTGACATGGCCACACAGAAAGCCAAAGTGCGTGGGTTGCGCTCCGCTGCCGCGGCAGCGGTCGGTCTGCTGACAGGGGCCGCCGTCACCCTCGTCAGGCAGCGAACCACGCTTGACGCGTTGCACGCGCGGATCGAGCTGCTCGAACAGGCCGCCCAGACCCAGCGACAGGCCAATCTCGCCCACCAGCAGCGGCTTCACTGGGAACTGTTGAGCAAGGCCATGGACGATCCCGAACTGGCCGAGGTGCTGGACGTGTACGAGGGGACCGTCTCCCCGAGGAAACAGCGCCAGTTCCTCTTCACCAACGCCTTGTACACCAACGCGCTCTGCTACTACCGCATGGGCAACATCACTCGCGAGGAATTCTTCGGCCTTGCCCGCGGGCTGCTCCAGCAGCCCATCTTCCGGGAGTACTGGTACGCGACACGCCCTCATCGGGCGACTCTCATCGGTACATCAGACGAAGCCCAAATCGGACTCATGGTCGAGGATCTCCTCGCACAACTGGATGAAACCGACACGGACGAGTGGTGGGTGGTGGGTGAACCACCGAGCGAGTAGCGCCTTTCGCCTGCCGCGCTCCGGCGCGAACACGTTCACCCGCGCCACTCTGGCGGGCGGATCACACGGTCGGGCGATAACGAACCAGTAAACCGTCACGTTTCCTCTGATGCCGACGGGGTTGACTACTGCGCAATCACGTATTGGGTCGATCCCCGTCGAACGTCGCTCCCCGCCGCCCGGTCCGAGGTCGCGGCCCCACAGGGCCGCATCGCGCCGCGCAGCAACAGCGCGCAGCAATCCCGCCTCGAGATCAAAGGGAATCAAGAACAGTGAGCCACATCATCCGTCGGATTGGCACCCCTCCAACCTTGCGAGGAAGCGTGTCAGGTGCCAATTGCCCAGACATTTTCGAACTGTCCGACGGAAGGTTCGCTGTGATCGGAACAGATGTCACCGAGACGCTCGACGCGGAACTTCCCGGCGACGCGTCCCGGGCCGACTACGAGAGAATCGTCGTGGTCTCCCGCGAAACCCTTATTCACGCGAAGGCGGATATTCCCGACGCATAGGTGACCGGACGCCGCATCCTCGCGCGAGTATCGGCACACCGTCACCTCGCCATGTGTTCGCTTTGCCCTCGGTGGCCCTGTTTTGCACGGCGTCTCTGTTCGGTGCTCGGCCACGGGACGACCCGCTCCGTGGCCTCAGGGTCACCGCACGAAAGGGTTCCGGAGCGACTGCCATCCGGGCCCGGCACCGACACGGTGCCGGGCCCGTTTCGATCCCGTCATCCGAGAGCGGGCACCATCACCGGCGGAACCGGCCCCACATATCGAGCCGCCGGGCGGATGATCTTCGAGTCCTCGGCCTGTTCCATGATGTTGGCGCTCCAGCCGACCGCTCGGGCGGCGGCGAACGTGGGGGTGAACATCTCGCGGGGCAGCCCGCAGAGTTCCATGACCACACCGGCGTAGAACTCCACGTTGGTGTGCAGCTCGCGGCCCGGCTTGAGTTCGGCCAGGATCGCCTCCACCTGCCGTTCCACTTCGACGGCGAACTCGACCAGAGGGCCGCCGAACCCCTGAGCCATGCCGCGCAGCATGCGCGAACGCGGGTCCTCCGTGCGGTAGACGGGGTGTCCGAAGCCCATGATGCGATCGCCGGCGAGGACCCGTTCACGGATCCAGGAGTCGATACGGCCGGGGGTCCCGATCGCGTCGAGCGTGTCCAGCGCCCGACTGGGAGCACCGCCGTGAAGAGGGCCGGAGAGGGCCCCGACCGCACCTACGAGGCAGGCCGCCACGTCCGCGCCGGTGGACGCGATCACCCGCGCCGTGAACGTTGATGCATTGAATCCGTGGTCAATGGTTGAGATGAGGTATTGCTCAACCGCACGAGCACGTGCCGCGTCCGGCTCCGAACCCGTCATCATGTACAGGTAGTTGGCGGCGTACCCCAGGTCCTCGCGCGGCTCCACCGGCTCCAGCCCCTGTCCGAGCCGGTACAGCGCGGTGAGCAGCGTCGGCACGGCCGCCGTCGCCGCGAGGCCGTCGTCGCGGCGCCGTCCGGCGTCGATGTCGTACACCGGACGGAATCCCCGCGAGGCTCCGAGCAGCGACAACGCGGTGCGCAGCCCGGCGAGCGGTCCCGACGGTCCGGTCGCCGCCGCGATCGCGGGCAGGGCGGCACGCACGTCGTCCGGCAGCCGGCGCAGCCGCGCGGTGCGCGCGGTGAAGGCGGCACGGCGAGCCTCGTCGGGCAGTTCACCGTGGGCCAGCAGATGCCAGACGTCCTCGAAGCCGCGGGTCTGTGCGAGATCGACCGCCGAGTACTGGCGGTAGTGGTAGAAGCCCTCCAGCCCTCTGACGTCACCCAGTTCGGTATCGGTGACGACGACGCCCGCGAGTCCTCGCGGCACGTCGACAGAGATGGACGCGGCCCTGTTGATCGGCATGTTTCCTCCCTGGACTTGATTCGACTGTCCATGCTTGACTCTATAACTGTCAATATTGATCCAATCAACTTACTGATCCACAGATACGGTGGCGCTCATGAGGGATCGAGAAGCGGCAATGCCGGCACGCGAGGGCCGACGGCTCAGCACCAAGGAGACCGCCGAACTGCTCGGCGTGAAGCCGGAGACCGTGTACGCGTATGTGAGCCGCGGTCAGCTCAGCAGCAGGCGGGAGGCGGGAGGGCGCGGGAGCACGTTCGACACCAAGGAGGTGGAGGCGCTCGCGCGGCGCAACAGACGGGAGGGCGGCGGCACTTCGAGCGGTGGCGGCGAGCTCTCCGTCCGCACCCGCATCACCCTGATCGACAAGGACCGGTACTACTTCCGAGGCGTCGACGCGACGGAACTGGCCGCGCGGTACTCCTACGAAGAGATCGCCGAATGGCTGTGGACCGGTGAGCTGCGCCCCGGTGTCACGTTCACGGCCCCGGAGGCGTCCGTTGCCGTCGCCCGGCGCAGCGTCGACGCGCTGCCCGAGCACAGTGGCCCGACCGACCGGCTGCGCGTCGCGGCGATCGCGGCAGCGGCGGCCGACCCCCTGCGCTTCGACCTCTCCGAGAGCACCGTGCTCGGCACCGGGCGGACCCTGATTCCCACCCTCGTCGCCGCGCTTCCCCCCGTACGGCACGACCACCGCGACGAGGGCCCGCTGGCTCATCGACTGTGGGCGCGGCTCAGTGGACGCACACCGGACGACGCGTCACTACGGGTGCTGGACACGGCACTCGGGCTGCTCGTCGACCATGACCTGGCCGCCTCGACGCTGGCGGTCCGGGTCGCGGCGTCGGCCCGCGCCCACGCGTACGCGGCCGTGTCGGCGGGCCTCGGCGTCCTCGAAGGTCCCCTGCACGGGGCGGCCAGCGGTCTCGCGCACCGACTGCTGCTCGACGTCCTGGACCAGGGCACCGCCGCTCCCGTGGTGGCGGACGAACTGCGCGCCGGGCGCCGTGTCCCCGGACTCGGCCATCGGCTCTACCCCGGCGAGGACCCACGCGCGCGTGCCCTGTTCGCCCTCCTGGAGGACGTACCCGGCGCCGCGCCCGCCCTGGCGGCGGCGCGGGACGTGGTGACCACCACGGCCCGCCACACGCCCCTGCACGCCAATGTCGACCTCGCCCTGGCCGTTCTCACCGCCTCGTCCGGCATGCCGGCGTCGGCGGGAGAGACCATCTTCGCTGTCGCCCGGACGGCGGGCTGGATCGCCCACACCCTGGAGGAGTACGCGGAGCGCCCCTTGCGGATGCGACCGAGCGGACACTACGTGGGCGAGCGGCCGCCACAGCCGCTCCCGCGCTAGACGGCGCGCGCCGGGCGCGGAAAGGGCGCCCTGTACGCGCCCTCCCGGCACGCCCCCCACCCGCACTTCCGCACGCCCGGCCTCGCGCCGCCCTGACCACCCCTGACACGCCCCGTGCGGGTGGCGGGAAGTCGCCCCGGACGAAGTCAGGTTAGGCTCACCTCTGTGAGTACGTGCACGACCGCGTCGCGGCACCTCGACGAGCCCCTCTCCGGGACCGCGGCCACCGCGAGGACATGGCTGCTCATCGAGCAGCCCGGACCCTGGGGTGCCAAGGCGCTCACTTCGAGCCACCTGGATCCCACGCTAGGCCACGCCCTCGAAGCGGCCGCCCAGGGCACGGGGGTGCGGATCGTGCTCATCCGCCGTCCCGGGCGCCATGC
Source organism: Streptomyces sp. NPDC042002 (assembly GCF_055588305.1). NCBI lineage: Bacteria > Bacillati > Actinomycetota > Actinomycetes > Kitasatosporales > Streptomycetaceae > Streptomyces > Streptomyces sp. NPDC042002. The sequence continues at coordinate 115,300 of NZ_JBVJCT010000006.1, read as the reverse complement.
CGACTGCGGTACGTCCCCCGAGCGGCATGTGTACGCGGCCCACACCGCCCCGGGAGACGTGTGGCTGCACGCCGCCGTGACGCGTGATCCGGGACAGCTGCTCGACCTCGACTTCACCGCGCTCGGCGCGGGTGATCCGCGCTCCTTCGACGAGGTTCTCCAAGGGCGGCCCCACACAGCCGATCCGCTGGCCCTCGTCTGCACCAACGGCAAGCGCGACCGCTGCTGCGCCCTGCTCGGACGCCCCTTGGCGGCGGAACTGGCCGCCTCCGGCGTCAACGGCGCCTGGGAGGTCACCCATCTGGGCGGTCATCGCTTCTCGCCCACGGTGCTGGTCCTGCCGTACGGGTACGCGTACGGCCGTGCCGAGGCCCACGCCGTCAAGGAGATCCTCCAAGGCGTCCGGGAGGGCCGTGTCGTCACCGAGGGCTGTCGCGGGAACTCCGCCTGGGAACGCCCCGGCCAAGCGGCCGAGCTGGCCGTACGCACGGCTTCGGGCGAGCACGCCGCCGATGTCCTGAAGGTGATCCGCACGGACGGCGCCGCGCCGCGCTGGGAGGTGACCGTCGCTCACGCCGACGGCCGCCTGTGGCGGGTCATCGTCGCGCAGGGTGCCTCGCTGCCGCCCCGCCCGGAGAGCTGCGGCTCGGCACTCGGTTCACCCGCGCGGATGGACGTGGTGGCCGTACGGCAGCTGGAGGAGACGGCTGTCGCCGTGGCCTGCTGACGGCCCGGGTCCCGCACTCGCCCGAACCGGGGCCGTCGTCTGGCTTCCTGTCACCAGTTCCGTTCCCCCTCCCCCGACCCGCGGCTGCCTCATCCATTGATCAAGAATCCATTGATCAAGAGATCCACACCACACTCCCTTCGGACAGCTGCGCACGCCCCCGTACCGTCTTGGGCATGAGCCCCACTCCCCTCGCGCGACGACTGCGCCTCGGTCTGCCGCGGCGAGTTTTCTCGCAAGTGCTGTTGATGCAGATCGCGATCGCGGCGGGAGTCGCCGTACTCGCCACCGGGCTGTTCCTGGCGCCGCTGAGCGCGCTGCTGGACGACCAGGCCATGCGGCGTGCCCTCGCCATCGCGCAGACCACGGCCGCCCAGCCGCAGATCGCCGTGGACCTCCAGAGGACAGCACCCTCCAGGAGCGGCCCGGTGCAGGCCGAGGCCGAGCGGATACGCAAGGCGAGCGGTGCCGAGTACGTCGTCGTGATGGACATGCGGCGCATCCGCTGGTCGCACAGGAACCCTGCCGAGATCGGCAAGCCGGTCTCGACGAACCCGGAACGGACCCTGGCCGGCAGCGACGTCATGGAGATCGACACCGGAACGCTGGGCCGCTCCGCACGGGGCAAGGTGCCGCTGCGTGATGCCACAGGGAAGATCATCGGCGCGGTGTCGGTGGGTATCAAGTACGGCAGCGTGCGGGCGCGGTTGATCGACGCGATCCCGGGATTGTTCGCCTACGCGGGCGGGGCCATGGCCGTCGGCGCGCTGGCCGCGTATCTGATCTCCCGCAGGGTTCAGCGGCAGACCCGTGACCTGGCTTTCTCCGATATCTCGGCGCTGCTGGCGGAGCGTGAGGCGATGCTGCACGGCATCCGGGAGGGCGTGGTCGCCCTGGACCGCGCCGGTCGCGTACGCCTTCTGAACGACGAGGCGCAGCGGCTGCTGGGAGTCGGCTCCGAGGTCATCGGGCAGCCGCTGGACGGCGCGCTGGGCCCGGGCCGTACCACGGACGTGCTGGCCGGGCGCGTCACGGGCACGGACCTGCTCACCGTCCGCGGCCAGCGCGTCCTGGTCGCCAACCGGATGCCCACCGACGACGGCGGCGCCGTCGCCACATTGCGCGACCGGACCGAACTGGAGCAGCTCGGCCGCGAGCTCGACTCCACGCGCGGCCTGATCGACGCGTTGCGCGCGCAGGACCATGAGCACGCCAATCGCATGCATACGCTCCTGGGGCTGCTCGAACTGGAGCTGTATGACGACGCCGTGGAATTCATCGGAGAGGTGGTCGGCGACCACAGGGTCACCGCGGAGCAGGTCACCGAGAAGATCCACGATCCGCTGCTCGCCGCCCTCCTGGTCGGCAAGGCGACCGTGGCGACCGAGCGTGGCGTGGCGCTGTGGATCTCGGACCGGACGCTGCTGCCGGATCGGTTGATCGACCCGCGTGGGCTCGTCACCGTCGTCGGGAACCTCGTCGACAACGCGCTGGACGCCGTCGCGGGCACGCTCCACGCGCGCGTGGAGGTCGAATTGCGTTCCGAGGGGCGCACCGCCGTACTGCGCGTACGGGACACCGGGCCCGGCATCCCGGAGGAGCGGCGGGAGCTGATCTTCACGGACGGCTGGAGCACCAAGAAGCCCCCCGCACACGGCAAGCGCGGAATCGGCCTCTCCTTGGTACGGCGCCTTGCCGAGCGGCAGGGCGGCAGCGCGGAGGTGGCCGACGCGGACGGCGGAGGCGCGGAGTTCACGGTCGTCCTTCCGGAGGCGCTGACGGACCCGGCGCTCGCACGGAAGGACGGCGGAGTGCTCGACGACAGGCTCGCGGCGGCGGACGGGGTCGTCCCCGTCCCCGGTCAGAAACCAGGAGTCGTACGACAGTTCCCGTCTCCGGAGACCGCCGATGCCGCCCTTCCCGCCACCAGAACCATCAGGAACGCCAGGAACTCCCAGGACGCCGAGGGGGAGTCGCGATGATCGAGGTCCTGGTCGTCGACGACGACACCCGGGTCGCTCGCGTCAACGCCGCCTACGTGGAGAAGGTGCCGGGCTTCCGCGTGGCGGGCGAGGCGCACAGTGCCGCCGAGACGCTCCGCCGGATGGAGGAGCTGCCGCGCCTGGACCTGGTCCTCATGGACCACCACCTGCCGGACGGGACAGGCCTCGCGGTCGTCCAGGAGATGCGCCTTCGGGGCCACCAGACCGATGTGATCATGGTGACCGCGGCCCGTGACATCTCGACCGTCCGGGCGGCGTTGCGGCAGGGCGTGCTCCAGTACCTGGTCAAGCCGTTCTCGTTCGCCGGGCTGCGCGCCAAACTGGAGGCGTACGCGGATCTGCGCCGCGCCCTCGGCGGCGGTGGCAAAGCCGAACAGTCCGATGTGGACCGGATCTTCGGGACCCTCTCGGCGGGCACCGTGCCCGATCCGCCCAAGGGGCACTCCCCTCCGACCGCCGAGCTCGTACGGCGCGCCCTGCTGAGCGCGGAGGGCTCGCTGTCGGCCCAGGAGGTCGCGGAGGAGACCGGACTGAGCCGGCAGACCGCGCAGCGCTATCTGAAGCTCCTGGAGCGTACGGGGAGGGCCGGGCTGACCCTCAGATACGGCGACGCGGGCCGCCCGGAACATCGCTACGTCTGGGCGAGCCGCGGCTGAGGACTCGGCCGACGGGGCGGGACAGCGTCCGCACCCGTCGCGCCTACGACTGCCGGGGGAGCACAGTCGTAGGCGCGACGGGGCAGCTCGACGCGTTGTCGGCCGTCGGCGGTCAGCCGGTCGCCTTCTTCACGAACTCGGTGGTGTACGTCTTGCTCAGATCCACGTCGGCGTTCTTGATGTTGGGGTTGAACGCCTTGAGGACCTTCTCGACGGTCTCGGGACCGTTCTCGGGCATCACGCCGTCCTCGGTGAACATCGGCAGTGTGCTCTTGATGGCCCCGGCGTACAGCGTCTTGTCGCCCTGGGAGTAGTCGGCGGGCATCTTGGCGGCGATGTCGGAGGCGCTGTGCCGGGACATCCAGCGAAGGGTCTTCACGAAGGCGTTCGCGAGCTTCTGGACCGTCCCCTTGTGGCCGTTGACCCAGTCCGTCTGCATGCAGAGGCTGGACGAGGGGTAAGGGCCGCCGAGCGCTTCCTGCGAGCCCTCGGGCGTCCGCATGTCGATGAGTACCTTGCCGAGGTTCTTCTCCATGACCGTGGCGACGGTGGGGTCCGTCGTCATGCCGCCGTCGATGGCGCCCTGCTGGAGGGCGGAGACGAACGTCGGTCCGGCGCCGACGGCGACCGGCGTGAACTCACTCACCCGCACTCCGTTCTTGACCGCGAGGTACTTCGTGAGGAAGTCGGTCGAGGAACCCAGTCCGGTGACGCCGAGCTTCCTGCCCTTGAAGTCCTTGGGTGAAGTGATGTCACCCGCACGCTTGTTGGAGACGATCTCGACCTCACCCGGAGCGTGCGAGAACTGCACGACGGACTCGACGGCCTTGCCCTTGGTCTGCAGGTCGAGTGTGTGGTCGTAGAAGCCGACGGCCCCCTGCACCTGTCCCGAGACGAGGGCGGTCTCGGCCTGGACACCGGCCGGCTCGCTGAGGAGCTGGACGTCCAGGCCCTCGGCCTGGAAGTAGCCGAGCCGCTGTGTGAGCATCGCCGGCAGGTAGATGACCTTGTCCAGGCCGCCGACCATGATCTTGACGTGCTCCCCCTTGCCGCCACCCCCGCCGCTGCCGGAGTCGGCCGTCGTGCTCGCCGCGTCGTCGGCGCAGGCGGTGAGCGAGGTGAGAGCGAGCAGACCCGCGGCTGCGAGCGCGGAGTATCTGGCGGTCTTGAGCATGGTGGTTCACGTCCTTGTGAATGGAGGAGGGGCCGTGCGTGCGTACGGCGGAGTCGGGAGGGAGCACGGGCGGGGTTCGCGCGTGCCCGCAAGCCGGGGTCAGCGGTCGGATTCCGACGGCCTCCAGCGGAAGACGCGGCGTTCGCCGAAGGTCAGCAGTCCTTCGGCCAGCAGGGCGACGACAGCGAGGATGACCATCGCCGCGTACACCCCGGCCGCGTTGAAGGTGCCCTGCGACTGCGCGACGAGCAGGCCGATGCCCTTGGTCGCGCCGATGTACTCGCCGACGATCGCGCCGATGAGCGCGAAGCCGAAGCTGACGTGGAGGCTGGTGAAGATCCACGAGGTCGCGGACGGAATGACGACCTGAAGCGTCACCCGGCGGTCGCTCGCGCCGAGGATCCGGGCGTTGGCCACCAGGTTCCGGTCGACCTCCCGGGCACCCTGGAAGGCGTTGAAGAACACCGGGAAGAAGACGAGCACCACGGCTGAGGCGATCTTGGAGGCCGGTCCGAGCCCGAACCAGATCACAAAGATGGGTGCGAGGACGATCCTCGGTATGGAGTTGAGCACCTTGATGTATGGACCAAGAATGTCTGCCAGCAAGGTGATCCGCCCCAGGGCGATACCGAACAGCACGCCGGCGACGACACCGATGACCCAGCCGAGCAGCGCCTCGTGAAGCGTGTACCAGATCTGCTCGCCGAGGGAGCCGAGGGCGGTCCCGTGCAACACCCAGGTGCGGATCTGTTCCCAGATCTTCGAGGGCATGGAGAAGTTGAACGGGTCGATGACCTTGGCCCGCGAGAGCACCTCCCACAGGCCGAGCACGGCGACCAGGAGCAGCACCCGGGCAGTACCCACGACGATCTTGCGCCTGCGGGCGGCACGGGCACGGGTGTGCGCGCGGCCCGGGATCTTGGCCGTGTCGACGACCGGCGCGCCGAGAACCTCAGGCGACATCAGCGGCACCTCTCTCGCGGGTGATGCGGACCTCTTCGCCGAGGGACTCCCAGATCTCGCGGTAGATCTCGATGAACCGCGGCTCCAGGCGCACCGATTCGACCTTGCGCGGCCGCGGCAGATCGATGTCGAATACCTGCTTCACGGTGGCGGGGCCCGCGGTCATCACGACGACCTTGTCGGCGAGGGCGATGGACTCCTCCAGGTCGTGGGTGACGAAGACGACCGAGGCGCCCGTGCCTTCCCACAGTTCGAGCAGTTCGTCGGACATGAGCGCCCTGGTCTGCACGTCGAGCGCCGAGAACGGCTCATCCATCAGCAGGATCTCGGGGTCGTTGACAAAGGTCGCGGCGAGGGCGACGCGCTTGCGCTGACCACCGGAGAGCTGGTGCGGATAGCGGTCCTCGAAGGCCGCGAGCCCGACCCGGGCGATCCATTCCCGGGCCCGCTCCTTGGCCTCCGCCTTGGGCACGCCACGGAAGCGGGGCCCGGCCATCACATTGGAAAGGACCGTGCGCCAGGGGAAAGTGGCGTCCTGCTGGAAGACGAAACCGACCTTTTCCCCGACGCCGGCGACCGGCTCTCCGGCGACCAGGACCTCGCCCTCGGTGGGCTCCTCAAGACCGCTGACCAGGGTCAGCGTGGTGGACTTCCCGCAGCCGGTCGGTCCGACGACGGCCACGAACTCGCCCCGCCCGATGGTCAGGTCAAGCTCCCTGACGGCTGTGTGCAAACCCCCTGACGGGGTCTTGAAGATCTTGCTGGCGCCCCGCAGCTCGATGGCGGGGCCGGTGTCTGTGCTCATGGCCCGGGACCGTAGATGTGGTGCGGGCCACAGCATCAGTCTTCTGGGCGCAAGGCATTCTTCTGCTCGCAAGAGCCTGTTGTGCTCATTTTGCTCGCGCTACAACAGCGGAGCCGAAACACGGGCGCAACACTCCGCCCAGGCCTTGAGAGAAAGAGGCCCGATGATTGACGTCCTGGTCGTGGACGACGATTTCCGCGTCGCCGAGATCAACGCGAGGTACGTGGGGAAGGTTCCCGGATTCCGGGTGACCGCCCGCGCGCACACTGCCGCCCAGGCCCTGGCCGCGGTCGAGCGCGCCCCCGTCGACCTGGTGCTGCTCGACCACTATCTGCCGGACCGGACGGGACTCGAACTCGTTCACCAGATGAGGGAAAACGGTCATGGCACCGACGTCATCATGATCACCGCGGCCAGTGACGTGGTGACCGTCCAGGCGGCGATGCGCCTGGGGGCCCTGCACTACCTGGTCAAGCCGTTCACCTTCACCGCCCTGCGCACCCGCCTCGACTCCTACGCCGCCATGTGCCGCACCGTCGACCGGGTGGGCGGCCGTGGTGTGACGGGGCAGGAGCAGGTCGACCGGATCTTCGGCGCCCTGCGCACCGTCTCCGCGCCGTCCTCCCCTGGGCTGCCCAGCGGTCACTCGGAGCCGACGACAGACCTGATCTGCGACGTGCTGCACCACGCGAGCCACCCGCTGTCGGCCCACGAGGTCGCCGCCGAGACCGGCCTCAGCCGATCCACGGCCCAGCGCTATCTGCGACGCCTGGAGCAAGCGGGACGACTGTGCCTCTCCCTCAAGTACGGCGACACAGGGCGCCCGGAACACCGCTACGCGTGGGTGGCGCCCTGAGCAGCTCCGGTGACCAGGGCTGCCATGTGGAATGCCGCCCAGGGCGGTCGCGTACGCCGCTCAGGGGCGCCCTCAGACGGCCCCGGCGCCCGTGAGCGCGCGGACCTCGATCTCGGCGTGCTTGGCCTCGTCCGGCGGATCCGCCGAGGTGACGGTGCCGAGCCAGCCGGCGAGAAAGCCCAGCGGGATCGAGACGAGGCCCGGGTTCTGGAGCGGGAAGTACTGGAAATCCACTCCCGGGAACAGTGATTCGGGGCTGCCCGACACCACCGGCGACAGCAGCACGAGCAGCAGCGAGGGCACCAGGCCGCCGTATACGGCCCATACGGCACCGCGTGTCGTGAACGACCGCCAGAACAGGGAGTACAACAGCACCGGCAGGTTCGCGGACGCGGCGACCGCGAAGGCGAGACCCACCAGGAAGGCCACGTTGAGATCGCGGGCGAGGAGGCTCAGGGCAATGGCGATCACGCCGATGCCGACCGACGCGGCGCGGGCCACCGCGACCTCACCGTGGGGCTTCGCGCGGCGGCGCCGCACCGAGGCATACAGGTCGTGGGCCACGGCCGCCGAGGACGCGAGGGTGACTCCGGCGACGACCGCGAGAATGGTGGCGAAGGCGATGGCGGCGACGATCGCGAACAAGATGGTTCCGCCCGTGGAGTTGGCTCCGCCGCCGAGATCGAGGGCCAGCAGCGGAACCGCCGTGTTCCCCGCGGCGTTCGATCCGCGCACCGCCTCGGGACCGACGACAGCGGCCGCGCCGAATCCCAGCACGATCGTCATCAGGTAGAAGCCGCCGATGAGTCCGATCGACCACAGCACCGAGCGTCGCGCGGCCCGGGCCGTCGGAACGGTGTAGAAGCGCGACAGGATGTGCGGCAGCCCGCCGGTGCCGAGCACCAGCGCGAGCCCGAGGCTCATGAAGTCGAAGCGCGCCGTCCAGTCACCGCCGTATTTCAACCCGGGTGCGAGAAAGGCCTTGCCGTGCCCGCTGCGCGCCGCGGCCGAACGCAGCAGGTCGTTGATGTCACCGTGGAACCGCATCAGGACCAGCACGGTGAGCACGACGGCCCCGCCGATCAGCAGAACCGCCTTGACGATCTGAATCCAGGTGGTCGCCCGCATCCCTCCCATCGACACATAGATCACCATGAGCGCGCCGACACCGATCACCGTCCAGTTGCGCGCCGCGTCGCTCGTGCCTCCCAGCAGCAGCGAGACCAAGCTGCCCGCACCGACCATCTGCGCCACCAGATACAGAACGGACACCACCACCGAGGAGGTTCCGGCCGCGATCCGCACAGGCCGCTCGTCCATCCGGGCCGCGACGACATCGGCGAGCGTGAACCGCCCGCAGTTGCGCACCAGTTCGGCCACCAGGAACAGGACGACCAGCCAGGCCACCAGGAATCCCACGGCGTACAGCATCCCGTCGTAGCCGTACAGGGAGATGAGTCCCGTGACACCGAGGAAGGAAGCGGCCGACATGTAGTCCCCGGAGAGGGCAAAGCCGTTCTCCATCGGAGAGAACAACCGCCCGCCCGCGTAGAACTCCTCGGCCGAACCATGCCGGTTGCGGCTCACCCACGTCGTGATCGCCAGCGTCACCGCGACGAACGCGCTGAACAGCATCAGCGCCAGGGTCTGATGGTGGCCGCTCACCGCTCACCACCCCTGGCGTTCCGCGTCATCTCCTGGGTGTCCCACCGCAGTTCCAGCGCGGCCCGGTCCCTGCGCAGCCGCGCGTGCCGCGCGTAGGCCCACGCGAACAGAAACGTCGTGAGGAACTGCCCGAGCCCGGCGAGCAGTGCCACGTTCACCACACCGGCGACGGGGCGCGCCATGAACCCCGGCGCGGTCGTCGCGGTCACCACATAACCCACGTACCAGGGGAAGAAGACGGCGACGGCCGGGATCACGAACCTGCGGTACCGGCCGCGCACTTCCTGGAAGGCGGCACTGCGCTGCACCTCCAGATAGACATGGGCGGCCCCGCCCGATCGTCCTTCGCGCTCCGAGCGGGCGGCCGGCACGGCGGGAGCGAACGCACCCGTGCCGTCCAACTCGCCCCAGCCGGAAGCGAGCGCGTCGTACCAGGGGTCGTCGAACCGGACCTTCCCCGTGTCGCCGCCGTCGTGCTTGTCCACCGAACTCTCCTTGTCCGCGACCCGTTTCGGCCGCGTACCCAAGGATGTGCAGATCGCGAGGCTCCCGGACTCCTCTCTCAGCGCTCTTCACCCCATCAGGTGACTTCATCCCGCGGGCGGCCGTACGAGACCTTTCCCGTAGGCATAACGGACCGCTTGAGCACGGTCCTTGAGACCCGTCTTGGCGAAGAGATTGTTGATGTGCGTCTTCACGGTGGCCGTGGACACATGCAGCTTGCGGGCGATCTCATGGTTGCTGAGGCCCTCGGCGATCAGCAGGAGCACCTCGGTCTCGCGCGAGGTGAGCCCGTCCGGGGCCTCCGCGGGCGGGCGGCGCTCCGGTCCGGGATCCGACAGCCGCTCCAGCAGCCGTCGCTGGATACTCGGTGAGAGCCCCGCGTCCCCTGAGAGCACACTTTCCACGGCCCGCACGATCTCGTCGCCGCCCGCGTCCTTGGTCAGATAACCGCGGGCCCCGGCACGCAGCGCGGGAAACAACGACTCGTCGTCCGCGTACGTCGTGAGCACGACGACCTGCGTCCCGGGGTACTCGGCACGGATGCGCCGGGTCGCCTCGACCCCGTCGCAGCGGGGCATGCGCAGATCCATCAGCACGACGTCCGGGGCCAGTTCGGCCACCAGCGCCACCGCTTCGGCCCCGTCACCGGCCGCTCCGACGACCTCGATCCCGGGCAGCAGTCCCAGCAGCATCACGATGCCTTCGCGCACGACCGTCTGATCGTCCGCGACCACAACCCGTGCCGGCTTCCTGCCTTCCACCCGCTCGGTCATACCGGCACCTTCAACGTCACCACGAACCCCTCCTCGCCCGGTCCTGCATCCAGCGAGCCGCCCAGCAGTTCGGCGCGCTCCCGCATGCCCAGCAGACCGTACCCGGCTCCCGAACCGCTGAGTTCGCCCGGTTTTCCACCCGAATCCCGTACGTCCAGCGTCACTTCGCGTTCGCCGTAGTCCAGCCGGATGTGGACCTTGGCGCCCGGAGCGTGTTTGCGTACGTTCGTCAGCGCCTCCTGCGCGACTCTGCGCACCGCCTGGGAGGCCTCAGCCGGCAGCGGCTGACGCTCGCCCGTCACCGTGACATCGGCACCGTCGGCGGTGGTGACGAGTTCGCCGAGGAAGTCCTCCAGCGGAGACATCTCACCCCGGAGCGCGGAGAGTGCCTGCCGGGTCTCCGCGAGCCCCTCTCGAGCCATTCCCCGTGCCGCCACGACCCGTTCGAGGATGATCTCCCGGTCCGCTCCCCTCTCGATGAGCAGCCGCGCCGCCTCCAGATGCACAAGCTGCGCCGAGAGACTGTGGGCCAGGACGTCGTGGATCTCCCGCGCTATCCGCGCGCGCTCCGCGAGCGCCGCCGCCTCCGCCTCGGCGACGCGGGCCGCGCGCTCCTGGGCCAGCAGCCGCTGCGCGCTCCCCCGCGCTTCCGCGTCGAGGCGCAGCACATACCCCGCGAGCGCGAGCCCCACGGTGGTGGCCGCGGTGGTCAGCCAGACGTCGTTGTTGGCCGCCGCATACGCGCTCAGCGCCACCGCCGTGGCCGGCAGCGCCGCCGCGAGAGGCAGTCGTTCGATGGCGGCGACAGCACACCCGCACCACAGGACGAGGGCCGGAACCCGGAAGCCAACACTCTGCCCCACGGCCGCGAGCGCCAGTAGCAGAGCGAGCAGCGCCAGGGACGGCAGCAGACGATGCTCCAGCGTGGTCCGCCAGAACCCCCAGGCGAGGAACCCGCACACCACGATTCCCGTGATGCCTCCGGCGAGCGCCCAACCGTTCAGCTCCGGCTTGGTGAGTGTCGTGGCGATGAGCACGGCGAGGAGGATGGCGCGCGTGACCCGGGTGAGCGCACGGCGGGCCTTGTGCACGCCCACTTTGGAGAGGGCCTCACGGGAGGGCCAGCGCATCCAGGCGTTGTCGGTCACAGGCGCTCCTTCCGCAGGACCCGGCCCACGCCGTCACCGTACGCCGGGCCCTGTCCGGTCGCCGCCGGCCGAAGGGACTGCGCCCGCCAGGTCATCAGCCCGGAGCGGACCAGCAGGGTGGCCGCCAGGCCGAGCATCAGGGCGGAGGAGTTCTGGTGCACACCGAGCAGGGCACCGATGCCGAACAGACCCAGGCGCACACAGATGCCCGCGATCCAGATGGCCCCGCCGGCCTTGGTGGTCTTGCTCCACACGGCGCCGTCCGGCTCCGTCCATATCCGGGTCGTCCATGCCCATCCGGTTCCGATGGCCAGCGCTGTCACCAGCTCCGTGCCCAGCAGGAGGGACGCCTCGACCTGGTGGTGCGGGTCGATGACTCCGGGGTCGCGCAGTGCCATGAAGCCGAGAACGGCGGGCACGATCCACCAGCGTCTGTCCGAACTGATCCGGCGGGCGCGGAACTGGCGCGCGATCACCACAACGGCGACGGCGAGGATCGCCACAGCATTGATGAGCCCGGACATGCGCGGCCTCCGTGAGCGAGAAACGGGTGTCCGCAGCGAGCGCTGCCGACACCATCGACGCTACGGAAATCGCGCCCACCGCAGATCGGAGCCCGGGTGGATCGTGGGTGGATCCCCCGCACCCGCGTCCCTCCACCCACGGGTGGAGCCTCGCCCTCAGACCGGGCAGCGCGCGGCCATCCCCGATGGCTTCCTTCGCCCCTCCGCCCCTACCCGTCCCGTCTCTGGGGCTCCACACCCCGGGCCCCGCTCCTCAAACGCCGGAGGGGCTTGAATCGTGCGCGCGGAAGGGGCGGTACCGGCACCGCCCCTTCCCACAACGGACCCGGCCCGGAGGCCGCCCGGAGGGCTACGCGTCGATCCGCGACCGGTCCAGCGTCGCAGCCGAGCTGGAAATGAACTCCTTGCGCGGAGCCACATCGTTCCCCATCAGGAGATCGAACACCTGCTCCGACGACTCCAGGTCGGAGATGTTGATCCGGCGCAGTGTCCGGAACCGAGGATCCATCGTCGTCTCGGCCAGCTGGTCGGCGTCCATCTCACCGAGACCCTTGTACCGCTGGATCGAGTCCTTGTAGCGCACGTTTTTGCGCTGCAGCTCCAGCACCGTCTCCCGCAGCTCACGGTCCGAGTACGTGTAGACGTACTTGTCCTGCCCCTTCTTGGGCTGGCTGAGCTCGATCCGGTGCAGCGGCGGGACCGCCGCGAACACCCGCCCCGCCTCGACCATGGGCCGCATGTAGCGCTGGAACAGCGTCAACAGCAGGATCCGGATGTGGGCGCCGTCGACATCGGCGTCGACGAGAAGAATGATCTTCCCGTAGCGCGCCGCGTCGATGTCGAAGGTCCGCCCGGAACCGGCCCCTATGACCTGGATGATCGCACCGCACTCGGCGTTCTTCAGCATGTCCGTCACGGACGCCTTCTGAACGTTGAGGATCTTGCCCCGGATCGGCAGCAGCGCCTGGAACTCGGAGTTCCGGGCCAGCTTCGCCGTACCCAGCGCGGAGTCACCCTCGACGATGAACAGCTCACTGCGCTCGACGTCGTCGCTGCGGCAGTCGGCGAGCTTGGCGGGCAGCGAGGAGGACTCCAGAGCCGTCTTCCGGCGCTGCGCGTCCTTGTGCTGACGGGCGGCGATCCTCGTGCGGGCTGCCGCGACGGCCTTCTCCATGACGACCCGCGCCTGCGCGGCCTCGTCCCGCTTCGCGGAGGTCAGGAACGCCTTGAGCTCCTTGGTCACCACGTTCGTCACGATGCGGCGGGCGGCCGAGGTCCCGAGGACCTCCTTCGTCTGCCCCTCGAACTGCGGCTCGGCGAGACGCACGGTGACAACGGCCGTGAGGCCCTCCAGCGCGTCGTCCTTGACGATGTCGTCCTCGGCGACCCGCAGCAGCTTCTTGGCCCGCAGGACCTCGTTCATCGTCTTGGCGACGGCCTGCTCGTAGCCGGCGACATGGGTGCCGCCCTTGGGCGTGGCGATGATGTTCACGAACGACTTCAGGGTCGTGTCGTAACCGGTGCCCCAGCGCATCGCGACATCGACACCCAGCTCACGGGTGACCTCGGTCGGAGTCATCTGACCGTGATCGTCGAGGACGGGGACGGTCTCCTTGAAGGTCCCCTGACCCGAGAAGCGGAGGACGTCGCAGACCGGCTTGTCGGCGGCCAGGTACTCGCAGAACTCGCTGATTCCGCCGTCGAAGCGGAACGACTCCTCGCCCTTGCTGCCGCCGTCGCCGAGCCCGTACTCGTCACGGACGACGATGGTCAGGCCCGGCACCAGGAACGCGGTCTGGCGGGCACGCTGGTGGAGGTGCTCCAGGGAGAGCTTGGCGTCCTTGAGGAAGATCTGGCGGTCGGCCCAGTAGCGCACGCGGGTGCCGGTGCGGGTCTTCGGGATCCGCTTGAGTTTGCGCAGCCCGCTCGTCGCGTCGAAGGCCGCGTCGGCTCCGTCGGCCCGGAAGGCTCCCGGGGTACCGCGGCGGAAGCTCACGGCATGGGTCTGGCCGTTGCGGTCCACCTCGACGTCCAGCCGGGCGGAGAGCGCGTTCACCACGGAGGCGCCCACGCCGTGCAGACCGCCGGAGGCCGCGTACGAGCCGCCACCGAACTTGCCGCCCGCGTGCAGCTTGGTCATGACGACCTCGACGCCGGAGAGGCCGGTCTTGGGCTCCACGTCGACGGGGATGCCACGGCCGTTGTCCCGCACCTCGACGGAGGCGTCGTCGTGCAGGATGACGTCGATGTGGTCGCAGTAGCCCCCGAGCGCCTCGTCCACGGAGTTGTCGATGATCTCCCAGAGGCAGTGCATCAGGCCGCGGCTGTCGGTCGACCCGATGTACATGCCCGGGCGCTTCCGCACTGCCTCGAGCCCCTCAAGGACGAGCAGGTGCCGCGCGGTGTAGTTGGAACCGTCCCGGTCTGCTCCGGTCAGCAGCGCTGTGGACGGCACGGACGTCTCGGCGGTCACGCGGTTCGCTCCTCGCTGAATTTCATGGGAGACCCTTTTGGGTAAGGGCCCGGCTTCGGTCGCCGCTCAGAGGGTACCGAGGCCTGGTAGAGCCGTTGTAGCACCACCCTCGCATGAACTCACACTAGTCCAGGGTCGCATGGGTGTTCGATCCCTCGATGGAGTGAAGTACATATCACGTTCCCTTCGAGGCATGAACCATTTAGGCTCCGGGCACGTCCTCATGAACAACCGGCAATCCAGCCGGGAGGACCGACACCTGACAGACAGCGCGAACCCGTACAGACACGAAGACACGCAATACGGCTCATTCGCCGCCAACCGGCAGCAGACAGCCGGCTCGAAAGAAAATTTCGAGGAAAAGCCGCGAGCGGGAACGTTTTCGGCCTGGTTGGATGTTGACCCTGGTACGACAGCTCGTCGAGCTAGAGAAGAGGCGACGTGACTACTGTTCTGACCCCCGCGAGCCCGCTGACGGCCGCTGACCGCTGCGACCGTTGCGGCGCCCAGGCATATCTGCGCGTCGTCCTCCTGAGCGGCGGAGAACTGCTCTTCTGCGCCCACCACGGTCGCAAGTTCGAGCCGGAACTCAAGAAGATCGCCGCTGAGATACAGGACGAGACGGAGCGGCTCACATCCGTTCCCGAAAGCGTCAACGACGAAGAACACTGACCTTCGCATCAACGACGAGCGGGTGCCGGCGACAGGCCGGTCGGTGGGCGGTCATCCCCTGGACACAGGGAGTGACCGCCCACACTCGTACCGCATCGGCAAGAGCCCTCAGCGACCCGCGTCGAGCGCTTGGGCCACTTCCGAGACCCTCGTGTAGACGCCCGGGCTCCCTGCGCGCCCACAGCCGCTCCCCCACGACACCAGGCCGATGAGACGGCCCTGGGCGACCAGCGGCCCGCCGCTGTCCCCCTGGCAGGCGTCACGGCCGCCCGCCTGCTCGCCGGCGCAGACCATGGACACCGCGTCGTAGGTCCCGGACTCGTTGCCGGGATAGGCCCGCGCGCACGAGGCGTCGGAAAGCACGTGTACATCCGCGGCGCGCAGGCTGTTCGCGTAGTCGCCGCCGCCCGTCAGGTCGCCCCAGCCGTAGACCACGGCGGCGGTCCCGGGCTCGTACGCCGGGTCCCCGGAGGGGGCCATACGGATCACGGAGGCGGCCGGCAGCGGCTCGGCGAGCGTCAGCACACCGAAATCCCCGGCGTTCGTATCACTGTCGTAGTGCGGGTTGACCCAGATGTCGCGTACGGGGATCTCCTTGCCGTCGCCGGCCGTCAGGTCCTCGCGCCCCGCGATGACCTTGAGATCGCGTGCCTGGCGCGGCGGCGCCCCCAGCACGTCGTCCCCGAGACAGTGGGCCGCGGTCAGGACCTTGGTCGGACCGATGACCACTCCCCCGCAGAACTGCCCCGCTCGCGTACCCCCGAACCGGTCACGGCTGGACAGCGCGACCGTCCACGGACTCTCGGAGATCTGGACCGGACGACTTCCGATGACAACGCTGTCGGAGGACGCCAGGGCAGGGGACGTCAGCGGTATCACCGCTGCGGCGGCCGCAAGGGCCAGCGTCGGGACGTAGGGACGGCGCATGCGCGCTCCTCACACTGGAAGGGTCGTGGAACACCCAGAGTCATCCAGTGAGCGAGGGAACGCACTCCGCGCATACAGCGAGGGCCCGACCCCCCACAGGGAGTCGGGCCCTCGCCGACGTGCGGCCGAGGCCTAGTCGAGGTAGTCGCGCAGTACCTGGGAACGCGACGGGTGACGCAGCTTCGACATGGTCTTCGACTCGATCTGGCGGATCCGCTCACGGGTCACGCCGTACACCTTGCCGATCTCGTCGAGGGTCTTCGGCTGACCGTCGGTGAGACCGAAGCGCATCGAGACGACGCCCGCCTCGCGCTCGGACAGGGTGTCGAGAACGGAGTGCAGCTGCTCCTGGAGGAGTGTGAAGCTGACCGCGTCGGCCGGGACGACGGCCTCGGAGTCCTCGATGAGGTCACCGAACTCGCTGTCGCCGTCCTCGCCCAGCGGCGTGTGCAGCGAGATGGGCTCGCGGCCGTACTTCTGGACCTCGATGACCTTCTCGGGGGTCATGTCGAGTTCCTTGGCCAGCTCCTCCGGGGTGGGCTCACGGCCCAGGTCCTGGAGCATCTGACGCTGCACGCGCGCGAGCTTGTTGATGACCTCGACCATGTGCACCGGGATACGGATGGTGCGGGCCTGGTCGGCCATGGCGCGGGTGATCGCCTGACGGATCCACCAGGTGGCGTACGTGGAGAACTTGTAGCCCTTGGTGTAGTCGAACTTCTCGACCGCGCGGATCAGACCGAGGTTGCCTTCCTGGATGAGGTCCAGGAAGAGCATGCCGCGACCGGTGTAACGCTTGGCCAGGGAGACCACCAGACGGAGGTTGGCCTCCAGGAGGTGGTTCTTGGCGCGGCGGCCGTCCTCGGCGATGATCTCCAGCTCGCGCTTGAGCTTGGGAGCGAGCTTGTCGGCGTTGGCCAGCTTGTCCTCGGCGAACAGACCGGCCTCGATGCGCTTGGCGAGCTCGACCTCCTGCTCGGCGTTGAGCAGCGGGACCTTGCCGATCTGCTTGAGGTAGTCCTTGACCGGGTCGGCGGTGGCACCGGCGGCGGCGACCTGCTGCGCGGGCGCGTCGTCCTCGTCCTCGTCGGACAGGACGAAGCCCTGGGCACCGTCCTCGGTGGGCTCCTCGGCACCGGGCTTGCCCGGGGTCTCCTCGGTCGCCTCGTCGTCGACGAGCTCGGCGTCGTCCTTCTTGGCGCTCGTCTTCTTGGCCGCCGTCTTCTTGGCGACCGTCTTCTTGGCGACGGCCTTCTTCGCCGTCGTCTTCTTGGCTACAGCGGCCTTGCCTGCGGACGCGTCCTCGGCCGAATCGTCGGCGAGGGCAGCCGGAGCCGCGGTGGCGGTGGCCTTCTTGGCAGTCACCGTCTTGGCCGCCACGGTCTTGGTGGCGGTGCGCTTGGCCGGACTCTTCGCTGCGACGCTCTTTCGGGTGCGCTTGGGCTCCGCGGCACTGACCATCAGCGTCACACCCTCTTCCTCGAGGATCTGGTTGAGGCTGCGCAGTACGTTCTTCCACTGAGTGGCCGGAATCTGGTCAGCTTCGAAGGCCCGACGCACGTCATCGCCGGCGATCTGCCCCTCAGCCTTTCCCCGCTCGATGAGCGCCATGACAGAGACGGACTCGGCGATCTCCGGCGGGAGCGTACGGGATGTGCTGGCCGACACGAACAACCTCTCGGAACGTTGAAAAACGGCTTCCGGCCCCGTCCATGGTGGACAGGAACCGACGACCGCCGACTGGGGATGGGCCGACGGCGCGGGCGGGGCCGGGAAGATGCACAGCGCCACAGACGGCGGCTGTATTCCTTCCTCGGCTATCACCTCTTAGGTCATCGCGCTGCCCCGAAGAGCGTTACGCCCAATCTGCGTGGCCCGAGTCACACCCCGTAAGCGCTCAAAAGATGGCAGATCCAGTCAGACCAGGTCAGGTCATGATCCGCCACCCAGTCGCGCCGTCGGGACCCCGCCGAATCCAGGAGGATTCGATGGGGTCCCGACGAGCGATGGTTCGCCGGCCTGGCGACGCCACGGACGCGCACGCACTCCGGACCGCGTCACCCTCGGTGCGCGATCAGTGCTCGCGCGGCGCGGGCACGACACGCTCCACCTCGCGGTGGACCGTGAGCAGCTGCCGCATGGCAGTCTCGGCCGCCGCGCCATCGGCGGCCGCGAGGGCCTCGACGATGCGGGCGTGATGCCCCAGCGAAGCCTCGTTCGGCCGGTCACAGCCGGTGACCGGACTGCCGGAAACATGGAGCGCCGCCGAGACGATCCCGGAGAGGTGCTCCAGCATCCGGTTGCCCGCGAGCTGGATGAGCAGCGAATGGAACTCGGCGTCGGCCCGCGAGAAGGTGAGGGAGTCACCCTGCGACATGGCGTGACCCATGATCTCGACCATGTCGCCCAGCCGCTGCTGGATCTCCTCGCGCCCGTGTCCGGCCGCGAGGCGCGCGGCGAGCGGCTCGATGGTCCAGCGGAGCTCGCCCAGCTCGCGCCGCTGGTCGTCCCGCTGCGGCCCGAAGGCCCGCCATTCGATGATGTCCGGGTCCAGAAGGTTCCAGTCACTGACGGGACGCACCCGCGTGCCGACGTTCGGGCGGGCGCTGACCAGGCCCTTGGCCTCCAGGACGCGGAGCGACTCGCGGACGACGGTCCGGGAGACCTCGAAGCGCTGGCCGATCTCCTCGGGCACGAGCGGACGGTCCGCGCCGAGGTCTCCGGAGACGATCATCTGGCCAAGCTGCTGGACGAGTTGGCCGTGCAGTCCTCGTCCGCGGCTGCCGGTGGCGCGTCGGCCGACACGGCCGAGCTCCGGCTCGGCGCTCTCCCACACAGGGGGGCCCACGCGGTCGACACCGGAAGCGTCGGTGTAGGGGTAACGGTCGAGTTCGCCCGGTCCGGCCAGGCCGGAGTCTGAGGAACGGGCGGCGGTCATCATGGTCTGCGCAAGGGTACTCACGGGTCTTTTGTCGGCGTCGACTCCAACTCCCTTGAGGTCTTTGGTGAAAAGCACACGAAAGGGTGATCGCTCACCCCGTCGCAATTGACGCCTTATCGGAAAGAAATGGGCGTTCTTCGGGGAGTTGTGCGCACAGGGGCAACGGAAGGGCGCGGACGGTCGTCATCGGACCCGGCTCCGCAGGGTCGTGAGCAGATATGCGCAGAGCAGAGCGGCCAGCGACAACATCAGCGCTCCGCCCACCGGTTGGGCGAGCACCCGCACGCCCGCCGCCAGGTAGCGTTCCCCGCCGAACGGCCACTGCATGAGAACCAGTTCCCGAAGCCGCTCCGGGAACCCGGCCGCCGACCGCACAGACGGCCCCTGCAAGACCTTTTGTACGAGCGGTACGACTGCGACAGGCACTGCGAGCACCGCCGCGAGCCCGGCGGCGGTGGACCGGAAGATGCCGGCCGCCAGCACACCCGCCCACGCGCAGCCCACCACGAGACCGAACCAACTCGCGCTCAGCGAAAGCCAGTCCGACGGAACTCCGGTGAGCTCCCGTCCGTAGACGAGGTAGAGCATTTCGAGGTCGCATCCCACGGTGAGGAACGCCAGCACCAGCGCGGTGGCCGAGGAGACGAGGAGCTTGGCGGTCAGCAGCCCCAGCCGGCGCGGGACCGTACCGCGGTCCGCGGCCAGGGCGGGGTGGCGGAACTCCTCGCCGAAGGCGACGGCGCCCAGCAGCCCGGCGCCGAGCGCGGCGGGCGGCAGCGGAACTTCCCGCGGCCACGCGGCCAGCAGGCGCGGCTGAGGCGTGTGACCGATTCTGGCCAGGAGGACGGACAGGAGGACCGAGGTGATGAGAACGGCGGCCGCGGTGAGGTAACCGGTGCCGACACCGGCGGCTCTGCGCAGTTCGTAGCGCAGAGGGCGCAGCGGGCTCCGGGCCTGACGTACGGCGATGGGCGGCGGAAGGGCGGAAAGGTCGTTCGTGGCCGGTGTCCCGGAGAGGGCCGACTCATCGGCCGGATGCTCCGCCTCCTCCTCGGGGGTGGTCGGCGCGAGCCCCATGTCGCCCGTCTCGTCGGCGAGTTGGTGTACGAGGATGCCGTGCCGGAAAGCCGTCTCGCCGACGTCGGCGCAGGTGCTGCCGTACACCGAGAGCCGGTTGCCCTCCTCGCGCACGACTTCGACGGAGCGCTGCGCCGTGCGGGCTTCCTTGGCCAGGAGGGAGCCGAGCCGGGCGGCGTGCGGACTGCGGACGGCGACCCGGGGCCGGAGCCGGGTGCGGGCGAACTCCGCGGCCTCCTGGTCGGCGACGAGGCGGCCCTGTTCCAGGGTGACGACCCGGTCGGCGGTTCGCGCGGCCTCCTTGGGGTCGTCCGTGGCGAACAGCACCGTGCCGCCCTGTGTCGCGTGTGCGCGCAGAATCCCGTGCAGCCAGCGCCCCTCTCTGACGGACAGTCCGTCAGCGGGGTCGTCGAGCACGAGGGTGTGCGGGTCGGACAGGAGCGCGCAGGCCAGTCCGAGCCTGCGGTCCATGCCGTGGGAGAGTGTGCCCAGGCGCTCGTCACAGAGGCTGCCGAGCCCGACCACTTCGAGGACTTCGTCCGCACGGCGCACCGGTACGCCGGCGGCGGCGCACAGCATGCGGAGCTGGCCGCGAACCGTGCGTGCGGGATGGCCCGGCACCTCGCCCATGAGCACGCCGACTTCGCGTGAGGGATGGGGGATCCGATGCAGCGGCCGACCTCGGAAGTAGGTGATTCCACGGCCTTGTTGGAGTTCGAGCATGAGCTTCAGCGCCGTCGTCTTGCCCGCGCCCGGGGCTCCGAGGAGCACTGTGACGTGGCCCGCGCGTGCCTCGAAGGACACGTCGTCAACGGCGGGCGGACGCGTCTTGCGGGTGTTGCTGGTCAGTCCGATGGCCTGGATCACTCAAAGCAAGATAGCGCGACATTTGCGATTTTCCGGGCACCATGCGGCTCGTCTCCGCCGGGCCTCGCGGCTCGTGCGGACACGCAAGGGTTTTGGGGCCCAAAACCGTGCTCGCCGCCCTTCTCAGACCTCGGGGCGCAGCATCGGCGGGTTGAGCAGCGTGGCCCCGCCCGCGCGGAACAACTGGGCTGGGCGGCCGCCCTGGCGGGTGGTTGTGCCGCCGGTGGGCACGAGGAAGCCCGGCGTGCCGGTCACCTTGCGGTGGAAGTTGCGCGGGTCGAGCGCCACCCCCCACACGGCCTCGTAGACGCGGCGCAGCTCGCCCACGGTGAACTCGGTCGGGCAGAAGGCGGTCGCCAGCGACGAGTACTCGATCTTGGACCGGGCGCGCTCCACGCCGTCCGAGAGGATCTGCGCGTGATCGAAGGCGAGGGGTGCCGCCTGTTCCCCGTCGCGCCCGTACCCGCCCTGTTGCAGCAGTTCCTCGACGGGTGCCCAGCGTGCGCTGTTCGCGTCGCCGCCCGCCCGGGGCGCGGGCAGGTCGGGGGCGAGGGCGAGATGCGCGACGCTGACCACGCGCATCCGGGGGTCACGCTTGGGGTCGCCGTAGGTCGCGAGCTGCTCCAGGTGCGCGCCGTTGTCCTGCGCGGGCACGGAGGGGTCGTGGGCGCACAGGCCCGTCTCCTCGGCGAGCTCGCGTGCCGCGGCCTGGGCTAGGTCCTCGTCGGTCCGTACGAAGCCGCCGGGCAGTGCCCATCGCCCCTGGAACGGCTGCTCGCCCCGCCGTACCGCCAACGCGCACAGGGCATGGCGGCGCACGGTCAGCACGACCAGGTCCACGGTCACGGCGAAGGGCGGAAAGGCTGACGGGTCGTAGGGCATGCCGCGATCATAGTCGTCTGCCTGACGATAAACACCTCCTTCGGGAGCCCTGTCCATGGTTGATCGGCTTCCGTCCGATGCGGCATCCCGCCGCCGCGAACCCCCGGTCCGAGACACGTCCCGCTACGTCACATCCCCAACTGCAGTCCGTCGCCGGCCTCCTCGACCGTGGCGAGACCGAGTCTGCTGACGTGTACGGAGAAGGGGGCACCCGAGATCCGCAGGCCCGTCAGCGCGATCTCGCCCAGGGGCGCAGCCCGGAACGGGCGCAGGGTCACCGTTCCGGCGGGCGCATCGGGGCGGATACCGGCCAGGGAGGTGAGCAGCAGCACCCCGGCGGCCGCGGAGGTGGCCGCGGGCCGAGAGGCGGCCGGATGGGGAAGCGGAGCGCTCCCCCGCGTGCGCTGCTCCCCCGCGTACATCTCGGGCAGCCGGTTGCCGAAGGAGTCGGCGGCCGCCAGTACGCCATGCAGGAGTGCGCCGGCCTCCGTCTCGTAGCCCGCGGCGGCGAGCCCCGTGACGGCGACGGCCGTCTCCTGGACGCGCACGGCCCCGCCGCGATGGCCGAACGGGTTGTACGCCGCCTCCTTCGCCCCGAGGCTGCGCAACCCCCAGCCCGAGTCCATGGCCGGGCCGCCGAGCAGCCGCGCGAGCTGTTCGGTCCGCGCCTTGTCGAGCAGCCCCGGGGCCAGCTCTCCGGAGCCCAGCAGACCGGTGTCGAGGAGATGGGCGGTGCTCGAAGCGAGCGGGGGCACGAGGCGCCCGTCCGGGGTGCGTGCGGCGGCCGGTCGGCCACCGACCAGGTCCTCGACCCAGAAGTCGTCACGGAACGCCGTCCGCAACGCCTGGGCCCACTGGCGCAGACCCGTGCCACCCGTCCGGCCGTGCGCGTCGAGCAGATCGGCGCCGAGCAGCGCCGCGCGATGCGCGTGTGCCTGCGTCTCGCAGCGGAACGGTCCGCCCGGCTGCGGGTCGGGCAGATACGTGCTGTCGCCGACCGTGGTTCGCAGCCACTCCAGGCACCGCTCGGCCGCGGGCAGCAGTTCCTCGACCTCCCGCTCGGCCAGCCCCCAGCGACGGGCCTCCGCCAGGAGCACGGGGAAGAGCAGGGTCGCCTCGGTCGCCGCGCAGCCCGGCGGCAGGTGCGGCCCGCTGTCCCGGAGGGGGCCCGGAATCAGTCCGGAGCGCGGTCCGGGACCGGTGAGCTGGGTGCGGGCGAGGGTCCGCAGCGTGCCCGCGGCGAGGCGCGTGCCGAGCGGCAGGGTCATCCGGGCCGCGGCCAGTGCCTCGGCCGGTGCCAGCCCGCAGCGCCAGGGAGCTCCCGCCGCGAGGTGCGTGTCGGCCGGATGGCGGGGGTCGCGCAGCAGCAGGGCCCTGAGGTCATCGACGCAGGTGCGCAGGAGCGCTTCGGCCCCGGGCTCGTCGCTCAGCACGCGGGCCTCCGCAAATGGGCTCGCGGCGCCGCGACCCACGGCTCTGATCGGCCCCTGGCCGTCCGGCCGGACGCGCAGTTCCACGGTGAGGATGCCGCCCGGCGGCAGTTCGAGTTCCCAGCGCAGCAGTCCCGCCGAGGCCAGGGCGTCGGCGGGTGGCGGGTCGGCGGTGACGGTCACGTATCCCGTCGGGCAGGACCAGCGCAGGCCGGCGGCGTGAACGCTGGCCGGCAGCTCGGGTCCGGCACGGCCCGAGGCGACGTCGCCCAGTTCCGCGAGATCCGTCCCGAGGGCGACCTCGACGGGCAGGCGCAGTGCCCTGGGGGCCGAGCTGCGCAGGGTGATCAGCTCGGTGCCGTCCGCATGGCGTGTTGTCTCGACGACGACGTCCGGGTCCGGGCCGGCGTCGGGGGAAGCGCGCAGGGTACCCACGAAGCGGGCCCGGTCGGCCGCGACCATCCGGGCCTGCACCACGAGCGGTTCCCGGCCCGCGACCCGGACCTGGCAGCGGGACAGTATCCGCCGGCCCGCCATGTAGAAGCCCTCCAGCCCACGGCCGGTCAGTTGTCCCTCCTCCGTGGAGATCACCAGTCCTGGAAGAGCGACACAGATCAGGGTCGTGTGGGCGGGCGGCAGGTCCGCCGGTCGGCCCGGCACGGGGAGGGACGTCCGGGGAACGCCGGTGACGCGACCTCCCGGGAGGGAGGGCGCACCGGCGTCGTGGCCCGGACGTGGGGGCGCCGGGGCGCCCCCACGTCTGACGGGCTGGGCGGACTCGTGCCCGGACGGACGGCCGCCGTCGGGGGCCGAGGACGGATGGGGCAAGTGCATGGGGTGGCTTCCTCCGCGCTCGGTGCGGCTGGAGCGCGCTCGGCTCCTGGTGGGGGCTCCGCAGGGTCGCGGGCGTTGCGGCGGCGGAATCCGGCCACGGATTCCGCCACTCAGGTGAACGGGGCAGCCCTGTCCGGGGTCACGCCTTTCCTCCGGGAAGCCGACCGAATGGCGGTGGGACGGACCGCCGGTCCCACGAACACCCGTCGAGCGGAGGCCGACCACACAGAAGGTGACGTGACTGCCGGGAAACGCGCCGGTCGGCAGTCGGAGAATCCGGACGCGGCCAGCCCGGGGGGCCTAGGGAATCCCGTCCGACCTCGGCCGAGCGGCCCGACCGGTCGTCGTCCCTGGCCCGTCCAGTCGTGCTGTGCCCCAGCCGCTCACCCGTCCTCCCCCGCACCTCGCCGACCGTTGTCGCCCCGCGCGCGCAGTCGGCCGTCCGCCCTGTCCGCCGCTCGCGCCGGTCGTTCCCCTGCCGGCGACGCGTCGCCGGCCGGACGACACCCTTGGGCACGCGTGGCACCGGGACCGCGTCGGCCCGGTCCGCTTCCGGTGTTCACGGTCGGACGGGGCCTGCGGCGGCGCCGGGTGGCGGGCGTCGAGGACGGGGTGTCCGGAACACGGGCGGTACGCGTCGGGTCGGCCGCCGAGGGCGCAGTGCCGGAATCCGTCGACTGCTCCGCGTCCGTCGGGCCATGGCCAGCACGCTCCGCGCGCAGGCAGCGCCGGACGGATTCCGGATCCAGGCCCTCATTGCATGCCTGGTGGAGAAGCCGGGCGAACAGATAGTCGGGATCGGCGCCGAGCGCCATGGCGAGCGCCTCTCGTGCCTCCAGTTCGTCTCCCATCGACCAGGCGACCCATCCCGCGAGGGTGAGGGGTGCCGCGGCGTGCTCGCGGTAGGGACCGACACAGCGGCGGGCAAGTGCCCGCCACAGACGCAACGCCGGGGCGGCCTCGTCGCCCTCCATCCACTGGGCGGCACGGTCACGGGTCGTGCGGTCCTGGAGGCCGAGGATCAGTGTGGCGGCCTCGTCGTTCTCCAGGAGTCCGTCGTCGCGCAGGTCCGACGGACGCGTGCCGGACACGGGGGAACCGGCTGCGAGCCGGTCCCTGATCCGCCGGGCCAGTGCGAGGGCTTCCTCGGCCACCTCCGCGCGGCTGTCGTCCTCCAGGATCCTCGGCACGAGGGCCATGCTGGCCGCATCGAGGGCCACTTCCTGGCCGAGCGCGGCGGTGGACTCCCAGGGAAGAAGCCTGGCTGTCAGGTCCTTCAGGGTTCCGCGCACCTGAAGTCCCGCGTATGTCGCGGCGGCGGCGAGGACTGACGTCCCCGGCAGCCCCATCGACGTGCCCTCGGCCGGGCAGCACCCCTGTCCCGGGCAGGTGTACGACCAGAAGCGGCCGTCGGAGATGCAGAGGGCCTCGATCACCGGAACGTCGAGGCGTCCGCAGGCCGTCCGCAGCAGTTGCGCGAGCGGGCGCAGGCGTTCCATGACCTCCCGCCCCGATTCACCGCTTCCCGGTTCCTGACAGAGGTACGCGACCATGCTCTCGGGGCGGGCGCCTCGGCGCTCGCTCCCTTTCACCAGCCCTTGTGCCAGCTGGTCGGAGACGGACGGCCAGTCCTCGGCGTGGGCGGGGATGCCGAGGCGGGCCCGGCCGCCGAAGCGGCCTCGCCGCTCCCGGTCGTGCAGGGCGACCAGCACGATGCTGTCCTCGGGGCGGTACCCGAGAAGGTAGGGCAGCGCGTCGGCCAGCTCTGCCGGGGTACGGAGCGTCACCTGGTGCTCCCCGCCCGGGAGGCCGGCGACGCCCGCGTGGTGGTCGTCGCGGCTACGGCCCACGCCGCCCCCGTGGTGCAGCCCGCCGGGAATGGCCGTACCGCCAGGGACCTCCGGGTCCGCCTGCCTGCCCGGCCGGTCCCGGCTCTCGCGTCCGGACCGGCCGCCCGGACCGCCCCACCCGTCGTCAGCCCTGTCAGCCCCGTCGGCGCGGCCGCCCGGCCCGCTCCCGCCGCGGTGATCGTCTTCGCCGCCGGACCGGTCGCGGCCGGGGTTCCAGCCGCATCCGCCGACCGCGCTGATGTTCTCGTCGCCGGACGTGCCGGTCGCTTCGTCGTGATTCGTCATGCGGTGACCATCCCGCGGATCACGAGATTCCGGTTAGACCTGTGGATAACCATCGCCATGATCACGACAGAAGTTGTCCACAGCTCGACGGTTCGTTCGCGCTATGTCAGACCCATCGGGTTGCATGGAGCCATGACCAACGAAGACCCGCGACCAGCAGTCACTGACAACGCACATCACGCCGCCCGCGAAGACCTCCGGGCCGCGGCCGATGCCGTCCTGGCCCGCCTGGTCGGCGCCCGGGCGGGCGAGGCGCGGCTGCGCGAGGACCAGTGGCGCGCCATCGAGGCGCTGGTGGCCGACAAGCGCCGAGCGCTGGTAGTGCAGCGCACCGGCTGGGGCAAGTCCGCGGTGTACTTCGTCGCGACCGCGCTGCTGCGCGAGCTGGGCGCCGGGCCCACAGTGATCGTCTCGCCGCTTCTCGCGCTGATGCGCAACCAGGTGGAGGCGGCGGCCCGCGCCGGAATCCGCGCACGGACGATCAACTCATCCAATACGGAGGAGTGGGAGACCGTCCAGGCCGAGGTGGCGGCGAGCGAGGTCGACGTCCTCCTGGTGAGTCCGGAGCGGCTGAACAATCCCGACTTCCGCGACCAGGTGCTGCCCAAGCTGGCCGCGGCCACCGGCCTCCTGGTGGTGGACGAGGCGCACTGCATCTCCGACTGGGGCCACGATTTCCGGCCGGACTACCGCCGGCTGCGCACCATGCTCGCCGACCTCCCGCCCGACACCCCGGTGCTGGCCACCACGGCGACGGCCAACGCGCGCGTGACGGCCGATGTCGCCGAGCAGCTGGGCACGGGAGTGAGCACCGACGCGCTGGTCCTGCGCGGCCCGCTGGACCGGGAGAGCCTGAGCCTCGGCGTGCTGCGGCTGCCGGACGCCGCGCACCGGATGGCCTGGCTGGCGGAGCATCTGAACGACCTGCCGGGCTCCGGCATCATCTACACGCTCACCGTGGCAGCGGCCGAGGAGGTCACCGCCTTCCTCCGCCAGAGCGGGTACACCGTGGCGTCGTACACCGGGAAGACGGAGAACGCGGACCGCCAGCAGGCCGAAGAAGACCTGCTCGCCAACCGCGTCAAGGCCCTGATCGCCACGTCGGCACTGGGCATGGGCTTCGACAAGCCCGACCTGGGCTTCGTGGTCCACCTGGGCTCCCCCTCCTCCCCGATCGCCTACTACCAGCAGGTGGGACGCGCGGGCCGCGGTGTGGAGCACGCGGAGGTGCTGCTCCTGCCGGGCAAGGAGGACCAGGCGATCTGGGAGTACTTCGCCTCGATCGCCTTCCCCCCGGAGGAGCAGGTGCGACGCACCCTGGACGTGCTGGCCCGGGCCGAGCGCCCGCTCTCCCTGCCCGCGCTCGAACCGCTGGTGGAACTGCGCAGGTCCCGCCTCGAGACCATGCTCAAGGTGCTCGACGTCGACGGAGCCGTCCACCGGGTCAAGGGCGGCTGGATCTCCACGGGCTCACCCTGGACGTACGACACCGAGCGCTACGCCTGGGTCGCCAAGCAGCGGGCGACGGAGCAGCAGGCGATGCGGGACTACGTATCGACGACCGGCTGCCGAATGGAGTTCCTCCGGCGGCAGCTGGACGACGAGGAAGCCGTACCCTGCGGGCGCTGCGACAACTGCGCCGGCGGCCGGTTCCAGGCTGCGGTGTCCCCGGCCGCGCTGGACGCGGCGAACGGCGAGCTCGGCCGCGCGGGCGTCGACGTCGAGCCCCGCAAGATGTGGCCGACCGGGCTGGCGGCGATCGGCGTCGAGCTGAAGGGACGTATCCCGGCCGGCGAACAGGCCGCTCCGGGACGTGCCCTGGGACGACTCTCGGACATCGGCTGGGGCAACCGACTGCGGCCGATGCTCGCCCCGCAGGCCCCGGACGGGCCCGTTCCGGACGATGTCGCGAAGGCCGTGGTCGGCGTCCTGGCCGACTGGGCGAAGGGCCCCGGCGGCTGGGCCTCCGGGCAGCCCGACGCGCAGCCGCGCCCGGTCGGCGTGGTGACCATCGCCTCGCGCTCACGGCCGCAGCTGATCCGGTCGCTCGGTGCGCGGATCGCGGAGATCGGCCGGCTGCCGCTGCTGGGATCCGTGGAGTACGTCGGCGAGGCGGCGCAGATCTCCCGGAGCAACAGCGCTCAGCGGCTGAAGGCGCTGGACGGGGCCCTGACGGTGCCGCCGATGCTGGCCGAAGCCTTGAAGGAAGCCGGTGGTCCGGTGCTGCTGGTGGACGATGCCACGGAGACGGGCTGGACGCTGGCGGTGACATCGCGGATGCTTCGCAGAGCGGGTGCCCAGGCAGTGTTGCCGCTGGTCCTCGCCGTACAGGCGTGACTCGCGTGTCGCGATTCGAAACACCGGGCAGGTATATAAGGCACTAACCGCCCGAAAACGGTCTGTGGCCCCAATTGCTCGTTGCCGCAACCCAGTTCGACAGGAAGAATTGAGGTCCGCTCCCCGCACGGTTTGCCCGTGGTCCGGTAGGGCTCCGCTGCGGCGTGCCATTCCCCCAAGTCCGACCCCGCCCACTGTATGGGCACGTAGCCGAAGGGAGGACCGTGACCTTCGGATTCGCTCCGTCCTCGGCGGCATCCATGTCGACGTCTCCCGACCTGTCCGCCGCTTCCACCAATCCACTGACCCGCATGCTGGAACCCGCCGAATGGGCCTCGGCCGGAATTCCGCTTCTGCGCGATCCTCGTGAGGTCGTGAGCGGCCTTCACGCTCGGCACCGGCCCAGACCGTCGACGGCGGTCGTCGCGGTCCTCGACCAGGACGAGCGGCTGATGGCGAGCGCCTCCTTCACACGGCGTTCGGCACCGGCCGACGGCTGGATGTTCCGCAACGCGCTGCTCGCTCAGCTGCGCCGGGTCATCCCGCACGACCTGCGGCGCCGCTCTCCCGCGCGCACGGCCGTGCTGCTGTACTGCCGGGACGGCGACGCGCGCTGGACGGAGGAGGACGGGGCCTGGATGTGGGGACTACGGGATGCCTGCACGCTCCACGGACTGCGGTGCGGGGCGTACATCACCCTGACGCGTGACGGCTGGCAGGTTCTCGGCGAAGGCCGCGGCGGGCGCCGCCCCAACTCGGATTCACCGCCGGAGTTCTTCGTGGGCGAGGTGCTGCCGCCGCTGCCCCGCACGGGAGGCGTCGCGTCGGAGGTCATGCGCCGGGCAGCCGCTCGCTGACACGCGGACGAGTCGCGGTACCGGCCCGCCCGGGGGAAGGCGGGCCGCACACCGTCGACGGCCCGCTCCAGGGCCGTACCGCTCATGCACGGATACGCCACGGACGCGCGGCTCGAATGTGGGGCGCGCCCGGGTTCCCGGTCCAGAGAGGGCACGCCGACCGGGCAACGGGCGAACGCCGGGGGTTACGCATACGCCAGGCGATGTGCCCGTACCGCACCAGGCGGCGGGCACGGAATGCGGACGCGGAAAGTGGTGGGCCCCCACCGTGACGACCGCCGGGAGCGGGAGATTCCGCAGCCGGCGGGCGGGCGTGCGCGAAGGCACCTCGCACCACACGAACGAGTGGCGGGCAGCGCCCTGCCGGCGTGGACGCGTTGCAGGGTACGCCGAAACGACCGCCGTGCAGGTGCCGCCGCAGGCGGCACCCTCAGCGTCCCGCCGGGCGCGTTCCGGACCGGGTCCGGAACGCGCTCAGACGCCCGCGGCCAGGACCGAGTTGATCTGCTGCGGGTCGCCGCAGACGATCAGCAGGGCACCGGCCCGGCCGAGGGCCAGCGGCAGGGCGGTGGCGGCAGCCTCGCCGGAACCGCCGTTGACCGCGACCACGACCACGGGACGGGAAGCGGCCCGGCGCACGGCAGTGGCGTCGGCGTAGAAGACGTCGTCGCCGGCGTCGTGCTGCGCCCAGTAAGCGGCCTCGCCGAAGGAGAGTTCGTGCGCGGCCCACGGGTGCGGGTCGCCGGTGGTGATCACCAGCACCTCACCCGGGGCGCGGCCCGACTCCAGCAGCAGGTCGACGGCTTCTTCGGCCGCGTCCAGCGCGCCCTCGGCCGAGGCCGGGACAAGCTGGATCTGCGGGGTGACGGCAGCGGGTGCGGCCGCCTTGACGGACGGCCCCGGCGTGGCCACGACGGGCTCGCGCGGGGTGCGTTGGGCCGGCATCGGCCGGACAGGACCCGGACGGCCGGGACGCGGCGGAGCCGCGGGACGGGGACCGGGTACGGGGCGGGGGGTCGGCGCGGTGCGGCCACTGGCCGGAGTGACGCGGGGACCCTGGGCACTCTCGTGAATCTGAGGCTCCTCGGGAATGAGAGGCATGAGGTGATATCTATCAAACGCCGGTGCGACCCACCTCGGCGTGTGGCACATGAGTGCGAACGGAATCGTCAGAAATCGAAGCCGAGCTGGCCCTCGATCTCCGGAACGCTTCCGTCCGCCCAGCTGCGGGCCTTCTTGAGGTGCCGCCACTGGGGCAGCGCATCAAGATACGCCCACGACAACCGGTGGTACGGGGTGGGTCCCCGCTCCTCCAGCGCGGCTTTGTGGACCGGCGACGGGTACCCGGCGTTGGCCGCAAAGCCGAAGTCTGCATGGTCGATGCCCAGTTCGGCCATCATTTTGTCGCGCTGAACCTTGGCGATCACCGAGGCCGCCGCGACGGAGACACAGGACTGGTCGCCCTTGATCACCGTACGGACCCGCCAGGGAGCGCCGAGATAGTCGTGCTTCCCGTCGAGGATGACCGCGTCCGGGCGGACCGGCAAGGTCTCCAGGGCGCGTACGGCCGCGAGGCGCAGGGCGGCCGTCATCCCCAGTTGGTCGATCTCCTCCGGGGAGGCGTGCCCGAGGGCGTACGCCGTCACCCATTTCTCCAACTCCACGGCGAGCACGGTCCGGCGCTTGACGGTCAGGAGCTTGGAGTCGGTGAGACCCTCGGGCGGGCGGCGCAGTCCGGTGACGGCGGCGCAGACGGTGACGGGGCCGGCCCAGGCACCGCGCCCCACCTCGTCGACACCGGCAATGACCTTCGCTCCGGTCGTGGCGCGGAGGGAGCGCTCGACGGTGTGAGTGGGGGGTTCGTACGGCATGGCGAACTCAGACTACGCCGCCCGGAGCACCTCGCGACACCCAGGTTCCCCGAGCCGCCGCGGAGCCCGGCCCGGAACCGGTCAGCGCGCCCGGTCAAGCCGCCCAGCCGGCCCGCACACGCCGGTCAGCCGACCCGCACACACAGCAGCGGGACCATCATCTGGTCGATCATCTCCTGGAGATCCTGGTCGCTCCATTCACTCGCGCACACCTTGGAGCGGTACATCATCATCGCCGGTACGGCATCGAAGACGTACGAGTTCGCGGCGTCGGGACGCACCTCTCCCCGGGCGATTCCACGCTGAACGACCTCGCGGAGCAGGCCCAGGGTGGGTTCGACGACTCCGCCGACGATCACCTGACTGAAGCGCTCGGCCTGCGTCACATCGCATGCGTGAAGCACCGATCGAAGCGCGATTCCCGGCGGCGAGAACATCGCCTCGCGTACGCGTCGGCACACTTCCAGCAGATCCTCCCGGACACCACCGAGGTCGGGAGCCTCCGTCAGGTCCGGCAGTCCGGCCTGGAGCGCGTCCGCGACCAGGTCCTCCCTGGACGGCCAGCGGCGGTAGACCGCGGCCTTGCCTGTCCGAGCGCGCGCGGCCACGCCCTCCATGGTGAGGCCGTTCCAGCCGACCGCGCCGAGCTGTTCCAGCGCGGCTTCCAGGATCGCGCGCTCGAGCACGGCACCGCGCCGGCGCGAGGAGGGCGCCTGAGCGGGGGCGGCCGTCCAACGCGAAGTAACCATCAGAGTGTCTCCGTCGTACAGGGGAGCGGAATTCGGGGAGGTTCGGGCTTTTCGTGCGTGAGCGGGCGATCGGATCGACGGCGTCGGGCAGCGGATGCAGTGAACGCTTGCGTTCACTGACGGGGACTCACTACCGTTGACGCGAAAGTGAACGCGAGCGTTCACTAACGCACTTGTGGGGGAAGCGTAATGACGACCTCTCAGTTGATTCAGGACACCAAGCCAGGTGCGGCACGCCGGGAAGGACATCCCGGCATCGCGCTCGCCGTCATCGCGGCCTGCCAACTCATGGTGGTACTCGACGCGACGATTGTGAACATCGCGCTCCCGCACATTCAAGACGCGCTCGACTTCAGTACGACCGACCTTACGTGGGTGGTCAGTTCGTACACCCTCACCTTCGGTGGCCTGCTGCTTCTCGGTGCACGGGCCGGTGACATCCTCGGCCGGCGCCGGGTCTTCATGACCGGCATCCTGCTGTTCACCTTCGCCTCGCTGCTCGGCGGACTCGCCCAGGAACCTTGGCAGTTGCTGGCGGCTCGCGCCCTGCAGGGCGTCGGTGGCGCGATCGCCTCGCCGACGTCGCTGGCCCTGATCACGACCACATTCCCCGAAGGCCCGGAGCGGAACCGGGCGTTCGCCGTCTTCGCGACCGTCTCGGCGGGCGGTGGGGCCATCGGTCTGCTCGCCGGAGGCATGCTCACGGAGTGGCTCGACTGGCGGTGGGTCCTCTTCGTCAACGTGCCCATCGGCATCCTGATCGCCGTCCTCACACCGATGTACATCAACGAGTCCCGACGCCACCCTGGACGCTTCGACGTCGCGGGGGCGCTCACTTCGACGGCCGGCATGGCGTCCCTGGTCTACGGCTTCATCCGCGCCGCGGAGAACGGCTGGCGGGACGGCCTCACGATCGGGTCGTTCGGCGCGGCCGTGGCCCTGCTGCTGGCCTTCGGGATCATCGAGACGCGGGCGAGGGAACCCATCACCCCGCTGCGGATGTTCGCCGACCGCAACCGTTCGGGCACGTACGTGATCATGCTGAGCCTCGCCGCCGCGATGTTCGGCATGTTCTTCTACATCGTGCTCTTCGTGCAGAACGTGCTGGGGTACAGCCCGATCTCGGCCGGTGTGGCCTTCCTTCCGGTGACGGTCGCGATCGCGGTCGGCGCGGGTCTTTCGCAGCGGTTCCTGCCGGTGCTCGGCCCCAAGCCGTTCATGGTCGCCGGCTCGGCACTCGTCGCCCTCGGACTCGGCTGGCTGACCTTCATCAGCCCCGACGACTCGTACGCGGGCGGAGTCCTCGGCCCGATGCTGCTGTTCGGCTTCGGCATGGGCCTGAACTTCGTGACGCTGACGGTGACCGCGGTCTCCGGTGTCGCCCAGCACGAGGCGGGCGCGGCCTCGGGTCTGCTCAATGTCACCCAGCAGGTGGGCGGTTCGCTCGGTCTGTCCATCCTCACCACGGTCTTCGGTTCGGCCGGCCGCGACGAGGCGAGGACCCAGACGCCGAAGTTCCTGGCGGACGGCTCGGCCGAGCAGAAGGCACAGTTCGCCAAGACCCACCAGCTGCCTGCCCCTTGGGGCCATGAGGTGCTCGCCCACGGCATCTCGACCGCCTTCGTGCCGGCGGCGGCGATGGCCCTGCTCGCCCTGATCACCGCGACACTGGTGATCAGGGTCCGCAAGAGCGATCTGGAAGCTCTCGCCGGCACGGCGGGGGCCGCCGCAGGCTGAGGACGGAACCGCGGACGGCCGAGCCGTGGTCCGGGAGACCCACGGCTCCCACGGTCCGGCCGTCCACATACGCAGGCGGGGGCGGGCGCCCTGCCGAGGCAGCTCGGCAGAGGGACCCTGGCACAGGGTGCCCCCGGTTCACCGCGCGCCGGTACGCGGTGACGGACGCGGGCGCGAGTGCGACCCGGCGCTCGGGAGCACGCCGCGCGAGCCGGACCCTCGCCTTCGGAACATGCCCGACGGGAAGCGGCTCAGCGGTACGTGACGGCGTCCACGAACTTGCTGCACACGCTCCAGTCGGTGGACACGGCCGGCGGGCGGTCGCGGAGGATGTCCCGGGCTCGGGCCTCGCCCCAACTGGTCGCGTACCAAGGGGCGTCGTCCTTGCCCAGGTCGTCGGCGATCGACTTCAGCACGCAGGAACGCATCGGCTCCTTGAGTCTGTCGAGGGCGGGTACGGCGTCGGCCGACAGGTCGCGCGCGTACAGGAGGTCGAATTTCCCCGTGTCCTCGTACCGCTGGACGTTGCGCTCGGCGATCAAACTGTCGGGCGACATCAGCCCGAACGCGAGCACGCCCGCCGCCGCACTGGCCGCGACGGCGCGGGGCAGCCAGCGGGCACCCCACACACCGGCCGCCATGATGAGCACGATGACCAGGCCCAGCCACAGCTCCATGGCCAGCACCGACACTCTCAGGCGGGTCAGTCCATAAGCCTCCACATACATGTCCATACGTCGCACAGCGGATGCCACGACAACGAGCGCCAGGCCGCAGAGAGTTCCCAGCACCCCCCGCACCAGCTTGCGGTCGCTCGCGCCGTCCCGGGGCGCCCAGCGCAGCGCGAACACCACGACGAGCAGGGTCAGCAGCGTGACGAGCAGCAGCTGCCAGAAGCCCTGGCGCGCGTACTCGGCGTACGTCTGGCCGTTGTTCTTCAGTACGGCGCGGTATCCGCCGAAGAGGACGGCGAGCTGGACCGCGTTGAAGGCCGCGAAGAGCATGGTGAGCACGATCAGCGGCAGGGCCCACTCGACGCGGTCGCGCGGACGGCCGGCCGGCACCACGACCCGGTCCCACCGCACGGGCGCGGCTGCCGTGTGGGCCACGGCCAGCGCTCCGGCCAGGCCGAACACCAGAAGCACCACGCGCCAGGGTCCGCCGGAGACGGAGGTGTCCGGGACCAGGTCGCCGAGCAGATCGGCGAAGGCCGTGTCGGCCCCCGCGAACAGCGCCCCGAAGACCAGCAGCAGGACCGCGCTCACCACGAGCGCGCGCAGCCCCGCACCGACGTTGCGACGAGCACCGCCGAATCGTTCCCGCAACCCGCGCCAGCCCCAGGCGGGGCCGGTGACCAAGGAGTTGAGCACGCCGATGGGGCCCAGCAGAACGGCGGGCCAGGTGCGTCCGCCGTTCAGTGCGAGCGAACCGAGCGCGATCGCCGTCACGACGGCGAGGAACGAAGGCCAGTCCGCGTCCCGCAGAGCGGGCACGGTCAGCAGGCCGATACCGCCGATGCCCCAGACCAGGCTCCACGCGCGCGTGGAGCGTCCTGCGGCCCGGCCCGAGAAGTACGCGGCGAACGAGGCGGGAATCGCGACCAGCAGGAGGTTGATCGCCAGACCGCCGTCGAGGAGCAGCATGCTCAGCACCCCGGTCGCGAGCACGGCCCACAGCGTCGGCGTCCGCACCGGGGCGGGTGACGTGAACCGAAGGTCGGCCGACCAGGAACCGGGGGTCGGCGTGGCCCCCGGTGCGACCGGAACCCTGGAACTCTCCGGCTCCGATGCCTCCGGAAGCCGAGACTCGGCTTCCGGGGTCTCCTTGCCCGCCTCCGGGCTCTTCCACTGCGCCGATGCCTCGTCTCCGGGCTCGGGCGTGGACGGTATGTCGGACAAGGGATCCCCTCCCAGCCGGTCGCCGGGCAGCCCACATCGCGCCACTGCGGCGGGGAGGCTGCCGACCGGCGTCTCGTCGGCACACGCCCGCCATGATCAACGGGCGGGCGTGGCGCACAGGGTATCCACGGGCACAGCCGCTCAGGATGGGGCTGCGTGGCTGTAGCAAGCCTGTGACACAGCTCAGGGATCCCCAGGGACCGCTCTCGCGAGGCCGACCCGCCGAACAGCTTCCCGGGGCCCTCCGAGGCCGCTCCGAAGCCGGGCCGTTCCAACCGCGGCCCGCGCCCACGCGCCGCCCGCTGCTACAGCGGCCCGGGAACCCCCCTGCCGTACGCCCTACGCGTCGCCGGCCGTGCGCCCGGACGCGAGCCCCGGCAGCCATTCCGGCAGCGCCTCCGTGGCTTCCAGCCACGCCCCTGGTGGCGCTCCGGCCTTCCCGGAGGCGACCACCCCGCCCACGATGGAGCAGGTCGTGTCCACGTCGCCGCCGACCTGGGCGGTGACCCAGAAGCCCTCTTCGTAGTCACCCAGGGCACGGGCGGCCGACCAGAGGGCGAAGGGAACGGTGTCGTGGGCCGACGTACGCCGCCCGCAGCCCAGCACGGCGGCCACGGTCCCGGCGTCCCCGTAGTCGAGCATGTCCCGGGCGCGCCGCAGCCCGGCGCCCACCGCGCTGCGCGGTACGAGCGCGATGACGCCGTCGAGCAGGGCCTCGGCGCTCGGCGGGCCCGCCGGATCGGCGGCCAGCGCGGCGGCCGCGGCGACGGCCATGGCGCCGACCACGGCCTCACGGTGCTGGTGGGTGGGATAGGCGGAGATCTCCGCCTGGTGGGTCGCCTGTTCGGGATCGTCGGCGTACCAGGCGCCCAGGGGGGCGATCCGCATCGCGGCGCCGTTGCCCCAGGAGCCCTGTCCCTTGAAGAGGGCCGACGCCAGCTCCCGCCAGTCGCCGCCCTCCCGGATCAGCCGCAGCAGCCGATTGACCGCCGGGCCGTAACCCCGGTCGAAGTCGTGGTGCTCGGCGAAGGAGCGGGCCAGTTCGTCCTGGTCGACGCGGCGGTGCGTGGCCAGAACCGCGACTACGGAGCAGGCCATTTCGGTGTCGTCGGTCCACTGCCAGGGTTGCGGCGGCAGCTCTCGGCGCTTCAGCAGCGGGTAGTTCGCGGGCACGAAGAACTGTGAGCCCAGCGCGTCCCCCACCGCGAGTCCGCGCAGGCTGGCGAGGGCGCGCTCGAAGCGCCCGTCGGGAGAGGAGTCAGCGATCATCGCCCTGCCACTCTATCCGGTGGCTCCGTACGATTCCGGATCACGCCACTGCTCGAAAGGACGGTCGATGGTGTATCTGCCGTCCTCCCCCAGAACGAGCATCCGCATCTCTCCGTTCCCCGGATTGGAGAGCGACTCGAACTCGGCGACCGTCCAGTGGAACCAGCGCATGCAGAACAGCCGCATGGCCAGGCCATGGGTCACCAGGAGCACGTTCGGCGGGTGGTCGGGGGCCTCGAAGCTCCGGTACAGGCTCTCCAGGAAGCCGCCGACCCGGTCGTAGACATCGGCACCGGACTCGCCTTGCGCGAACCTGTAGAAGAAGTGCCCGTACGCGTCGCGATAGGCCTTCTGGAGACGTACGTCGTCACGGTCCTGCCAGTTGCCCCAGTCCTGCTCCCGCAGTCGCGGCTCCTCGCGTACCCGGACGAGCCCGGGGTCGAGGTGGAAGGCGCGGAACGTCTCGTGGGTGCGGCGGTACGGGGAGACGTAAACGCTTACGCGCTCGCTGCCGAAGATCTCGCGCAGCCGTTTGCCGGTGTCCTCCGCCTGCCGCCACCCCGTCTCGGTGAGCGCCAGAGCGTGGTCGGGCTCGCGTTCGTACACGGTGTCATCGGCATTGCCCACCGACTCGCCGTGCCGGACAAGGACGATGCGCCGTGGTCGTGCCATGCCAAGACCCTAGATCGTGCCGGGGCTGTTCGAGCAGTCGTACGGGCCGCATACGGCGCAGGTCACACCGTTCCCACACTTCATGGTCCCCGGCGGAAGGGTGCCGTCAGACGATCCAGCCGGGTTCCAACTGCACGATGTCGCCCGCGAGGGCGGCTATGTCGGCCTCGATCTGGGCGCGCAGCGCCAGCCTCTCCACCCGCTCCGCGCGGTACTTGCCGTGCTCGGCGGCCGACCGCCACATGGACAGGACCATGAACTCGCTGCCGGGCGCCTCGCCGAACATGCCCCGCACCATGCCGGGCGAACCGGCCATCGCGGGGTTCCAGACCTTCTCCTGCATGAGCGCGAAGTGCTCGGCGCGGTCCTCGTGGACACGGCAGTGCGCGACCCGGACCACATCGGAGTCCGTGAAGCGCGGCTCGAAGCCGGTCTTCACGTCGAAGCGGTAGTCGAACAGCTTGACCTGGGAATCCTTGAAAGTGCCCGACTGCGCGGCGGCGAGCCGGTCATGGGACCGGGCCATGAAGGAGTCGTAGAAGGCACGGCTCTCCCAGAAGGAGAAGATGTGCGCGACGCCGGACCGCCCCACACTCCACCCTCCGCCCTGTCCCCGGAATCCCGGCTCCCCCAGAAGCCCCGCCCACTTTCGCTGCCCCCGTTCGAAACCGCGGCGATCGACCACGGTGCAGCGAATCCACTTGACCAGCACCGCGCCATCGTAAGGCCCCGGAACGTGGCGCCGGTCACGCTCCGGCCCAGTGGATCCGGGCGAACCCCCCGGCACGCATGGCACGATGGACAACCGGCCCTACTCTCAGGGGAGTTGGTCCGGCGACCTTTGGGAAACGGGGAGGGGACATCCGGTGAACGGTCTCAACAAGGGTATTCGCAAGGCCGAGTTGGCGATCAAGTGGGATCCCAGTCCCGTAGGTGAGCCCGCGACCGATCTCGACATCATCGCGGCGACGTATCTGGCGTCCGCGCCGCAGGGGAGTCCTGCCTATGTGGTGTATTTCGGCAGCCGTTCGCCGGACGGCACCATCTATCTGAACCGCGACAGCAAGGACGGCAAGGGCTTCGGCTGGGACGAGGTCATGACCCTGGAGCTCGACCGCCTGGACAGCCGTTACGCGCGCGTGGTCGTCGGAGTCCTCATCCAGCAGCGCACCGAGGCGAGGACCTTCGTCGGTGTCCTCAACCCCGGCTTCCGCCTGCGTGAGGGTTACACCGTCCTGACGGAGGGCGACTTCGGCGACGTGCTGGGCGCGACGGCCGCGACCATCGGGGAGTTCGTACGCGACCACTCCGGGGAGTGGACGTTCCACGCGGCCATCCACGGCTACGACACCGACCCGGCGACTTTCGCGAGGGTCATGGGCAGCCCGCAGGAGGCGTGAGACACAGCGGAACGTCTACCCTCCGGAGCCGCGCCGGCCTCCGGCTACGGCCCTCGTCGTCTGCTCAGCCGTTCTTCCAGCCCGGGAGGGTCGGCAGCACCGTCTCGGCGACGCGGAACAGTGCCGCGTCATCGGGCGTGACGTCGTCCTGACGCCAGATGGCGATCTCGTACGAACCGCCCCCGTCCTTCGCGTCCCTGGCGACCAGCAGACTGCGGGCGACACCGCCGGGGCCGGTCTCGGCCTTCCCGGAGCCGAAGGTGAGGGCGATCGTCCGGTCCGAGTAGAGGACCGCGGGGTGGCCCAGGATCTGCCTCGGCTGAGCCGACGGCAGCAGACCGACACTCTGGGCGACGGAAACCCGGTCCTCGGAAGCCGACAGCTTCACGGAGTAGGTCCTCAGGGTGACGTTCGCTTCAGGGCTGGCGATCTTGGTGCCACCGTCGAGGGTGATCAAGCTGTCGCCGCCGTCGGCCGTCTGCGCGTGCTCGTCGGGCGTCCCGAGGAGGGCCGGCAGGTCCGCGCGGTTCAGCGCCTGGCACAGCCGCGCACCGGAGACGTGCTTCGCCGGCCGGGTGCCGTGCGCCTTGGAGCAGGTGGCCGGTTCATCGGCGTTGTTCTGCGGAAAGACCCGCGACAGCCCCCATATGCCCCCCGTGACGCCCGCGACCAGCACCACCGCCGCGACGGCCTGGACCCCCGCGCCCATGCCCTTTTTCGATCCGGTCATCTCGTCGGCCATGTCCCCCGCCCTCCCCATCGCGCTCCGTGCGCGCGGAGGGAGACTAGCCGTTGATCGTTTCGCGGGAAACCCGAATTCCGCCGATGCCCGGACCATCGCACCGCGGCGCGCACGCCCCCCGGCGCACGCCCCGCCCGACGGGCCCTCCGCCGGACACGGCGGCCCCCGGCCGGCCAACGCCGAGGGCGGCGGAGCCGACTACGACTCCACCGCCCTGACCAGCTATTTCACGCCCGCGGGGCGCTCGGCGTCAGCTGCAGCCGCTCGTCGAACCGCAACCCTCGCAGATGTAGCAGGAACCGGCCCGCTGCATCTTCGTGCCGCAGGAGAAGCAGAGGGGGGCGTCCGCCTGGATGCCCAGCTGCATCTCCACCAGCTCGGCGCTGGTGTGGACCTGCCTCGGGGCGGGCTCGGCCGCGACGGCCTCGACCTTGGGGGCGGCGACTGCCTTCAGCTCCTGCGCGAGGGGCGCGGACTGGGCCAGTCCCTCGACGTCGACCTCGTCGTCGGAGGGCTCGTAGGAGCCCGTCTCCAGGTGACGCTGGCGCTCCTCGGCGGAGTGGATGCCGAGCGCGGAGCGCGTCTCGAAGGGCAGGAAGTCCAGCGCGAGGCGGCGGAAGATGTAGTCGACGATCGACTGCGCCATCCGCACGTCCGGGTCGTCCGTCATGCCGGCCGGCTCGAAGCGCATGTTGGTGAACTTCGAGACGTACGTCTCCAGGGGCACGCCGTACTGCAGACCGACCGAGACGGCGATCGAGAAGGCGTCCATCATGCCCGCGAGGGTGGAACCCTGCTTCGACATCTTCAGGAAGACCTCGCCGAGACCGTCGTCCGGGTAGGAGTTGGCGGTCATGTAACCCTCGGCGCCGCCCACCGTGAAGGAGGTGGTGATGCCGGGACGGCCCTTGGGCAGACGCTTGCGGACCGGGCGGTACTCGACGACCTTCTCGACCGCGGTACGGATGGTGTCCTCGGCCTTCGCCGTGACCTCGACCTTTTCCTTCTCCTTGGTCTTCGCGGAGAGGGGCTGGCCGACCTTGCAGTTGTCGCGGTAGATCGCGAGCGCCTTGACGCCCATCTTCCACGCCTCGAAGTAGACCTCTTCGACGTCCTCGACGGTCGCCGTCTCCGGCAGGTTGACCGTCTTGGAGAGCGCGCCGGAGATCCACGGCTGGATCGCGGCCATCATGCGGACGTGGCCCATCGCGGAGATGGAACGCTCGCCCATGGCGCAGTCGAAGACCTCGTAGTGCTCGTGCTTGAGGCTCGGGGCGTCGATCACATTGCCGTTCTCGGCGATGTGGGCGACGACCGCCTCGATCTGCTCCTCCTGGTAACCCAGGCGGCGCAGGGCCTGCGGCACGGTGCCGTTGACGATCTGCATCGAGCCGCCGCCGACCAGCTTCTTGAACTTGACCAGCGCGAGGTCGGGCTCGAGACCGGTGGTGTCGCAGGACATCGCGAGACCGATGGTGCCGGTGGGGGCGATGACGGAGGCCTGCGCGTTGCGGAAACCGTTCTTCTCGCCGAGGCGGACCACGTCCTGCCAGGCCTCCGTGGCGGCGGCCCAGATCGGGGTGTCCAGGTCGTCCACGCGGACGGCCGTGGTGTTGGCGTCGGCGTGCTGCCGCATGACGCGCTGGTGGGGCTGCGCGTTGCGGGCGTAGCCGTCGTACGGGCCGACGACCGCGGCGAGCTCGGCGGAACGCCTGTACGACGTACCCGTCATCAGGGAGGTGATGGCGCCGGCGAGCGCGCGGCCGCCGTCGGAGTCGTACGCGTGGCCGGTCGCCATCAGCAGGGCGCCGAGGTTGGCGTAGCCGATGCCCAGCTGACGGAAGGCGCGGGTGTTCTCGCCGATCTTCTGGGTCGGGAAGTCCGCGAAGCAGATGGAGATGTCCATCGCGGTGATGACGAGCTCGACGACCTTGGCGAAGCGCTCGATCTCGAAGGACTGGCGGCCCAGGCCGTCGTCCTTGAGGAACTTCATCAGGTTCAGCGAGGCCAGGTTGCAGGACGTGTTGTCCAGGTGCATGTACTCGCTGCACGGGTTCGAGCCGTTGATACGGCCGGACTCCGGGCACGTGTGCCACTGGTTGATCGTGTCGTCGTACTGGATGCCCGGGTCGGCGCAGGCCCAGGCGGCCTCGGCCATCTTGCGGAAGAGCGACTTGGCGTCGACCTCCTCGATGACCTCGCCGGTCATGCGCGAGGTGAGGCCGAACTTCCCGCCCGTCTCGACGGCCTTCATGAACGTGTCGTTCACGCGGACCGAGTTGTTGGCGTTCTGGTACTGGACGGACGTGATGTCGTCGCCGCCCAGGTCCATGTCGAAGCCCGCGTCACGGAGGGCGCGGATCTTCTCCTCCTCCTTGACCTTGGTCTCGATGAAGTCCTCGATGTCGGGGTGGTCGACGTCGAGGATGACCATCTTGGCCGCGCGGCGGGTGGCGCCGCCCGACTTGATCGTTCCTGCGGAGGCGTCGGCACCGCGCATGAAGGAGACGGGACCCGAGGCGTTGCCGCCCGAGGACAGGAGCTCCTTGGAGGAGCGGATGCGGGAGAGGTTCAGGCCGGCGCCGGAGCCGCCCTTGAAGATCATGCCCTCTTCCTTGTACCAGTCGAGGATCGACTCCATGGAGTCGTCGACGGCCAGGATGAAGCAGGCGGAGACCTGCTGGGGCTGCGGGGTCCCGACGTTGAACCAGACCGGGCTGTTGAAGCTGAAGATCTGGTGCAGGAGGGCGTACGCCAGCTCGTGCTCGAAGATCTCGGCGTCGGCGGGCGAGGAGAAGTACTTGAAGTCCTCGCCGGCCTTCCGGTACGTCTTCACGATGCGGTCGATGAGCTGCCGCAGGCTCACCTCGCGCTGCGGGGTGCCCACAGCACCGCGGAAGTACTTGCTGGTGACGATGTTGACCGCGTTCACCGACCAGAAGCCGGGGAACTCGACGCCACGCTGCTCGAAGTTGACCGAGCCGTCGCGCCAGTTGGTCATGACGACGTCACGGCGCTCCCACTCCACCTCGTCGTACGGGTGCACGCCGGGGGTGGTGTGAATGCGCTCGATGCGCAGTCCCTTGCTGGCCTTGGCTCCGCTCTTCGCGCGGGAACCTCGTGCCGGACCGCTCGCCGTCTCTGTCATGCCGCCTCCCAGTTACAGGCTAAAACGCGCTGAAGTGCCGCGAACTTCCCGTGGCACGGTCTGTGTCTGATGCTGCGGGTGCCGTTGGTACGGCCTGACGCAGCAGGTCTGTGGTCGCCGCCCGTGGGCGGGGCCGGACGCCCCGGAGGGGCCGGCCCGCGGTCAGTCGGCGGCGGTGGCGGGCACGGGAACCTCCACGGTTCCTCCGCGTCCGCGGTCGGTCTCCTGGCGCACCACGTCCGGGTCGTCGTCGTCCACGGCGGGGCGCTGATTCACCTGCCTGAGTTCCGCGATGGCGGCTTCGAAGTCGTCGAGCGAGTCGAAGGCCCGGTACACGGACGCGAACCTCATGTAGGCCACGAGGTCGAGTTCCTGCAGGGGTCCGAGTATGGCCAGCCCCACGTCGTGGGTGGTCAGTTCGGCGCTTCCGGTCGCCCGCACGGCCTCTTCGACGCGCTGGCCGAGCTGGGCGAGCGCGTCCTCGGTGACGGGCCGCCCCTGGCAGGCCTTGCGCACGCCGTTGATGACCTTGATCCGGCTGAAGGGCTCGGTCACACCGGAGCGCTTAACCACCATCAGCGAGCACGTCTCCACGGTCGTGAAACGACGGGAGCAGTCGGGGCACTGGCGGCGCCTGCGGATCGACGTGCCGTCGTCGGTCGTACGACTGTCGACGACGCGGCTGTCAGGGTGCCTGCAGAAGGGGCAGTGCATGGCTCCGACCCTCCTTCACAGCACGACTCAGGGACCTCGCGGGACCTCACCGGCCCCTCGAAGCAGCCTCAAGCATAGGCGATGCCCGAGGGTTCGAAGACCCGGGGGACCACAACTTCTGGGATGCCGCCGCAATCCAACCACTAGATGTGGGGATCGGCCCGCGAATTCGCCCACGCCGCGCGTGTCATACACGTAAGGGCACGTGCCGCACAGGCATACCCATCCCGGACACACGGGGATAGCGTGGTCGGCGCACGGAAGGGGGCCGGTTCCCGGCCGGTCGGCCATCGGATGGCAGACTGGGCGGCGGCCCAGGTCAGCCGGCACGGCCGCCGCCTCCGGCGGTGAAGGGTACAGCAATGAGCCCTTTCGTCCGCCAGGCACGTCGCCAGCCATACACCCAGACACATGCTCACGTCAGGCAATTCGCGTTTTTTCACTCGAACGTGTGTTTGGCGCAACCTTTCGAAAGCAACTACCGTTGTCCAGCAGGGAGACCATCGAGAGGGGCCGACGTGACCACCACCGCAGACAGCGCCACCATCACCGCCCAGGACCGCTCCCAGGGCCGACTCGAGCCGGTGCATGTGATGAACGAAGCCGCGAACCATGAGGGGCCCAAGCGCTCCCTGCCTGGCCGACCTCCAGGCATCCGGGCCGACAGCTCGGGACTGACGGACCGGCAACGCCGGGTGATCGAGGTGATCCGGGACTCCGTGCAGCGGCGCGGCTACCCGCCGTCGATGCGGGAGATCGGGCAGGCCGTCGGCCTTTCCAGCACCTCCTCGGTCGCGCATCAGCTGATGGCACTGGAGCGCAAGGGCTTCCTGCGGCGAGACCCGCACCGCCCGCGCGCGTACGAGGTGAGGGGCTCCGACCAGTCCTCGGTGCAGCCCACGGACACCGCGGGCAAGCCGGCCGCGTCCTATGTGCCGCTCGTCGGCCGTATCGCCGCCGGCGGCCCGATCCTCGCCGAGGAATCGGTCGAGGACGTTTTCCCTCTCCCCCGCCAGCTGGTCGGCGACGGAGAGCTGTTCGTCCTGAAGGTCGTCGGTGACTCGATGATCGAGGCCGCCATCTGTGACGGGGACTGGGTGACGGTCCGCCGCCAGCCGGTCGCCGAGAACGGCGACATCGTCGCCGCGATGCTGGACGGCGAAGCCACCGTGAAGCGCTTCAAGCGCGAGGACGGGCACGTGTGGCTGCTGCCGCACAACTCCGCCTACCAGCCGATTCCCGGCGACGAGGCGACCATCCTCGGAAAGGTCGTGGCCGTACTGCGCCGGGTGTGACACCGCGAAGGGCGGACCCCCGCCCCTGACCGGGCCCCGGAACCAACTGCGCCGGTTCCGGGGTCCTGTGCGTTCTCTGGCCGGGGGCCTTGACCGGACTCCACTG
Source organism: Streptomyces sp. NPDC042002 (assembly GCF_055588305.1). Taxonomy (NCBI): domain Bacteria; kingdom Bacillati; phylum Actinomycetota; class Actinomycetes; order Kitasatosporales; family Streptomycetaceae; genus Streptomyces; species Streptomyces sp. NPDC042002. Next base: position 70,469 of record NZ_JBVJCT010000006.1, on the reverse strand, counting down.
GCCCTTCGGCCGCGGGGTGCTGGGTGGCATACGCCTCGTGGGCCCGGGCAGGGAGCGGCGCCACGCGGCTCGTGGCCACGCCCTCCAAGGCCCCACGTGGCTCGTGGGCACGGGGCTCGGGCTCCGTGCGGATCCCGGGCGCGCGGCTCACGGCTCCACGTGGCTCGTGGCACGGGCTCCGTGCGGCTCGTGTACCAGGTCCAGCGGGCCATGGGCTGGGCCCTGGCCGCTACGCGTCCTCCGCCTCACCCGCGGGCTCTTCGGCCTGCCCTGCCGTCTCCTCGATCGCCCTCGCCTTCTCGTCGATCGCCGCGAGGGATCTACGGACCTGGTTCGGGTCCGTGGTGTACCAGAAGTCGGGGAGCGAGGCCTTCAGATAGCTGCCGTACCGCGCCGTGGCCAGACGCTGGTCGAGTACGGCGACCACGCCCCGGTCACCCGAGGCTCGCACGAGACGGCCGGCGCCCTGGGCCATGAGGAGCGCGGCGTGGGTGGCGGCGACGGCCATGAAGCCGTTGCCCCCGTTGTCCTCGACCGCCTTCTGGCGGGCGCTCATGAGCGGGTCGTCGGGGCGGGGGAACGGGATCTTGTCCATGACGACCAGCTGACAGCTGGTGCCCGGCACGTCCACGCCCTGCCAGAGCGAGAGCGTGCCGAAGAGGCAGGTCTTCGGGTCGGCCGCGAAGTTCTTGATCAGCTCGCCGAGGGTCTCCTCGCCCTGGAGCAGGATCGGGTACTCGGGGATGCGGCTCCGCAGCTCCTCCGCAGCGAGCTGGGCCGCGCGCATCGAGGAGAACAGGCCGAGCGTGCGACCGCCGGCGGCCTGGATCAGCTCGGTGAGTTCGTCGAGCATGTCACCGCGGTCGGCGTCCCGCGCGGGGCGCGACAGATGCTTGGCGACGTAGAGAATGCCCTGCCTCGGGTAGTCGAAGGGCGAGCCGACGTCGATGCCCTTCCACTGGGGAAGGTCCTCGCCCTCCGTGCCTTCCGGGGCGAGCCCCATCGACGCTCCCACGCCGTTGAAGTCGCCGCCGAGCTTGAGGGTGGCGGACGTCAGGACGACGGAGCGGTCGGCGAAGAGCTTCTCCCTGAGGAGACCGGACACGTTCATCGGAGCCACCCGGAGCGAGGCTCCGAAGCGGTCGTGGCGCTCGTACCAGACGACGTCCCATTCGGAGCCGTTGGCGATGCGCTCCGCCACGGCGTGCACCGCTTCGACGGACGCCAGGGCCTGCTTCCGTACGGCGTCCTCGTCCTGGACGGACTTGTCGCGGGTGGAGCCGATGGCCGTGATCACCGTGCGGGCGGCGTCGCGCAGCGCCATCAGCGCGTACCCGAGGTCCTCCGGGATCTCCTCCAGGCGTCCCGGCAGAGCCAGCTCCATCAGGCGCTCGAAGCCCTCGGCGGCGGTCTGGAGCTGGTCGGCGGCCTTCTCGTTGGCGAGCTTCGCGGCGCGGCGCACCGCGCGGTTGACCTGTCCGGGCGTGAGCTCGCCGGTGGCGACTCCGGTGACCCTGGAGACCAGCTCGTGCGCCTCGTCGACGATCAGCACCTCGTGCTGCGGGAGGACCGGCGCGCCCTCGATGGCGTCGATCGCGAGCAGCGCGTGGTTGGTGACGACGACCTCCGCGAGCTTGGCCCGCTCTCGGGCCATCTCGGCGAAGCACTCCGCTCCGTAGGCGCATTTGGTGGCGCCGAGACACTCCCGGGACGACACCGAGATCTGGCCCCAGGCCCGGTCGGAGACACCGGGTGTGAGGTCGTCGCGGTCACCGGTCTCGGTCTCGTCCGACCAGTCGCGAAGCCGCAGCAGGTCCTGCCCCAGCTTGCTGGTCGGCGCGGCCGCCTCGAACTGGTCGAAGAGGCCCTCTTCCTCGTCCTGCGGCACGCCCTCGTGCAGGCGGTGCAGGCACAGGTAGTTCGACCGGCCCTTCAGCATCGCGAATTCGGGGCGGCGGCGCAGCAGCGGGTGCAGCGCGTCGACGGTGCGCGGCAGGTCCCGCTCCACGAGCTGGCGCTGGAGCGCCAGGGTGGCGGTCGCCACGACGACCCGCTCCCCGTGCGCGAGCGCGGGCACCAGGTAACCGAGTGACTTTCCGGTACCGGTGCCCGCCTGGACCAGCAGGTGGGAACTGTCGTCGATGGCACCGGCGACGGCTTCGGCCATCGTCACCTGGCCAGGGCGCTCCGTGCCGCCGACGGCGGTGACGGCAGCATGCAGGAGTTCGGGGAGTGAGGGCTTCGTCATAGCGCTGCCAGCCTACGGGGCGCCACTGACAACCGAGCGATCAAGGCCGGAACCGAAGGCGTGATCGAGCCGGGCGCGGGCCGGGGGATCACGGCTGGTGAAGGGGGTTCGGGACGGTGCCGTGAACGGCGGCGTGCGGGCGCGCCGGACGGTCGCGGTAACCGTCCAGATGCAGCCGGTTGCGGTTCAGGCACAGCCGCTCGATACGGGGAGTGAGCAGGTCGAACATCTCGTGACGGTCCTTGAGCTCGGGAAAACGGGTCTGGTGGCGGATGATCTCCCCTCGTACGAGGGACCAGAATTCATCCTCGGGAACACCCAGTTGCTCCTCGCAGAGCGGCGCGAGGTAGCGGAACACTCCTACGAAGAGCGCGGAGTGGATGAACTGGATCAGGAAGGCGGGCGGCTCGGCCAGCAGGACCCGCCGTACCTCGTCCGGCATGGCGGCATGCTCGGGCAGGGGCTCCGCACTCACATTGATGTCGTCCACGAAGTCCTTCATGGCGAGCCGCACGGGAACGTCATGGTCGTCGAAGACAACGATCACGTTTTCGCCATGTGGGTTGAACACAGTGCCGTATCGGTACAGGAAATGCAGCAACGGTGGCAGGAGCACGGCGAAGAGACGGCGCAGCCAGGATCTCGGCGCGAGTCCGGAGCGGGCCACCAACTGGGCGGTGAAGGAACGGCCCTCCCGGTCGGTGTGCAGCAGGGCTGCCAGGGTGCGGGCCCGTTCGCCGGGGGCCAGGTGGCGGGAGACCGGCTCGCGCCAGATCGCCCCGAGCAGTTCCCTGTACTGGTAGGGCACCTCGGGGAGGGCGTCGTACACCGGATGCCCCACGGTCACCGAGGCGACCTCGCCGAGGAGGATCACCCCGCAGCTGTCCCGGAGGAACGGGTCGGCGGCGCGCAGGGCGTGCATCCAGGTGGTGACGGCGGGCGCGGCGAGCGTCCGCCGGGTCGGAAGGCCGCGCCACACCAGGGTGTTGAGGACGGACAGCGGCAGCTTCACGGTGTGCCGGTCCGGGCGCGAGACGTTGAGGAACGTACGGACGGACTGCTGGGCCAGCCGCAGATCGCCGTCCGAGTGCAGCGGCACGATCGCGTCCGTGGCGATCTGAGCGGCGAAGAGGGGCAGGACGACCTCGTCCCACTGCCAGGGGTGCACGGGCAGATAGAGGTACGCCTCGGGGGCGAGCCCCCGCGCGCGGAGCACCCCGTCGAACGACTCCCTTGTGGCGGGGGCGAGTTCGCGCGCGTACAGGCGGTCCGCGGTGTCCAGGCCGCCGACACCGCGGTAGGTGGCGAGTCCGGTGTGCACCGCGATCCACGGAAGGGGGGTCGCTCTGCGGGCCTCCGGTGCCCAGCGCCCGGCGTCCCGCGCGGAGAAGCCGAGGCGGCCCTTGTTGAGCACGATCCACGGGTGGCCGGTCTGGTGGCCCTCCAGTTCCGCGTATCCCAGGTCGGCGAGTTCGGCGGCCGTGAGGGCCTCGTGGTCGAGGCGCGCGTCCGCGGCGAGCGTCGTGCCGAGTTCACGGATGCCGTGCCCGAGCGTCGCCCCGTCGAGCCCCAGCGTGCCGCGGGCGCGCGTGAGGAAGCCGACGGGGTCGCTGAACGGCCGGAGTTCCGCCCCGCCGTCCGTGAGCGTGAGGGAGTCGGGGTCCACACGCCAACTGCCGTACGCGGTACGGCGCGCACGGAAGGACAGGCTGCCGCCCGCGTCGAGGCGGACGGCGTATGGGGCGCCGGTGGTGCCGGTGGTGCCGGTGGTGCCAGCAGGATCCGCTTCCGCGGCGGAGGCCAGGTCCGGCTCCGGCTCCGGCTCGATGATCCCTTCGTACGCGAACTCGCCGATCATCTTCGCGAGCAGACGGCGGCCGGCCCGCTCCCAGCGGTCTGCGCGCAGCTCGGGCGGGTCGTACAGGGCGGGCGTCTCTCGGGCGGCCGGGGTGGCGGAGGGATGCGACACGGAGACTCCTCGGCAGGGAACCGGATCGGTGCGAGCGGTGAACCAAGAGTGACGGCTCTACAACAGATCGCGCAGGGCCCGGTCCCGGATCATGAGGGCCGCCCGCTTGCCGGGCAGGTCGACCTCGGTGGAGAACCGGAAGCCGGCGCTCAGGAACGCGGACACGGAGGGGGTGTTGCGAAGATCGGGTTCCGCGACGACACGGGCGCACGAGGGGCGCTTGTCCAGTACGTGGTCGGCGACAGCTCTGAGCAGGGTGGAGCCGAGTCCTCGCCCCCGGTTGGCGACACCGCCGATGAGAAGGTGGATTCCGGTGTCGTGCGGTCGGGCGGGGTAGTGGCGCGCCAGAGGGTCGAGATCCGCGCGGTAGATCTCCCAGTAGCTCATCGGGGTGCCGTCCAGCGCCCCGAGGCACGGGACGCTGCGTCCGTCGCCGTCGAACTGCCGGAGCAGATGCTCCTCGACCACGGACTCGGGTCCCGCCAGTTCCCAGAACGCCGCGACGGCGGGGTCGTTCATCCAGCGGTGGATGAGAGGGAGATCGCGCTCGGGGCGCACGGGGACGAGGTGGAGGACGCCCGCGGGTGTCCTGACCGGCCCCCAGCCGCCGACACGGTCGAGCAGGTCGTCCCCGTCCGGAATCCCGGCCGCGTTCCCGTCCCGAGATCCGGTGTCCCCGGCGAACAGCGCGATCAGTTCGTCGGGGAGGCGCAGGTCGAGCGTGTCCTCGCAGTCCGTGCCGGCGCCGGGTTCCGAGCCGGTGCCCGCGCGGGATCCGGGGTCGGATCCGGCTTCGAGTCGGGTGGCGCGGGCGGTACCGGCGTCGGTGCTCGCATCGGTGGGAGGCACGGCGACGCTCCTCTCAGGAGACGGGGTGGGTCATGTTCCTCAGGAATGAAGGGGGTTGGAGATGGTGACGTAGACGGACTGGGTGTCGACAGGGCCGACGAGTTCGTCGAGGCCGTGCAGCCGGGTGAGCAGGTTGGCCTTGCAGCGCAGGACGGGTGAGTCGAGCAGGAGGGCGGGGAGCGGCGTCCGCAGTCGGGCCGGGCCGGTGGCGACGCCGGTGAGGAAGCGCCGGAACGCGGCGAGCAACAGCCTTTCGTCGGCGAGCCGTTGGGAGCCGAACGCACCGATGAGCCCGAGCACGTTGTTGATGGCGAGGTAGTAGGCGAAGCGTTCGTCGGTGACCTCGTCGGAGACGAAGGTGTCGCTGTGCGCCCCGATGCCGGGCAGCCGGGCGTCCAGTTCGGCGCGCCGGGACTCTCGGAAGTAGTAGCCCTGGTTGTCCCGGTAACGGCCGCCCGCGGGCCAGCCTTCCGCGTCCAGCAGGAGCAGGGTGTTCTGCTGGTGGGCCTCCAGAGCGATGCCCGCCTCGCTGTCCAGCCAGAGGACGGGGCGTACGACCTGTTCGAGATAGCGCAGGAACCACTCGGTGGCGACGGCGCCGCGCGGGCGGCCGGTGCGGGCGGCGAGCCCGGTGATCGTCTCGGTGAGCCGGGACCGCATGAAGGGGCCGCGCTCCGCCGGGTTGTGCGTGCCGAGCCGGGCGTACGGACGGGGCGAGACCAGTCCCGCGACGCAGCCGATGTCGTCCGTCGGCCCGAACGGATTGTGCCGGATCATCACGTCGAGCCCGGGAAGCGGGTTGCCGTCCTGGCCGTCGACGGCGAGCCAGGACGGGTCGCGGACGATGTCGAAGCCGGGGTGGACGGCCTGCCACTGCTTGAACAGGCCGCCGCGCAACAGGCGGTGCACCTCCACGCCGCGGTGGAGCTCCTTGCGGAGGTTCTCACGACGGGAGTTGGTGATGCGCAGGCCCAGCGACAGTTTCAGCATCGCCGGGGCGCCGGAGCGGTAGACCGTGCGGACGGAGGAGGTGGGGTGCCATGGGGTGCCCCGCGGACCGAGGTCCTGGAGGAGCCCGGCATCCAGCAGGGCCGCTGTCTCCCGGCGATGCCGGACCTCGCGCATCTGCCAGGGGTGCAGCGGCAGTACGGCGGCGTATCCGTCGGGGAGCGCAAGGCCGGGCCCGGCCAGCCGGATGGTCAACTGCTCCGCCGATACGGGACGGCCGCGCTCCGTCCACGCCGAGTCGGACGCCAGCACCGAGGGTGCGACCGCCATCCAGTGCAGGGGGAAGGAGCCGCGCAACTCCGGCGAGTAGAGCCTGCCTTCCGCGTCGGAGAGGCCGTCGCGTCCCTTCGGTGTCGGGTGCAACGGGTGGCCGAGGAGGAGTGCCTGCTCGGCGGCGAGGAAGAGGTCGGGGGTGTCGGCGGGGTGCTCCCTGCGGTCCCTGATGAACACCGCGGTGCGCCGGACCGAGTCGGCGACGCGGCCGACCAGGTCGGCGCCTTCACCGGCCGGGCTGTCCGAGTGCCGGGGGTCGTGGAAGTACTGGGGATCGTCCGAGTGCCGGAGATCGGGGTCGCCCGGTGCCGCTGCCGCCCCCTCGTCGGCGGGCGCCGGGTGGCTCGTGTCCACGGCCGGTGTTCCGGCGGCCGTCTGCCGTGCGAGGAGGGCCGCCACCGTCACCGCGTCGACGGTCGGCGCCTCGCCGGGAGCGCCTGCGAGGAGGGGAAGGCCGAAGCGGTGCCAGCCGGAGGGGGACCAGTGGCGGACGGGAACGAGCAGGGTCGTGCCGCTGGCCGGAAGGGCGATGCGAAGGGTGCCGTCGTCGGGGGCGGGCAGGTTGTTCTCCCGTACCCAGCAGCGCAGCAGGTTCTCGACCGCCGCCGCCTGCGCCGCCGTCCGCGTGTCGGGGTGATCCAGCAGGTCGAGCGGATCGAAGGTCGCCGCGCGCGGCCGTTCAGGCGCCCGGGCCGCCTCCATCTGCCGGGGAACGGACTCCGATCCGGACAGGTGCGGGGTCGCTGTGCCGACGGCCGCTCGCTCGTACGGAGAGGGAGGGCTGCCGGGTGCGGGGGTGGCGTTCACGAGAATTCCTTGCGGGTCGTTCGGGCTCGTACGGCGACGAACCGGGGCGGAACCGGGGTGCGTTGGGCTCTTGCCGTTCCTGGTGGGCTGCCGAGGAGGGGTCGGCGGTGGGAACGGCGGAAGGGAAACCGGCCAGGACGCCAGGACGGCGGATGCGACGCAGGTCGAGGCGGTCAGACCGTCACCGCGGACCGTCGGGGCCCCGTGCCCCGTCCCTCCCGAGCCGCCGGTCCCCCTGTGCCACCGCGCTCACCGCGTCCGCGAGCCGGTCGAGCACGGCGGACGTCTGTTCGTCGCTGATCGTCAACGGCGGAAGGAGCCGCACGACGCTCGAACGGCGGCCCCCGAGTTCCACGATGAGGCCCCGGCGCAGGCACTCCCGCTGGACGGCCGCGGCGAGTTCGGGTGCGGCGGGGCGGGGGCCGTCGGGGGTGGGGCCGTCGGGGGTGGGATGCGGTGGTCCTTCGGGGTCGACGAGTTCGAGGCCGATCATCAGGCCGCGTCCGCGTACGTCGCCGACGCAGGGGAACTCCGTCGCGAGACCGCGGAGTTGAGCCAGCATGCGGGCCCCGACGGTGGCCGCGCGTTCGGCGAGGCCGTGCTCGCGTACGTATGCCAGGGTGGCGGTGCCGGCGGCCATGGCCAGTTGGTTGCCGCGGAACGTGCCGGCGTGGGCACCGGGCTGCCAGACGTCGAGGTCGTCACGGTAGACGACGACGGCCAGCGGCAGGCTGCCGCCGATGGCCTTGGACAGGACCATCACGTCCGGGGTGATCCCGCTGTGTTCGACCGCCCAGAAGGTGCCCGTCCGGCCCACCCCCGTCTGGACCTCGTCCGCGATCAGCGGGATGGACCGGGCCGCCGTGATCTCGCGCATCCGCCTCGTCCAGGTGTCCGGAGCGGGAATGACCCCGCCTTCGCCCTGGACGGGTTCGAAGATCATCCCGGCGGGGGCCGGTACGCCCGACTTGGTGTCGTCGAGGAGGGACTCCGTCCAGCGCGCGGCGAGTTCGGCGCCTCGGTCGCCGCCGATGCCGAACGGGCAGCGGTAGTCCTGTGGATAGGGCAGGCGCGCGACGCGTACGTCGACCGCGCCGCCGGAGGCTTCGAGGGCGCCCGCCGTCATCCCGTGGTAGGCGCCGGTGAACGCGAGCATGCCGGTGCGGCCGGTGGCCGCGCGCACGAGCTTGAACGCGGCCTCCACGGCGTCCGTCCCGGCCGGTCCGCAGAACTGGATCCGCGCGCGCTCGGCGAATCGTGGGGGAAGCGTGCGGAACAGTTCGGTGGTGAAGGCGTCCTTGACCGGTGTCGCGAGGTCCAGGACGTGCAGGGGCGCCCCCGAGTCGAGGACCTTTCTGATCGCCTCCAGGACGACGGGATGGTTGTGCCCGAGGGCCAGGGTCCCCGCTCCGGACAGGCAGTCGAGATAGCGGCGCCCGTCGGCGCCCTCGATCGTCAGCCCGCGGGCTCGCACCGGGACGATCGGAAGGGCGCGCGCGTAGGTTCGTGCCGCCGATTCGCGCGCCGACTGGCGCCGCAGAATCCCCTCGTGCGCCGCGCGCGCCCGCTCGCTCGCTCCGGCGCCGGCATCCCGCGCCCCCTCGGGTTCCTCTGGCGCCCCCACCGGCACCATCGCTGACTCGGTCACGGCCACGACTACAGGTCCTCCCGCTGTCCAGAGGCGAGTTGGCAGGGGGGTCCGAACGCAGGCGGAAGGCCCCCCGTACTTACCAACGACGCCACGCGCGTTGGGAAGCGGGTGAATTCGAGGTTCCCTGCCGGTTCATCACCGGTTCCTTGCCCGGGTCGAACGGGCGGACCCTTGATGACGTTCCGTCAGGACGGCAGGTCCGGCGGACACACCTCCCGTAGCTGAACCGTTGCCGTTCCGTGGGATGTCCCGCACAGCGACCGCATAGTCTTTGATGCCGTTCGGCCGTACCGAACGAACCGCTCAGCACCCGCGGACGCACCGCACAGTTCCCATACGCCCAGGGGGAGTCACACCATGCGATCCATACGCCCGCCCTTCGCCGCCCGTCGAGGCAGGAGCGCGCGCCGCAGAACGTCCCCCGTTCTGGCCGCCGTCGGCCTCGCCGCGGCCCTCACCCTGACGGCCACCGCCTGCGACTCGGGCAGCGACACGGCGAGCGGCCGGCCGACCGCCTCCGTGTCCCAGGGCGGTGACGGAAAGATCCAGATCCCGGACGACATCAAGAACAAGCTCAAAGAGCACGGCATCGATGTCGACAAGTGGAAGAACGGCGCCTGGAAGAACTGGGACAAACGCGAATGGCTGCGCCAGGCCGACGACTTCATCAACCCGATCATCAAGGGCCTCTGGGACCCGGCCCGGATGCGCGGTGCCGACGACCCGGACAAGAACAAGGGCGTCGACGACGCCGACCTCACGGGTGACCAGGGCGTCACCGACCCTGAACCGGCCCCGGTGACGGCGCGGGCCGTGCAGACGTCCTACCACGCCCATGTCCCCGAGGCGGGCAAGGTGTTCTTCGACTCCCCCGAGGGCACGATGGTCTGCTCGGCGACGGTGGTCGAGGACCCGGCGCACCCGGGCAAGTCCAACCTGGTGTGGACCGCGGGCCACTGCGTGCACGCCGGCAAGAAGGGCGGCTGGTACCGCAACATCGCCTTCGTGCCCTCGTACAACGACTCCGGCAGGACGGCGGCGCAGATGGAGAACGCCCCGCGCCAGGAGGTCGCTCCGTACGGCGTCTGGTGGAGCGACTGGGCGCAGACCTCGGACCAGTGGATCGAGCGGGGCGGTTCCACCGGCGGCCAGGGAGCCTCGTACGACTACGCGGTGCTGCATGTGACTCCGGAGAAGGGCAGCGGCGGCAAGTCCCTTGAGGAGACCGTGGGTTCGGCGCTGCCGGTGAACTTCAACGCTCCGGCCGTGCCCAAGGTGTCGAGCATCACGGCGACCGGCTACCCGGCCGCGGCGCCGTTCGACGGCCAGAAGCTGTACCAGTGCACGGACAAGCCGGGACGGCTGTCGGTCGCGCAGGCGGACCCGACGATGTACCGCATCGGCTGCACGATGACGGGCGGCTCCTCGGGCGGCGGATGGGTGGCCACGGGCTCGGACGGCAAGCCGGCGCTGGTCTCCAACACCTCGATCGGCCCGGTCAAGTTCGGCTGGCTGGCGGGTCCGCGGCTGGGCGCTGTGGCCAAGGGCGTGTACGACTCGGTGAGCGCGAAGTTCGCCGGACGGTGACGCGCACGACGTAACAGGGTTCGGACGGACGGCGGTGGAACGGGGCACGGGAACTGTCACCGGCCCACCGTCGTCCGTCCTCAATCGGGCGGGAGATCCTTCTTCGACCGGGCCGGGAAAATCGTCCCCAACTGGGCTGCCACCGTGGGGTATCGGGTTCGGGAGGGCTCCCTGGAGAGCCGCCCCATACCCGACCGGCACGGCGACAGGTCCGACCAGCACAGCGACAGAGCTTCGACCGGGGGTACACCATCATGCGTTCTTCAGGACGGCGTCGTACGGTCCTCGCCGCCACCGGCCTCATGGCCGCCCTGGCGCTCACCGCGACCGCCTGCGACTCCGGCGGCGCCCGGGCGAGCGGCGGGTCCACCGCCTCCGCGTCGCAGGGGTCCGCGAGCGGCGACGACACGATCAAGATCCCGGACGACATCAAGGACAAGCTCAAAGAGCACGGCATCGATGTCGACCAGTGGAAGAACGGCGCCTGGAAGAACTGGGACAAGGACAAGTGGCTCAGTGAGGCCAAGGACTTCGTCAACCCCGTGATCGACGGACTGTGGAAACCCGAGCGGATGAAGTCCGCCAAGGACCCGGCCAAGACGATCTCCGCGCAGGACGCGGCGGCCGACCAGGGCGTCAGCGACCCGGAACCGGCTCCCGTCGACGCCCAGGCCGAGAAGACCCCGTACCACGACCACGCGGCGCCGGTCGGCAAGGTCTTCTTCGACTCCCCCGAGGGCTCGATGGTCTGCTCGGGCACGGTCGTCAAGGACGTGAACCACCCCGGCAAGTCCAACCTCGTGTGGACCGCGGGCCACTGCGTGCACGCCGGCAAGAACGGCGGCTGGTACCGCAACATCGCCTTCGTGCCGTCCTACAACGACCAGGGCAGGTCCGCGGCGCAGCTCGGCGGCGCCACCGCCTCGCAGATCGCGCCGTACGGCCAGTGGTGGGCGGACTGGGCGTCGACCTCCGACGAGTGGATCTCCGGCGGCAACGAGACGGGCGGCGCGGGTGCCCCGTACGACTACGCCGTGCTGCATGTGAAGCCGGAGCAGGGGGCCAAGTCGCTGGAGGAGACCGTCGGCAACGCGCTGGACGTGGACTTCTCCGCGCCCTCCGCCCAGGACGCCGGGACGGTGGGCGCCTGGGGCTACCCGGCCGCGCCGCCGTACGACGGACTCAGCATGTTCAAGTGCGTCGACAAGCCGGGCCGCCTCTCGTTGAACCCGGCCCTGCCCACGATGTACCGCATCGGCTGCACCATGACCGGCGGTTCCTCCGGCGGCGGCTGGTTCCGGGTCGTCGGCGGCAGGACCGAGCTCGTCTCGAACACCTCGATCGGCCCGGCGGCCCACACCTGGCTGGCCGGACCGCAGCTCGGCAGGGGCGCCCAGGCGCTCTATGAGCGGATGAGCAAGGGGTACGGCGGCCGGTAGGCACCACCCGCGCCCGTGCGAACGGACGGCCGAGCGGTCATACGGAAGGGCGGCTGCCCGGACGTACGAAACCGAGGACGGCTGTCCGGACTGACGAAACAGACGGCGGTGCTGCCACACGGAAGGACGGCTGCGCCGCCACGGCGAAGGCCCGCCCCCTGGAAAGTGCCGACAGGGGGCGGGCCTCTATGCATCCGGAGCGATCGGATCGCTCGGCGAATCGTCGACCGGGGTACTTACCGGAGCGCGGGCGCCGGGACGTACGGTGCGAGGTCCGCCGCCAGTTCCTCGTGGACCCGCAGCTTGAGCAGCGTGCCCTCCCCGGTGTGCTCCTCGGAGAGCACCTCGCCCTCGGTGTGGGCGCGGGCGACCAGCTTGCCGTGCGTGTACGGAACGAGCGCCTCGATCTCGACCGAGGGGCGCGGCAGCTCGTTGTCGATGAGCGCGAGCAGTTCGTCCATGCCCTGGCCCGTACGCGCCGAGACCGCGATGGAGCGCGTCTCGATCCGCATCAGCCGCTGGAGCACCAGCGGGTCAGCCGCGTCCGCCTTGTTGATCACCACGATCTCGGGCACCTTGGTCGCGCCGACGTCACGGATGACCTCGCGCACCGCGGCCAGCTGCTCCTCGGGAGCCGGGTGCGAACCGTCCACCACGTGCAGGATCAGGTCGGAGTCGCCGACCTCCTCCATCGTGGAGCGGAACGCCTCGACCAGGTGGTGCGGCAGATGGCGCACGAAGCCGACCGTGTCGACCAGCGTGTACAGCCGGCCGCTCGGGGTCTCGGCCCGGCGCACGGTCGGGTCGAGGGTCGCGAACAGCGCGTTCTCGACCAGGACGCCCGCGCCCGTGAGGCGGTTGAGCAGGGACGACTTGCCGGCGTTGGTGTAACCGGCGATGGCGACCGAGGGCACCTTGTTGCGGCGGCGCTCCTGGCGCTTGATCTCGCGGCCCGTCTTCATCTCCGCGATCTCCCGGCGCATCTTCGCCATCTTCTCGCGGATACGGCGCCGGTCCGTCTCGATCTTGGTCTCACCGGGACCACGGGTGGCGAGGCCGCCGCCCTTGCCGCCGCCCATCTGACGGGACAGCGACTGACCCCAGCCGCGCAGCCTCGGCAGCATGTACTGCATCTGCGCGAGCGCGACCTGCGCCTTGCCCTCTCGGGACTTGGCGTGCTGGGCGAAGATGTCGAGGATCAGGGCCGTACGGTCGATGACCTTGACCTTGACGACGTCTTCCAGGTGGATCAGCTGGCCGGGGCTCAGCTCACCGTCGCAGATGACGGTGTCGGCGCCGGTCTCGATCACGATGTCCCGGAGCTCGTTGGCCTTGCCGGAACCGATGTACGTGGCCGCGTCGGGCTTGTCGCGGCGCTGGACGACGCCGTCGAGCACGAGCGCTCCCGCGGTCTCCGCGAGCGCGGCCAGCTCGGCCAGCGAGTTGTCCGCGTCCCGGATGGTGCCCGAGGTCCAGACACCGACGAGGACGACGCGCTCCAGGCGGAGCTGTCGGTACTCGACCTCGGTGACGTCCTCGAGTTCGGTGGAGAGGCCCGCCACACGGCGCAGCGCCGCGCGCTCGGAGCGTTCGTACTGCTCGCCGTCCCGGTCTCCGTCGATCTCATGGCTCCAGGCGACGTCCTCTTCCATCAGGGCATCGGCCCGAAGACCTTCAGGGTAGTTCTGCGCGGAACTCTGCGTGTCCTGGGAAGGGGAAGAAGAGGAGGTCATTGGATCCTTACGTAGGTGGGGCGAGCCGCGGGCCGACGAGAGTCGTCCGTCAAAGGGAACAACGCCCGAGGCCACCGGGAGATTCCCGGTTCCGGCCGGGCCAACCCTCCGAAGGGGGCCGCGCCGCCGGCTCGAAGATGGTCGCACGGTACGGCTCGTCTCGTCACGCGACTTATCGGGGCCCGCCGGACACCCGCGGGCATCACTCCCGCGGGGTGCCGCCGTACGCCCGGTCCCGCCGCTCCAAGGGCCCGCGGGCCCCGGTTCCTCACGCGCTCCCGTGTGCCTTACGTGCCTTCGGGGCGTCGCTCCTCCAGTCCGGGTGACCCGGCATCGGCGGTGTCTTCGCGTCGTACAGCCATGCCTTGAAGAACCCCCTCAGATCGCGCGCGGCGACGGCGGAGGCGAGGTCCACGAAGTCGGCCGTCGAGGCCACGCCGTCGCGGTTGACGCTCACCCACGTCCGCTCCAGCCGCTCGAAGGCCGGGCGCCCGATCTCCTGGCGCAGCGCGTACAGGGCCAGCGCCGCGCCGTCGTAGACGTTCGGGCGGAAGATGCTGATCTTGTGGCCGGGCTGGGGTCCCTTGGGCCTCGCGGGCGGCCCGCCGGTGGCGCGCCAGGAGTCGGACAGCCGGTAGGCCGCCTTCATCCGCTTCTCCATGGGCTTGTTCGCCTTCTCCTCGGCGTACAGGGCTTCGTACCAGGTGGCGTGCCCTTCGTTGAGCCATACGTCCGACCAGGTGCGGGGACTGACACTGTCGCCGAACCACTGGTGCGACAGCTCGTGCACCATGATCGACTCGACGTACCACTTCGGGTAGGCGGGCTCGGTGAAGAGCTCCTTCTCGAAGAGCGACAGCGTCTGCGTCTCCAGCTCGAAGCCGGTCTGCGCCTGGGCCATCAGCAGCCCGTAGGTCTCGAAGGGGTACGGCCCGACCTTGCTCTCCATCCAGGCGATCTGGCCGGGGGTCTTGCGGAGCCACGGTTCGAGCGCCGCGCGGTCGGCGCTGGGGATCACATCCCGGACGGGCAGTCCGTGCGGCCCCGCCCGGTGCAGCACGGCGGAGCGGCCGATGGACACCTGGGTCAGCTCGGTGGCCATGGGGTGCTCGGTCCGATACGTCCAGGTCCTGGCCCCGCGAGTCCGGTGGGTGCCCTCGGGCAGACCGTTCGCGACGACCGTGTACGCCTCGGGGGCCGTGACGTGGATGGTGAACATCGCCTTGTCGGAAGGGTGGTCGTTGCACGGGAAGACGAGGTGCGCGGCGTCGGCCTGGTCGGCCATCGCGAGCCCGTCCTTGGTCCGTACCCAGCCGCCGTCCTGGCCCTTCGCGCTGACCGGATCGCTGGTGTGCCGCACGGTGATGCGCAGCGGGCTCCCGGCGGGCAGCGGCTCGGCCGGCGTCACCACCAGGTCGTCGCCGGCCTTCGTGAAGTCGGCCGGGGCTCCGTTGACCTCGACCGATCGCACCGTTCCGTGCGCGAAGTCGAGGTTGACCCGGTCGAGCGGGGCGGTGGTGAGGGCGTCGATCGTGGTGACGGCCTTGAGCGGCTTGTCGTTGGCGCCGGGGTAGGTGAAGTCGAGGTCGTACGACTCGACGTCGTACCCGGGGTTGCCGAGGGTGGGGAAGAGGCGGTCACCGACTCCCAGGGGCACGGCCGGGTCCGGGGCGCTCGCGGCGATCAGACAGACGGAGACGGCCGAGGCGAGCAGGGCCGCCGTGACGCGGCGGCTCCTCGGGCGTGCGGGCGTGGGGGTGGGGTTGAGCGGCATGGACCACCGCTACCAGCGCCCGCCGGTTCCGCGCTGCCGACTCGCGCCCGGCCCACCCGAACGGGTCGGTCCCAAGACTCATTGGGGCCAGCGCGCGGCAGACGGCGTCGGACGCCAGGTACCTGGTCTCTACGGGGCCGCGGTCGCCCGGCCTGCTGGGCTGCCGCGGCCCGGCCTGCCGGGCCGTGCTCGACCGCCGTCTCGGCTGCGCTCGCCCGGTCTCCACGGGGGACTCTTCACGGGCGGTGGCTACGGCACTGCCGCCGCCCGGTGTGCACGGGGCTGCCGTCGCCCGGTCCAGCGGGACTTGGGTCGCCCGGTCTACTGAGCTGCCGTCGCCGGGTGCTGGGCCCGGCTCACGTCGTACACGCCGGGCACATTGCGCATGGCGCGCATGAGGCCCTGGAGGCGGGCCGCGTCCGGGAGTTGGAGCGTGTAGGTGTGGCGCACCCGCTGCTGGCTCGGCGGTTCGACGGTCGCGGAGACGACGGCGACGCCCTCCGCCGCGATGGCCTCGGTGAGGTCGGCGAGCAGATGCGGACGCCCGAACGACTCGGCGACCAGGGTGACGCGGCACTCGGTGGTGTCCCCCCAGCGCACCCCGACCTCCGGGCGCCCCGCGCTCTTCATGCGCGCCGCTCCGGCGCACTCCACGCGGTGCACGGTGACCACTCCCCCGCGGACGGCGAAGCCGGTCACCTCGTCGGGGGGTACGGGCGTACAGCAGCCGGCCATGCGGACGGACGCGCCGGGCGGGTCGGCGACGGCACTCGCGGGGCGGGCGACCTGTGCCTCGGCGGGGCGCGCCGGGGCCTCGACGGGCGGCCTGGGGCCCGTGGCGGAGGTTCTGGACGCCTCCTCGGCGCCGGGTGCGGGGTGCGTGGCGATCCAGCGCTGGATGGCGATCCGCGCGGCGGCCGTGTGCGCGTGCTCCAGCCATTCCCTGGACGGCTCGGAGGCGGGGTCCTGGCCCATGAGGAGCTGGACGGTGTCGCCGTCCTTCAGGACCGTACTCAGCGTCGCCAGGCGGCCGTTGACGCGGGCGCCGATGCAGGCGTGCGCGTCCTCGCCGTACGCCGCGTAGGCCGCGTCGACGCAACTGGCGCCCTCCGGAAGGCCCAACGAGCCTCCGTCGGCGCGGAAGACGGTGATCTCGCGGTCCTGGGCGAGGTCTTCGCGGAGCGTCGACCAGAACGTGTCCGGATCCGGGGCGCCCTGCTGCCAGTCGAGCAGGCGGGAGAGCCAGCCGGGGCGGGTGGGGTCCGCGCGTTCGCCGTCGAAGGGGCGTTCGGCGCCGCCGTCGGACTGTTCCTCCGACGGCGGCGCGTAGGGATTGCCGAGCGCGATGACTCCGGCCTCGGCGACCTTGTGCATCTGGTGCGTACGGATGAGGACTTCGGCGACCTGGCCGTCGCCACGGGTGACGGCCGTGTGCAGCGACTGGTACAGGTTGAACTTGGGGACGGCGATGAAGTCCTTGAACTCCGACACCACCGGGGTGAGACAGGTGTGCAGTTCGCCGAGGACGCCGTAGCAGTCGGCGTCCTCGTTCACGAGCACCAGGAGACGTCCGAAGTCGGCGCCGCGCATCGGGCCGCGTTTGCGCGACACCCGGTGTACGGAGACGAAGTGCCGTGGCCTTATGAGGACTTCGGCCTGGATCCCGGCGTCGCGCAGGACCACGCGCACCTCCTCGGCGATCTCCGCGAGGGGGTCGTCGTCGCGGTTCGCGTTCTCGGAGAGGAGCTCCCGGGTGTGCGCGTACTCCTCGGGGTGCAGGATCGCGAAGACGAGGTCTTCCAGTTCGGTCTTGAGTGCCTGGACACCGAGTCGCTCGGCGAGCGGGATCAGCACGTCCCGGGTCACTTTGGCGATGCGCGCCTGCTTCTCGGGGCGCATGACGCCGAGGGTCCGCATGTTGTGCAGCCGGTCCGCGAGTTTGATCGACATCACCCGGACGTCGTTGCCCGTCGCGACGAGCATCTTGCGGAAGGTCTCCGGTTCGGCGGCGGCGCCGTAGTCGACCTTCTCCAACTTGGTGACGCCGTCCACCAGATAGCAGACCTCGTCGCCGAACTCCGCTCGCACCTGCTCGAGCGTCACTTCCGTGTCCTCGACGGTGTCGTGGAGCAGGGAAGCGGTCAACGTCGTTGTCTCGGCTCCGAGTTCGGCCAGGATCAGGGTCACGGCGAGCGGGTGCGTGATGTACGGCTCGCCGCTCTTGCGCATCTGGCCCCGGTGCGAGGACTCCGCGAGCACGTAAGCCCGGCGCAGGGGCTCCAGCTTGGCGTCGGGATGGTGGGCGCGGTGCGCCTCGGCCACATGCCCGATCGCGTCCGGCAGCCGGTCGCGGGCCGCGGGCCCGAGCAGTGCGGCCCGCCCCAGCCGGCGCAGGTCGATCCGGGGCCGCGCCTTCTTGCGGTGCGCCGGGGGCACCCCCGGCTCCAGCGAGGCCGAACGCTGGGGGGCGGGCGTTGCAGGGCCTGGCGTCGCGGGATTCGTCGCCTCCGCACTCATG
Organism: Streptomyces sp. NPDC042002; assembly: GCF_055588305.1. Taxonomy (NCBI): domain Bacteria; kingdom Bacillati; phylum Actinomycetota; class Actinomycetes; order Kitasatosporales; family Streptomycetaceae; genus Streptomyces; species Streptomyces sp. NPDC042002. Next base: position 52,613 of record NZ_JBVJCT010000006.1, on the reverse strand, counting down.
GGCACCTCCGGCTGCGTAAGACCGGCGGACGGGTGCCCCATGGCGTACTCGGCTCAGGGGATGGTGTCGATCCCCCGTCCGGGCCGGTGCTTGATGCTACCGACCCCACCACGCCCGGTTGACCGCCTCTCGCCGAGCGTGAAACGGATCACCCATTCGAGCGAAGGTTTTGGGGTTTACGGTTTCGAATTTCTGGAACGGACGGCATGCACGTACGACGTCCGACCAGTGACACGTCGGTGCTGTGCGGTGCCGTGCCGAGGGCACCGGGGTGGGGACGAGGCGGACGTCCCCGGCCGCACGGCTCAGCGCAGGGCGCCGTCCAGCCACTCCGCGTCGATCTCGCCCTCGGCGACGATCACCGCGGGGCCCGTCATCTCGATCTCGCCGTCCGCGTGCTCGGTGATCACCAGGCTGCCGCCGGGCACGTCGACGGTGTACGTCGCCGGGGTGCCGGTCACGGCGGGGTCGGCGTTGTCACGGCGGGCCGCGGCGACGGCCACGGCACACGCGCCCGTGCCGCAGGAGCGGGTCTCGCCGGAGCCGCGCTCGTGGACCCGCAGGGCGACATGGCGCGGCCCCCGGTCGACCACGAACTCGACGTTGACCCCGTCCGGGTACGCCGACGCCGGGGTGAACGGCGGCGGCGTGAGCAGATCGCCGGCGTGCGCGAGGTCGTCCACGAAGGCGACGGCGTGCGGGTTGCCCATGTTCACGTTGCGCGCGGGCCAGGTGCGCTCGCCGACGCTCACCGAGACCCCTCCTTCGGGGAGGAGCGCCTTGCCCATGCCGACGGTGACGTCTCCGTCCTTGGCGATGTGCACGGGCTTCACTCCCCCGCGCGTGGCGACCGCAATGTCACCTTCGGCCACATATCCGGCGCGGTGGAGGTAGTGGGCGAACACACGCACTCCGTTGCCGCACATCTCGGCGACCGAGCCGTCGCCGTTGCGGTAGTCCATGAACCACTCCGCCTCGGCCGCCATCCGCTTGGCCTCGGGGTGCGCGGCGGACCGCACGACGTGCAGCACACCGTCGCCGCCGATGCCCGCGCGGCGGTCGCACAGGGCGGCGACGGCGGCGGGAGGCAGGTCGATGGCGTTCTCCGGGTCCGGGATGATCACGAAGTCGTTCTCGGTCCCGTGCCCCTTGAGGAAGGCGATCCGCGTGCTCATTCCTCGATCGTACGGGGTTGGTACGACACGGCCGGCGGTGGGCGGGCAGGACACTCGCCGGGCTCGGTCGGCAGGACACTCACGTCGGCGCCGGGCCGAGGCGCCGAGACGGGGAACCGGATCGGGCCCGTGTCCTGGTGGACCGGACCCGTGGGGTCAGCGCAGTCGGGCGACGCGCCCCACGGCGAGTACGGCCACGGCGGCGACGACCACGACGTACGCGACCACCACCCGCCAGTCAGCACGTCGGCCGGAGCCGCGCGGCGGGAAGCCGGGCAGGGCGTAGCCGACCCGGCGGGCGGCCATCATGCCCCAGCCGGCGGCGCACAGGCAGATCAGCAGCCCGAGCATGGCGACCACGGCACCGCCGTCACCGAACTCGAAGGCGAGCGGGAAGGCGAACATCAGGGAGCCCGTCGTGGCCAGCGCCACGATGGGCGCGAGCTGCCAGATGCGCAGCAGGCGCTGCGGGCGCAGCTCGACCTCGACCTCGGGCTCCGGGGACATCGCGCCGGGCTCGGGGCCGTCGGCGATCACCCCGCCGGGGGTGTCCTCGGGGCCGTCGGAGCTCAGTCGCTCTCCGCCCAGCTCCGGCTCGACGCCGGGATCGGCGTCCGGATCGATGCTCAGACGAACTCCGTCCGGATCAGCACCGTACTCAGTGCCTCGTGCAGTGTCGCGAGGGCCGGCCTCCATCGCCACGCGCCCTCCCAACTCGGACTTCACTGGTCGATCGAAGCTTGATGATGGCACGGCGCCGGAGGCCCGGATGACGGCCGGAGCGTCCCGATGCCATGACGTGATCAGGCTGTGACCGGTCGTTCGACCAACGCCAGTGCGAGCTCCGGGAGTTCCGTGAGGTCCGCCGCGGCCCCACTGAGCCAATGCACCCTGGGGTCCCGCCGGAACCATGAATCCTGACGGCGCGCGAAGCGCTTGGTGGCGCGAACGGTCTCGGCGCGGGCCTCGTCCTCGGTGCACTCCCCGGCGAGCGCCGCGAGGACCTGCTGATACCCGAGCGCGCGGGACGCCGTGCGCCCCGCGCGCAGGCCGTGTGCCTCCAGGGTGCGCACTTCGTCCACGAGCCCGGCCTCCCACATCCGGTCCACCCGGCGCGCGATGCGCTCGTCGAGCTCGGGGCGCGCCACGTCGACACCGATCTGGAGGGTGTCGTACACGGAGTCGTGGCCGGGCAGGTTGGCGGTGAAGGGCTTGCCGGTGATCTCGATGACTTCGAGGGCGCGGACGATACGGCGGCCGTTGCTGGGCAGGATCGCCTGCGCGGCCCCGGGGTCGGCCATGGCGAGCCGCGCGTGCAGGGCTCCGGAGCCGCGCAGGGTCAGCTCCTCCTCCAGGCGGGCGCGCACCTCGGGGTCGGTGCCGGGGAACTCCATCTTGTCGACGGCCCCGCGGACGTAGAGTCCGGAGCCGCCCACCAGGATCGGCCAGCGCCCCTCGGCGAGCAGCGCGTCGATACGGGCACGGGCGAGCCGCTGGTACTCGGCGACGCTGGCGGCGACCCTCACGTCCCAGACGTCCAGAAGGTGGTGCGGGATGCCGCCGCGCTCGTCGGGCGTCAGCTTGGCGGTGCCGATGTCCATCCCTCGGTACAGCTGCATGGAGTCGGCGTTGACCACCTCGCCTCCGAGGTACCTGGCGAGGAAAACGCCCAGATCGGACTTTCCTGCCGCGGTCGGTCCGACGACGGCGATGACCCGGGGGGCGGGGGGTGCGCTACTCACGGTCCCAGTCTCGCAAACCCGGGGGCCTCACCTCCAACGAGCTACGTGACGCCAGGGGTCCGGGTTCGTTCCCTCTTGCGAGGTTCCAGCCGCCGGTTTCGAGAACCGGTGACCCGGGTGACGCAACGGGACGCACCGAGTAACGCGGAATTTCGCCCTCACGAGTAACGTATGGAGCTGATATGGGCGTTTTTGAACGGCTTCTCCGGAGGTCAAGGGCTACGGAGGAGGCGCCGGCCGCCGGGGTGCGGCCCGCCGCGGAGCCGGTCGCCACCGAGGCGGAGGTGGCGGTGGAGGAGAAGGGTTCGTCGGAGACGGAGGGTTCTTCGGAGACGACGGGCTCGTCGGAGACGAAGGGGTCTTCCGCGACGGAGGGTTCGTCCGGGAACGACGGCGGGGCGACGGCGGAAACCGCCGGGGCCGCCAGTTCCGAGGACGTCGACATCCCCAAGCAGCAGACCGCCGAACAGGCCGCCGACAACGAGGCCGGCAACGGCTCCCGCACGTAACTCTCCCGCGAGGGAAGGCGAACCATGGGTCTGATGGACAATCTGAAAGCCAAGCTGGAGCCCGCCAAGGACAAGGTCTCCGGGCTCGCGCAACAGCACGGGCACAAGGTCACCCACGGCCTCGACAAGGCCGCGAAGGTGGTCGACGAGAAGACCAAGCACAAGTACAGCGACAAGATCCAGACGGGTACGGTCAAGGCCAAGGACGCCATGGACCGCCTCGCGCACAAGGACGGCGGCGATGCGGCGAGCCCGCCGGGCGCTCCGACCTCACCTCGGACGCCCTGAACAACCCCGCGGCTCGGCGGACGGCCGTGAAGCGCTCAGACCGCTTCCGGCCGTCCGCCGTGTCCGGGTGGGTGTACGGACCGGTACGCCCGACCGCTCGTCCAGGCCGGTACCGGGCTGACGGCTCGTCCGGGCCGGTACGGCTGACGCTGCGTCCGGGGCCGGCACGGCTGACGGCGCGTCGGCGCGCCTGTCCCCTCCGGGAGCCGACGGAGAGGCCGCGGGAGTCGGCGGAGAGCCACCGCGGGGCGCGCCCCGGCGACCTCACGCTCGTACGGCCCCGGGCGCCACGTCTTGGCTCGTACGGCCCCGGGCGCGGCTCCCTGGCTCGTACGGCCCAAGACGCCGCGCCTTCCGGGCGCGGCTCCGGCTCCGCCCCGGTTCTACGACCAGGCCGCCACCAGATATCCCACGCCGTACGGAGCGTCGTCGTAGAGAAGGGCGCCGCCGAGTCCCGCGCCCTCGGCCGCGCCCGCGAGGACCTGCCAGGGCGCGCGCCCGGCGGCCTTCAGCTCGATCGCCAGTGACGTGTCCAGCGCCTTCAGGGCCGCGACGTCGGCGGCCCCGAGCGCCCGCGCGACCTCCGCGTCGAAGTCCGCCGCGCGCTCGTCGAGATAGCCCGGCGCCTTGAGGGTCCTGCACGCGCTGGCGTCACCCATCACCAGCACGGCCACCCGCCCGGCCCGCCCGCCGATCTGCTCCCCGGCCCGGACGCACCGCTCGGCCTCCAGGGGTTCACCCACTCCGAGCCCCTCCACCGGGGCGTCGGACCAGCCGGTGCGTTCCAGCAGCCAGGCGGCGACGGCGAGGGAGGGCGGCAGTTCGCGTTCCGAGGCACCGGGGCTCGTGCCGCCCGCGTCGGAGCCCTCGCTCGCCCCGCCGGGGTTCAGGCGTGCCGCGTCCGGGCGGCCGAGGCATACGTCGAGATCGACCCCGAAGCCGCTGAAGGAGCCGCGGGTTCCCTCCGGATGCGGTCCGCGACCGCGCTCGTCGGCGGGGCCGACGACCACCAGCAGGTCGGGACGCGAGGCGGCGAGCACGCCCAGCGCGTCCGTGCAGGCCGCGCGCGCGGCGTCCAGTTCGGGTGCCGCGCCGGCGGCGATGCCGGGGACCAGCAGCGGAGGGCAGGGGCAGACTGCGGCGGCTACAAGCATGAGCCGCAGCGTAACGCCGCACACCGACGATCCGCCCCGGCCCCACTCCGTGTCCGGGAAGTGCGGGCGTGAACACGCCGCCGCCGCCCGGCGGGGCGCCCCGTCCCGTCCTGTCAGTCGCAGCCGCAGCCGCTGCCCACGGCGACCGGCAGCGGCTCCGGGGCGCCGATCTTCGGCAGGCCCAGCATGACGCCCGCCGGCTTGGCTGCCTCGGCTGCGTTGCGCTTCTCCCAGGCGTCCCCCGCACGCGTGCGGCGCACGTCCCGGACGGTGCCCTCGGCGAGCAGGTGGTGCGGGGCGGCGTACGTGATCTCGACGGTGACCACGTCGCCGGGGCGGACCTCTTCGTCGGGCTTGGTGAAGTGGACCAGCCGGTTGTCGGGGGCGCGGCCGGAGAGACGGTGGGTGGCGCCGTCCTTGCGGCCCTCGCCCTCGGCGACCATCAGCTCCAGGACGCGGCCGACCTGCTTCTTGTTCTCGGCCCAGGAGATCTCCTCCTGGAGGACGACGAGACGCTCGTAGCGCGCCTGGACGACCTCCTTGGGGATCTGCCCCTCCATGGTGGCCGCCGGGGTGCCGGGGCGCTTGGAGTACTGGAACGTGAAGGCCGCCGAGAAGCGGGCCTCGCGGACCGCGTGCAGGGTCTGCTCGAAGTCCTCCTCCGTCTCGCCGGGGAAGCCCACGATGATGTCGGTGGTGATCGCCGCGTCCGGGATGGCGGCCCGGACCTTCTCGATGATCCCGAGGAAACGCTCCTGCCGGTACGAGCGGCGCATCGCCTTCAGGACGGTGTCCGATCCGGACTGCATCGGCATGTGCAGCTGCGGCATCACGTTGGGCGTCTCGGCCATGGCGGCGATCACGTCGTCGGTGAAGTCGCGCGGGTGCGGCGAGGTGAAGCGGACGCGCTCCAGGCCCTCGATCTTCCCGCAGGCGCGCAGCAGCTTGCTGAAGGCCTCGCGGTCGCCGATGTCGCTGCCGTACGCGTTGACGTTCTGGCCGAGCAGGGTGATCTCGGAGACGCCCTCGCCGACCAGGGCCTCGATCTCGGCGAGGATGTCGCCGGTCCTGCGGTCCTTCTCCTTGCCGCGCAGTGCCGGGACGATGCAGAAGGTGCAGGTGTTGTTGCAGCCGACGGAGATCGACACCCAGGCCGCGTACGCGCTCTCGCGGCGGGTCGGCAGCGTGGAGGGGAAGGCCTCCAGGGACTCGGCGATCTCGATCTGCGCCTCCTCCTGGACGCGGGCGCGCTCCAGGAGGACCGGCAGCTTGCCGATGTTGTGCGTGCCGAAGACGACGTCCACCCAGGGCGCCCGCTTCACGATGGTGTCGCGGTCCTTCTGGGCGAGGCAGCCGCCGACGGCGATCTGCATCCCGGGGCGCTTCGTCTTCATCGGCGCGAGGCGGCCGAGGTTGCCGTAGAGCTTGTTGTCGGCGTTCTCGCGTACGGCGCAGGTGTTGAAGACGACGACGTCCGCGTCCCCGTCGGAGCCCTCGGGCGCCCGCACGTAACCGGCGCCTTCGAGGAGCCCGGAGAGCCGTTCGGAGTCGTGGACGTTCATCTGACACCCGTAGGTGCGCACTTCGTACGTCTTGGATTCCTGAACGTCCACTGCCTGACTCCGGTCGCCGCTGCTCATGTGACAAGGGTAGGCGGTACCCGGAGTACGTCCGGACGCCGGAGCTTTCGCACCCGTCACCCGCCGCACATCACCCGTCACGCGACGTACGGCCGCCGGCACCCTGCGCGCGATCCGTGGCTGGTCACCCACCCAGTCCGGCGAACCGCTCCGCGAGCGTGCTCGCGGCGGTTCCGAGCAGGATCGTGTAGTGGTTGGAGCCCTCGATCAGCTCGGCGGGGAGGCCGCGGGAAGGGCCGGTCCAGCGGTCGACGACGGACGCCCCCAGCATCGGCGGCTCCTGGCCGAGCAGTCCGAGCGGCGCGTGCAGCAGCAGAGCCGGGACGCCGAGCTCTGTGAGGTCGGCGGCGAACAGGTCGGCGGAGGTCAGCAGATCGCGCCCGTCGTACCGCACGGCCTCCTCGCGCGCCTTCGAACGCCGGGCACCCCGGGGACCGGCGAGGTCGTAACGCACGTACGTCTCGATGTCCGCGTTCCAGTGAGGGCCGAGCGCCGGATGCGCGCGGAAGAAGTCGATGTACGTCTGGTCGGTCTCGTACGTCCGGCTGAGGCGGGTCAGCGCGGGGCCGAGGGTGTCGTCGAGGACGGCGTCGAGGTCGGTGCCGGGCGGCACGGGCAGTGGCAGCCCGCCGTCGACGAGCAGCAGCCGGTCGAACAGCCCTGGCCGGCGCGCGGCCGCGCGCAGCGCGACGTACGCGCCCATCGAGTGCCCGGCCAGGGCGACCGGCCGGCCCGCGCCCAGGTGCTCCGCCAGGCGGCACAGATCCATGGCGTGCCGGTCGAGGCCGTACGGGCCCGGGGCGCCCGCGCTGCCGCCGCGGCCCCTCAGATCGGGCGCGAACAGGCTCCACTCGTCGGGGAGTTGACGGGCCATCGCACAGAAGGACATCCCGGATCCGGTGATGCCGTGCGCCGCCAGAGCGATCCGCGGCCCCTTGCCGAACCGCAGGACACGGAGGGTTCCGCCTTCGGCGGGCAGATCGAGTTCGGCAGGCTCGTTCATGGGCTCTCCTGGTCGTCGCTGGTGGGCTCCCCGGCGGTGGCGGCGGCCCGTGGCGGGCTCCCCGGTCGGGGCGCCCCGGGTGTCACGCGTCCGGCGCGTTCCACCCCTGCCGCCGCAGCACCTCCGACACGTCCGGTGCGCGGTAGTGCTCGCCCTTGAGTACCTTCCCGTCGGCCCTGCGGGCCACCTGGCCGTCGGGGCCGAGCTTCGTCATGTTGGCCCGGTGGATCTCCGCGATCACCGCGTCGAGGTCGATCCCGTGGACGAGGGCCGTGCCGTACGCCACGTACACGACGTCGGCGAGCTCGTGCGCCAGCCGGTCGAGCGGGCCGTCGACCGAGACCTCGGCGACCTCGGCCGCCTCCTCGGCCAGCAGTTCGCCGCGGTGTGCGGCCAGCTCCGGGGAGACCTCGGCCGGGGCGGCGCGGACGTCGAGGCCGAAGGTGAGATGGAACTCACGGACCAGCGAGGCCGGGGAAGGTACCGGGGAGCCGGGAGACACCGGAGCGGTGGACGGCGGGATCTGCGACGGGGAGGACGACTGCATTCGGCGAGCCTACCGATCCGCCGGAACCCCCTTGGGGGACCGGCCCTGGCCAGGACCGCCCAGGGCTGGCAGGATCGCGCGCATGTTCCAGGCACTCCCCCGTATCGGCCGGCGCCGCGCGCTGTTCGGCTCGACGGCCGTCCTCGTGGTGGTCGGGCTGCTGCTGTGGTGGCTGCTGCCGCTGGGCGAGGAGTCCCCGAGCGGGACGATCACCTTCAGTACGGGCACCCGGACCGGGGTCTACCAGATGTACGGCAAGCTCCTCCAGGGCGCCATCGCCAAGGACATGCCCCACCTGAACGTGAAGCTGGTGAGCAGCGACGGATCTCAGGAGAACGTCCGGCGGGTGGCCACGGGCGAGGCCGACTTCACCATCGCGGCGGCCGACGCCGTGGAGACGTACATCCTGCAGAACAAGCCGGGATCGGGGCGGCTGCGCGGCTGCTCGCGGCTCTACGACGACTATGTGCACCTGGTGGTCCCGCGCTCCTCGCCGGTGCGGTCCGTGGCGGACCTGAAGGGCAAGAGGGTCGCCGTCGGACCGGGCGGTTCCGGGGTGCGGCTGATCGCGGACCATGTGCTCCAGGCGGCGGGTCTCGACCCCGACACGGACATCAAGCCCTTCGCCGACGGCATCGCGAACATGCCCGACCTGCTTGAGCACCACAAGATCGACGCCTTCTTCTGGTCGGGCGGCCTGCCGACGAACGCCGTTCAGGAGCTCTCCAAGGCCGACGCCATCCGGCTGGTGCCGATCGGCAGCGACCTCGTCGAGAAGCTGCACGAGCAGGGCGGTGCCTCCCGCTACTACCGGTCCGCCGTGATGCCCGCCGACGCCTATCCCGAGGCGCAGCGCGGCTCCTCCGTGCAGACCCTGGCCGTGGCCAACTTCCTGATCACCCGGGAGGACGCGGACCCGAAGCTCACCGAGGACCTCACCCGCACGGTGATCGCCAGCCGCGACCACATCGGCGACGTGGTGCACGCGGCCCAGCTGGTGGACGTGCGCACGGCGATCTACACGGACCCGCTGCCCCTGCACGAGGGCGCGCGCCGCTACTACCGGTCGATCAAGCCGTAGTCGTACGGCTCGACGCCACCGGGATCTCTCAGGCCGCCGGCCCCGACCTCGGTACCGTCACCGTCACCCGCAGGCCGTGCGGCTCGTGGTGGTCGTACGCGATGGAGCCGCCGCCCGCGGCGAGCAGGGCCCGCGAGATGGAGAGGCCGAGGCCGGAGCCCTTGACGTTCTGGTGGACCGCGCTGCGCCAGAAGCGGTCGCCGATGCGGGCCAGGTCCTCGTCGCCGAGGCCTGGGCCGCCGTCGGTGACCACGATGGTCGAGGACTCGCCGTTCGAGGCGACCGTCACCTCGACGTTCTCCCCCTCGGGCGTGAACTTGACCGCGTTGTCGATCACCGCGTCCAGGGCGCTGGACAGCGTGATGGGATCCGCCCACGCGGTGGTGGGCGGGCAGTTCCCCGCCAGCCGCACACCTCTGCTCTCGGCGACCGGCTGCCAGGACGCCACGCGCTCCGCGGCCAGCGCGCCGATGTCGGTGAGGCGCACATCGGCCTCGGCGTGCTCGGCGAGCGCCAGGTCGAGCAGGTCGTCCAGTACCTGGGTGAGGCGCTTGCCCTCCGTGCGGACCGAGGCGATCTCCTCGTTGTCCTCGGGGAGTTCGAGGGCGAGCAGCTCGATGCGCAGCAGCAACGCCGAGAGCGGGTTGCGCAGTTGGTGCGAGGCGTCGGCGACGAAGGCACGCTGCTGTTCCAGCACGTCCTCGACGTTGTCCGCCATCTCGTTGAACGACCGGGCCAGGCGCTGGAGTTCGGGCGGTCCGCCGGCGGGCGCGACCCGGGACTTCAGCCGGCCGGTCGCGATGTCGTGGGTGGTTGCGTCGAGGACGCGCACGGGTTTGAGCACCCAGCCGGTGAGGCGCAGCGCGGCGCCGAGCGCGAGGAGCATCGCGGCGATCTCGCCGGCGCCGATGATCAGCCAGCCGTGCAGGGTCTTGGAACGCATCTGCCCGGTGGGCGAGTCGGTGACGACGACGGCGATGACGTCACCGTCCCTGATGACCGGGGAGGCGACGACGAGACGGTGCTGCTGCCAGGGCCAGACCTGTTCGGGGTCGTGGCTGCGGCGGCTGACGAGCGCCTCGTCGAAGGCGTCGCGGGCCACGCCGGCCCTGGGCAGGAGCCAGTGGTCCGGCGCGTCGGCCATGGGGATGTCGTTGCGGTAGAAGACGCCCGCCCGGATGCCGTACACCTCGTAGTAGCGGGTGAGTTCGGTGCGCAGGGTCTCGCGTCGTTCGTCGGGGAAGCCCCCCTGGGAACCGCCGCTCGGAGGCTCGGTGACGTACTGGGCGAGGGACGCGAAGCGCGCGGTGTCGTCGATACGGTCGACGACCACGCGCTGCTGCTGTGCCGCCGCGACGCTCACCGCGAGCGGGACGCCGAGCGCCAGCAGCACGGCTGCCATCAGGACGATGAGCAGCGGGAGAAGACGTGTGCGCACCCGTGCCCGCTACGAGGCCGGGGCGACGAGCCGGTACCCGACGCCGCGTACGGTCTCGATCAGCGCCGGCATCCGCAGCTTGGAGCGCAGCGACGCGACGTGCACCTCCAGGGTGCGTCCGGTTCCTTCCCAACTGGTGCGCCACACCTCGCTGATGATCTGCTCCCGGCGGAACACGACGCCGGGGCGCTGGGCGAGCAGCGCGAGCAGGTCGAACTCCTTGCGGGTCAGCTGGACCGTCGAACCGTCCACGGTGACCTGGCGGTTGGGGAGTTCGATGCGTACCGGGCCGAGGAGCAGCATGGTCTCGCCGGGGGACGAGGCGTCGTCGTGGGCGGTGCGCCGGGCGACGGCGTGGATCCGGGCGAGCAGTTCCCCGGTGTCGTAGGGCTTCACCACGTAGTCGTCTGCGCCGAGGTTGAGGCCGTGGATGCGGGACCGTACGTCCGCGCGCGCGGTGACCATGATCACCGGCGTGGCGGTCCGCTTGCGGATCTTGCCGCAGACCTCGTAGCCGTCCTGGTCGGGCAGTCCGAGGTCGAGCAGGACGACACTGAAGCCGTCGCTCTCCGGGACCAGTGCCCGCAGGGCCTCCTCGCCGCTGCGGGCGTGGGTGACGTCGAAGCCGTGCCGTGCCAGCACCGCGGACAGGGCGGCGGCGACGTGATTGTCGTCCTCGACGAGGAGCAGTCTCATTCCGACCCCCTCCGGTTCATCGGTCGTACGGTCTGCTTGCGGAACGCGGTGCACGCGCGTGCACCATGGAAGTCACGCCGATGGACAAGGACGGCGTCAAGGGGCTTCGGGTTGCTCGGTGCTTCCGTTACCCAGCCGGTACGCGCGTTTGTACGACCCGCTACGACACGTGTCCGATTGCTACCGGATCGTGATGCTCAAGTTCCCCTCAGATGTAATGACGCTGGTCATGCGGCGTTACTACTGTCCACCGAAACCGAGGAGGACGGAGCCCAAAAGCGATGACCGAAGTATCGGTGGCCAAGGACGCCATGGCCGCGACCGACGAACTGGTCGTCCTGAAGAGCGTCAACAAGCACTTCGGCGCGTTGCACGTGCTCCAGGACATCGACCTGACGATCACCCGTGGCGAGGTCGTCGTGGTCATCGGGCCCTCCGGGTCCGGGAAGTCCACCCTGTGCCGCACCATCAACCGCCTGGAGACCATCGATTCGGGTGACATCTCGATCGACGGCAGGCCGCTGCCCCAGGAGGGCAAGGCGCTCGCCCGGCTCCGGGCCGATGTGGGCATGGTCTTCCAGTCCTTCAACCTCTTCGCGCACAAGACCGTGCTCGAGAACGTGATGCTGGGGCAGATCAAGGTCCGCAAGACCGGCAAGCAGGCGGCGGAGGAGAAGGCCCGCGGGCTGCTCGACCGCGTCGGCGTCGGCACGCAGGCGGACAAGTACCCGGCGCAGTTGTCGGGCGGCCAGCAGCAACGCGTCGCCATCGCACGGGCCTTGGCGATGGACCCGAAGGTCATGCTCTTCGACGAGCCGACCTCGGCGCTGGACCCCGAGATGATCAACGAGGTCCTCGAAGTCATGCAGCAGCTCGCCCGGGACGGCATGACGATGATCGTCGTCACCCACGAGATGGGCTTCGCTCGTTCGGCTGCCAACCGGGTCGTCTTCATGGCCGACGGCCGCATCGTCGAAGAGGCTGTGCCGGACCAGTTCTTCAGCAATCCGCGCAGTGACCGTGCCAAGGACTTCCTCTCGAAGATCCTGCACCACTGATGTCCCCGCGCGTGGGGATCCTGACGTCCTCACGCGCGGGGGACCACTCACGTCACCGCCCGTCGACGGCCCGCACTTCACCCTTACTCAAAGGATGTTCACCATGAAGCTCCGCAAGGCAGCCGCCGCCTCGGCCGCCGTACTCGCGCTCGCCGTGACCGCCACCGCGTGCGGTTCGAGCGACAAGAACGACAGCGGGTCCTCGTCCTCGGGCGGCGGCAAGATCAAGATCGGCATCAAGTACGACCAGCCCGGTCTCGGCCTGCAGCAGCCGGACGGATCCTTCGCCGGTTTCGACGTGGACGTCGCGACCTACGTGGCCAAGCAGCTCGGATACAAGCCCAGCCAGATCCAGTTCGTCCAGACCAAGAGCGCCGACCGCGAGAACGCCCTCGCCCGTGGCGACGTGAAGTTCATCGCGGCCACCTACTCGATCACCGACGAGCGCAAGCAGAAGGTCGACTTCGCCGGCCCGTACCTGCTGGCCCACCAGGACCTGCTCGTCAAGTCCGACTCGAAGATCTCCAAGGGCACGGACCTCAACGGCAAGAAGCTCTGCTCCGTGACCGGCTCCACCTCGGCGCAGAACGTCCAGAAGACGATCGCCCCTCATGCCCAACTGCGTGAGCTGAGCGGCTACTCGGAGTGCATCGCGGGGCTGCAGAGCGGCGCCGTGGACGCGGTGACCACCGACGACTCGATCCTCGCGGGCTTCGCCGCGCAGGACAAGTACAAGGGTCAGTTCAAGCTCCTCGGCCTCAAGCTCAGCAACGAGAACTACGGCATCGGCGTCAAGAAGGGCGACACGGCGACGGTGAACAAGATCAACACCGCGCTGGAGAAGATGGTGAGCGACGGCTCCTGGCAGAAGGCGGTCGAGAAGAACTTCGCCCCCGCCGGCTACAAGAACGAGCCGGCCCCGAAGATCGGCGTGATCGTCAAGTAGCGCGGGGGACTTGACCGCCGTCGAGTAACGCAGGGGATCACCGAGTTCACGCGGGAACCCTCGGGCAACGCGGGAATCCGCGGTTCCCGCGGGGTTGCGCAGGTGTGCCGCCGCCCACCGCGATCACGGCGGCGGCACACCGCGGCCACCCCGTCCGTCACGTACGCCACCACCCGGAAGCGCGGGAGATCGTGTTCGACTTTCTTCAAGGTTATGACGTCCTGGGGGCGTTCTGGATGACGGTGAAGCTCACCGTCTTCTCCGCCCTCGGCTCCCTGGTCCTGGGCACCCTGCTGGCCGCGATGCGGGTCAGCCCGGTCCCGCTCATGCGCGGATTCGGCACCGCCTACGTGAACATCGTCCGGAACATCCCCCTGACGGTCATCATCGTCTTCAGTTCGCTCGGCCTCGCGGACATCTTCGGTGTGACGATGGGCGCCTCCGACGACTTCAAGCTCCAGGCCTTCCGGCTCGCGGTCCTCAGTCTCGTCGGCTATCACGCGGCCTTCGTCTGCGAGGCGCTGCGTTCCGGCATCAACACCGTTCCGGTCGGACAGGCCGAGGCGGCCCGCGCGATCGGGCTGAGCTTCAGCCAGACCCTTCGGCTCGTCGTGCTGCCGCAGGCGTTCCGTTCCGTCATCGCCCCGCTGGCGAACGTGCTGATCGCGCTGACCAAGAACACGACGGTGGCCGCCGCCATCGGCGTGGCCGAGGCCGCCACCCTGATGAAGACGATGATCGAGAACGAGGCCCAGACGGTCCTCATCGCAGCGGTCTTCGCCTTCGGGTTCGTGGTCCTGACCCTTCCCACCGGCCTCATCCTCGGCTGGCTTGGCAAGCGACTGGCGGTGAAGCGATGACCTCCGTTCTCTACGACGCCCCCGGCCCCCGCGCCAAGCGCCGCAATGTGATCTTCTCGGTACTCTTCGTCGTCCTGCTCGCACTGCTCCTGTGGTGGATATGGCTGACGTTGGACGACAAGGGCCAGCTGAAATGGGCTCTGTGGGAGCCGTTCACCACGGCGGACGCCTGGAGCACCTATCTGTGGCCGGGCCTGCTCGGCACACTGAAGGCCGCCGCGCTCAGCATGGTGATCGCACTCCCCCTGGGCGCCGTCTTCGGCATCGCGCGCCTGTCCGACCACCGCTGGGTGCGCGTTCCGGCGGGCGCCGTGGTCGAGTTCTTCCGGTCGATCCCGGTCCTGCTGCTCATGCTGTTCGCGAACGAGCTCTACGCCAAGTCCCCGAACATCGCGAGTGAGGACCGCCCGTTCTACGCGGTCGTCACCGGTCTGGTGCTCTACAACTCCTCGGTCCTCGCCGAGGTCGTACGGGCCGGCATCCTCGCCCTCCCCAAGGGACAGACGGAGGCCGCGTACGCGATCGGGCTGCGCAAGGGCCAGACGATGACGAGCATCCTGCTGCCGCAGTCGGTCACCGTGATGCTCCCGGCGATCGTCGGCCAGCTCGTCGTCATCGTGAAGGACACCGCCCTGGGCGGTGTGATGATCGGCTACGCGGAACTCCTCACGGCACGCAGCACGCTCGCGGCCAACTACGCCAACGTCGTCCCGAGTTTCATCGTGGTCGCCGTCATCTTCATCGTGTTGAACTTCGCGATCACCAGCTTCGCCTCCTGGCTGGAAGGCCGACTGCGCCGAGGCAAGAAGACGACCGGCGCGGTCCTCTCGCCGAACGACGCCACCATCGCCGGTACGGCGACGGGGGCGGGCGGGGGCGGCGGATAGGGACGCGGTCTGACGAATCGTCCGAAGAACAGTCGCCCCGTGTGACCGGCGGGGCCAGTGGCACGATCGCCGCTGACCCCGTCACTTGACGCAAGCAGCGGCAATGGGTTGCATACGTTCTGTGATCGTGCACCCCGCTCCACCTGCCTGTTCCCGTACGTCCCTCAGGACACAGCTCCGTGCAGGGGGCACCGCGCCGTGGACCCGGTGATCATCGTCGGAGCAGGGCCCGTGGGGCTCACGCTCGCCCTTGCGCTGGCCCGCCAGGAGGTCCCCTCCGTGGTCCTCGACGAAGGCCCCGGCAAGGACGAACTGCGGCTCGCGCGGACCGTGGTGCTGCGCGAGGACACGGTCGCGCTCGTCGAGCGGCTGACCGGTCTCCCTCTCGACGACGCCGGCTTCCGTTGGGCCGGATGGCGGTCGATGCGGCGCAAGCAGGTGATGCGCGCGATCGCTTTCGGCGGGGAGGGCTCCGGCAGCGCGGAGGGTACGAACGGCGCCGCCGATTCCCTGGGCACCGAGACCGCGTGGGGCGAGGGCCCTCGGGGGGCCGTCGCCCCACGCGGCACCGGCCCTTCGCGGGGCGCGGAAAGCCCGGCGGACGGCGAGGAGTTCACCGCACCGCTGCACATCGCCCAGCACGCGCTGACCGGTGTCCTGCGCGAGGCCATCATCCACGAGCGGCTCATCAAGGTCGCCGTGCACAGCCGCCTCGACTCCGTCGAGCAGGACACCTCCGGCATCACAGCGCACACCAGGGGCTCCAACGGCACCTGGTGGCGCGGCAGTTACCTGGTCGGCTGCGACGGACCACGCTCGACGGTGCGCAAACTCCAGGACATCCGCTTCCCCGGGCGTACCGCCGTCGAACGGCACGCCGTGGCGGCCCTGCGTACCGAACTCCCCTGGCCCGGCGAGGCGTTGCTGCACCGGATGACGCCATGGCGGACCTCCGGCCCCTCGGCCGGCGAGGTGAGCGCACGCCCGCTCGCCGAGGACGTGTGGCGGCTGGACTGGCTGCTGCCCCCGGGCAAGGACCTGGTCACGCCCGACCTGCTGGTCGCGCGCATCCGGGAGACCCTCGGCGGCTGGAGCGGGGGCACCACACCCGCGTACGAACTGCTCGACACCGGAGTCCACACCGTCCACCACCGTCTCGCCCGCCGCTGGCGCGCCGGCCGGGTCTTCCTCGCCGGGGACGCGGCCCATCTGCTCGGCGCCCTCGGCACCCAGGGCCTTGACGAAGGGCTGCGGGACGCCGACAACCTCGCCTGGAAGCTGGGCCTCGCCTGGCACCACGGCCCGCACAAGACACTCCTCGACAGTTACCAGGCGGAGCGGCGCGCCGTGGTCGCCGCCCGGCTGCGCGCCGCCGACCAGGCACTGCCCCTGCTGCGCGGCGGTGGCGGGCTGCGCGCCTACGTACCCGGGTCCGCCCGCGGCCACGACGTGCTGCTCACGGACGGCCACCTGGGGCGCGGCCCGCTGGGCGCGCCGGGGGCGTACGCCGACTCCCCGCTCATGCCTCCGCCCGCCGAGTCGCACGCCCCCGTCGACACCGAGCCCGGCGCACCGGTCGTCGATGTGCGGGTGACCGCGGAGGACGGCTCGTTCGTACCGCTGCGGGAGCGGCTCGGACGCGGCGTCCTGCTCGTCGTGCTGATCGCTCCGGGTACGGGGGTGTGGGAGCGCAAGCACTGGGTGACGGCCGGCATCATGCCCCGGCTCGCCGCCGCCGTGACCGCGCTGCCGCACCCCGCCGAGCTGCTCGTCGCGGAGAGCTACCCGGGAGCGGCGGCGCACACCGTGCTTCTGGTCCGCCCCGACGGACATCTGGTCACCGCGCTCGGCGGAGTCCGCCCGGCCGACCTGTACGAGGCGGCCGAGGCGACCCTCGGCGGACCGGCAGCGGCGGGGGCGGAACCCGCCGCGGAGGCGACAGCGGGCAGAACCTGAAAGACGACGGCGGGCAGGACCTGAGAGGCGCCGGTCCGGATCTGAAGGACGACGGCCCGGGCGGCTGAAAGACGACGGCCCGGAACTGCACGACCGCGGGCGGGAGCTGAACGACGACGGGAAGGAGTTGAACGCTCGGTAACCGTCCGGCCTGCGGTTTCCCGGCTGATTGGGCCACCACGGTCCATATAGTGACGGTGAGTTGACCGGCCTTCGCCACCATGGTGTACTCCGGATCGTGACTGACACCTGTGTGCGCCTGTGGCGGAGGGTCCATATGGACCTCGTCCGCTATGCGGGCTGCGTGTGTCGTCCGTCCCTCTGACTTCGCATCCTCAATCTCCCGCGCGCCACTCTCGTGCCTCCGCGCGCTCCTCTCGCGAACTCTCAGGACGGTCCGAGTGTCTGTGTCACCCGCTGTCTCCACGTCTGCCGCGGTTTCCGCCGAGGCCGCTGCCTCCGCCGGACCCCGTACGCCCACCCAGGCCGACCTGCTCGCCTTCGTACGCCGTACGGCGGCCGATGCCGAGCTGATCGCCTCGCTCCCCCTCGACCCCGAGGGCCGCACCTGGGTGCGGCTCGAAGGCCCCGGCGGCAGCGAGGCGTGGCTCATCGGCTGGCCGCCCGGCAGCGGAACCGGGTGGCACGACCACGCCGAATCGGTGGGCGCCTTCCTCACCGCGTCCGGCGAGCTCAAGGAGAACTCACTCGCCGCCCGGCTGCCCGCCGACGGCTGGAAGACCCTGGAACTCACCGAGGAGATCGACCGGGAGCGCAGGCTGCCCGCGGGCACCGGCCGCGGCTTCGGCCGTCATCACGTGCACGAGGTGCTCAACGAGTCCACCGAGGAGCACGCGATCTCGGTCCACGCCTACTACCCGCCGCTCCCGCAGATCCGCCGCTACAGCCGTACGGGCCAGATCCTGCGCCTGGAGCACGTCGAGCGTCCGGAGGACTGGCAGTGAGCACCCCGCCGCCCGTGGGCATCGACGCGTTGCTGGAGCAGGTCCGCGCGGGCCTGGACCGAGTGGAGGCCGAAGAGGCTTTCGAGGCCGTACGAAGTGGCGAAGCACTCCTGGTCGACACCCGGTACGCCGCCCTGCGCGAACGCGACGGCCTGATCCCCGGCGCCCTCGTCGTCGAGCGCAACGAACTGGAGTGGCGGCTCGACCCCACGGGCAGTCACCGCGCCCCGGAGGCCACGAGCCATGACCTGCGGATCGTGGTGTTCTGCAACGAGGGGTACGCGTCGAGCCTGGCCGTCGAGTCGCTGCGCCGTTTGGGACTGCACCGGGCCACCGATCTGGTCGGTGGCTTCCAGGCGTGGAAGAGCGCCGGCCTACCGGTGACGGCAGCCGACACGGAGAGCTGACCGCCGCATCCACGGGTTCACTCGTACCGAGGCCCGCGGGATCAGAACCCCTCGTCCCCGAGCCCTTCCGTGTCCTCGCCCTCTTCCTCCAGCGCCCGGCGGACCACGCTCAGGGCCATGCCCTGGGAGTAGCCCTTGCGGGCGAGCATGCCCGCGAGGCGTCTCAGCCGCTTGTCGCGGTCGAGTCCGCGGGTGGAGCGCAGCTTGCGGGCGACCAGCTCACGCGCGGTCGCCTCCTCCCGCTCGGAGTCGAGCTGTCCGACGGCCTCGTCGATCAGCGTCGAATCCACGCCCTTGGTCCGCAGCTCCTGGACGAGCGCCCGTCTGGCCAGCCCCCGGCCATGGTGGCGGGACTCGACCCAGGCGTCCGCGAAGGCGCTGTCGTTGATCAGCCCGACCTCCTCGAACCGTGACAGCACCTCGTCCGCCACCTCGTCCGGGATCTCGCGCTTGCGCAACGCGTCCGCCAGCTGCTTCCGGGTGCGCGGGGTCCCGGTGAGCAGGCGCAGGCAGATCGCGCGCGCCCGCTCAGCCGGGTCCCCCGGGGACTCCCCCTTCTCGGCCCTCGACGAGGAGGAGGTGCCTCCGTCCTGCGGGTCGCCGGACGATTCGCCGAAGCCGCCACGCCGTCGACGACCTCGTCCAGCACGCGGTCCGCCCTCACCGCGTCCACCGCGCCGGGAGACCGCGTCCGGCGAACCGTGACCGCCCGGCGGGCCGTCACCCCACCGCGCGTCACCGCCCGTCGAACCGCCGCCGTCCGGATCAGCGTCGTCCGGACCGACGCCGTGGAAACCGTCGGCTCCGTAGAGCCCGTCGTCGGTGCCGTACGGCTGACCGCCGTACCCCCCGGCACCGCCGTACGACCTGTCACCGTCTCCGGCCGGGCCACCGTCTCCCCCGCCGTCCCCCTGCCCCGGCCCCCCGGGGGTGAGGGGGTAGGCGTACTCGGCCCAGTCGGTTCGTCGCGTCATGGCCTAGCTCTTGGCCGCCGCGGCCCTGGACTTGGTGGTCTTGGCAGCCGGAGCGGGCACCGTCTTCGCGGCGTCGTCCGGGGCGGCCGAGACCGCAGCGTCCGCGCCCGGCTCGGCGGTGGGCGCCGCGGGCTTCACACCGACGCCCAGCTTCTCCAGGATCTTCTTCTCGATCTCGTTGGCGAGGTCGGGGTTGTCCTTGAGGAAGTTGCGCGCGTTCTCCTTGCCCTGGCCGAGCTGGTCGCCCTCGTACGTGTACCAGGCGCCGGCCTTGCGGACGAAGCCGTGCTCCACGCCCATGTCGATCAGGCCGCCCTCGCGGCTGATGCCCTGCCCGTAGAGGATGTCGAACTCGGCCTGCTTGAAGGGCGGCGCGACCTTGTTCTTGACGACCTTCACGCGCGTGCGGTTGCCGACCGCGTCCGTGCCGTCCTTCAGCGTCTCGATGCGGCGGATGTCGAGTCGCACCGAGGCGTAGAACTTCAGCGCCCGGCCACCCGTCGTGGTCTCCGGGGAGCCGAACATCACGCCGATCTTCTCGCGGAGCTGGTTGATGAAGATCGCGGTGGTCTGGGACTGGCTCAGCGCGCCGGTGATCTTGCGGAGTGCCTGGCTCATCAGACGGGCCTGCAGACCCACGTGCGAGTCGCCCATCTCGCCCTCGATCTCCGCGCGCGGCACCAGGGCGGCGACGGAGTCGATGACGATCAGGTCGAGCGCACCGGAGCGGACCAGCATGTCCACGATCTCCAGGGCCTGCTCACCGTTGTCCGGCTGCGACAGGATCAGGTTGTCGATGTCGACGCCGAGCTTCTTCGCGTACTCGGGGTCGAGGGCGTGCTCGGCGTCGATGAACGCCACCTGGCCGCCGGCCTTCTGCGCGTTCGCCACCGCGTGCAGGGTCAGGGTCGTCTTACCGGAGGACTCCGGGCCGTACACCTCCACCACTCGGCCGCGCGGCAGGCCGCCGACGCCGAGCGCGACGTCGAGCGCGGTCGACCCGGTGGGGATGACCTCGATGGGCTCATTCGGCCGCTCGCCCAGGCGCATCACTGCACCCTTGCCGAACTGCCGTTCAATCTGCGCGAGCGCGGCGTCGAGCGCCTTCTCGCGGTCGGTTCCTGCCATGGGTTCCACCCGGTTTGCTTGAGTCGATCGCTTCACGTCGAAGACGCTAACGCCTGCCACTGACAATGCGCCCCGACGCCCGTCCGGCCTGTGGATAACTCGGGCACATCTCCGTCGAAACCGTGCCGAATCCCCCATCGAAAGCTCCGCCGGAACTTCCATGAGAATGGATGTTCGATTTTCGTGTCAAGCGCACCACGCGGCACCTCCGAGACTACGTTCACGCTCCGACAACGCCCCGAAGATCCCATCGGTCCCGGCCCGAAACGCGTCCCGGCCCCCGCGCCGGCACCCGCCCCGCCCCGCCCCAGGCGCCCGCCCCGGACCCGGGCTGCTCTCCCGGGCGTACCCCCGGTGTCTTCGGGCGTACGACGACGCCACCCGGCCCGTCCGGCAGGCTGTGCGCCATGCGAACGACGAGGACCCGTCCCCTGATACCGCCGAAGCCCGCGCTCCGGCCGGCCGAGTGGCTCTGCTGTGCGACGGGCGCCCTGCTCGTCCTGTCGGGCTGCCTGCACCTGCTGCTCTTCGCCGTCGACGGCGGCCCGTGGGACGGTCCCGTCTCCTGGCGCAAGCCCGTCACCTTCGGGCTCTCCTTCGGGCTGACCCTGATCGCGATCACCTGGGTCACGTCGTACGTGCGGATGGAGGCGAGGCAGCGCACCGCGCTGCTCGTCGTGTTCGCCGCGGACTGTGTGGTGGAGGTCGGCGGCATCACCCTCCAGGCGTGGCGCCGGGTGCCCTCCCATCTCAACATGGAGACCGGCTTCGACACGGCGGTGTCCATGATGCTCGCGGTGGGCGGAGGGGTCCTGGTCGTGGTGCTGACCCTCTTCGCCGTCGCCTCGTTCCGGAACCGCCCCACGGGCCCCGTCGGCATGCCGCTCGCCGTGCGCTCAGGGTTCGCGATCCTGCTCGTCGCACTGGCCTCGGGTGCCGCGATGATCGCGCGCGGGGTCGTCCTCACCCGGACCGGCCACCAGGAGGCCGCGTACCACTCGACGGCTCCGCTCAAGCCGCTGCACGGCGTGAGCCTGCACGCCGTCCTGGTGCTGCCCGCGCTGGCCTGGCTGCTGTCGCGCACCGACTGGAGCGACACGGTCAGACAGCGGGTCGCGCAGGGGGCGGTCGGCTGCTACGCGGCGGCCGTCGTCGTCGCCGGTGCGCACGCCGTCCTCACCTGGTGACCGCGCGGCGAGGACCCGCTCACCGGCCGAACTGCGCCCGCACGCGCGCGAGGAGGCCGACCGAGCTGCGCGTACGGTGCCCGTGCACGCGGGGGTCGTCCGTGACGTCGTAGCGCTTCACATACGCCCCCAGGAACGCCTGCAGGGTGGCGACGGCGGGGATGGCGATCAGCGCGCCGACGGCCCCGAGGAGCGCCGTGCCCGCGATGACGGACCCGAAGGCGACCGCGGGGTGGATGTCCACCGTCCTGGAGGTCAGCTTGGGCTGGAGCACATAGTTCTCGAACTGCTGGTAGACCACGACGAAGACGAGCACCCACAGCGCGTACCAGGGGTCGATCGTGAACGCGATCAGCATCGGCAGGGCGCCCGCGAGATAGGTGCCGATGGTCGGGATGAACTGCGAGACCAGCCCCACCCACACGCCGAGCACGGGCGCGTAGGGCACGCCCAGCGCCTCCAGCAGGATGTAGTGCGCCACGCCCGAGATCAGCGCCATCAGACCACGTGAGTACAGATAGCCGCCGGTCTTGTCGACGGCTATCTCCCAGGCGCGCAGCACCTCGGCCTGCCGGGCCGGCGGCAGCACCGAGCACAGCGCGCGCCGCAGTCGCGGTCCGTCGGCGGCGAAGTAGAACGAGAACAGCGCGACCGTCAGCAGCTGGAAGAGGCCGCCCAGTACCTGCCCGGACACGTCCAGGACGCCGGTGGCGCTGTTCTGCACGTACTTCCGCAGCCAGTCGGAGTGGAGCAGGCCTTCCTGGATGTCGACCCGTCTCAGTTCGGTGTGGAAGTGCGTGTTGACCCAGTTGATGACCGAGTCGAGGTAGTCCGGGAAATCCTCGATCATCTTGATGATCTGGCCCGCGAGCATCGACCCGAGCAGGGTGACGAACCCGGCGATCATGATCAACGAGCCCAGGAAGACAAGGAAGGTGGCCAGCCCTCTGCGCATGCCCCGTGAGGCCATCCAGCTGACCGCGGGTTCTATCGCGAGCGCCAGGAAGAACGCGATCAGGATGTTGATCAGCAGGCCGGTGAGCTGATGGAACGCCCAACTGCCCAGCTGGAACACGGCTATGAGCGTAAGGGCGAGCACCATGGCACGCGGCAGCCAGCGCGGCATGCGCGCGCCCGGCCCGGCGGCGTCCCCGCCCGGCAGGTCGGGCGGCGTCGTGCCGAACGGTGATGCCTGCTGATCTACCTGCGTGTTCTCGTCTGTCGGGGCCACCCGGCCAGTCTGGCCCACGCCACCGACACCGGGTCCACGTCCCCCCGTCTTTCCCGGTCTTCGGTCCCCTTCAGCGGTTTTCGTACGGAACGTTCATGGTCGCGCACACCACGCGCCACACGTCCTTGGCCTCCCAGCCCGCGTTCAGCGCCTCGTGGACGGTGCGCCCGCCGAGTTCCGTCATCACATGATCGCGCGCGAACGTCTCGGTGTACCCCGCGCCGAAGTGATCAGCCATTCGCTGCCAGAAGACCGTCAACCGCATGACTCCAGTATCCCGCCCCTGAGAGTGGGCCCGAGCCGGGACCGCGTGCCGAGACCGCTTTCCGCCCTACGGTCTGACGCATGGCCGAAACCGGAGCATCTCCACTCCCCCAGACGCCCCCCGCGCACTCCCCACTCGCCCGCGCCGAGCACTTCGTCTGGCTCACCGCGCGCGTGCTGGAACAGCGCCGCTTCGCCTACCACTTCCTGGGCGGCGGCGCCGACGCGGTGGAGACCGCGCTGGCCGCCTACCGCAACGACGACGAAGGGTACGGTCACGCGCTCGAACCCGATCTGCGCGGTCCCGTCAGCCAGCCGCTGCACACCGGGCACGCGCTGCGTGTGCTCGACTCGATCGGCCGCTGCGGCGGGCAGCGCGTGGAGCGGGTGTGCCGCTATCTGACCTCCGTGTCGACCGCGGACGGCGCGCTGCCCGCCGTCCGTCCCAGTCAGCGCGGCTATCCGACGGCCCCGTTCGTGCCGATCGTCGACGACCCGCCGAGCGAACTCCTCGCCACCGGCCCGGTGGTGGGCCTGCTGCACCGCAACGAGGTGTGGAACGCCTGGCTGTTCCGGGCCACCGACTTCTGCTGGCAGGCGGTCGAGTCCCTGGAGAAGTCCCATCCGTACGAGGTGGAGGCGGCGGTCGCCTTCCTGGACTCCGCGGCCGACCGCCCGCGCGCGGAGGCGAGCGCCGACCGGCTGGGCCGCCTCGTCCGTGAGCAGCGGCTCGCCGCGCTGGAACCCGGGCGCCTGGAGGCGTACCCCGTCCCGCCCGATTACGCGCCGGGTGAGCACCACTTCCCGCACGACTACGCGCGGACCCCGGACTCACTCGCGCGCGCGTGGTTCACCGACGAGGAGATGGCACGCTCGCTTGACCACCTCCTCGACGAGCAGCAGGAGGACGGCGGGTGGCCGATCCGATGGCGTCAGTGGGCACCGGGCACCGCCCTGGAGTGCCGCCCCATGGTGACGATCGAGGCACTGCGCACGCTCCGGGCGTACGGCCGGTCCATCGCCTGAGGCCACCGTCGGCCCAGGTGCCTGGATGCCGGTCCCGCGTATACGGGTGCGCCGGTACGTCCGGGTGTCGGCCCCGCCTGCCCGGGTGTCAGCCCGTCATCGCGCGGACCCCGGCCGTCACCACCACGGCCGCGGCGACCACCACCAGGAACGGGGCGCGCAGGATCAGCGCGACGGCGGCCGCGGCCAGCCCTGCCGCCTTCGCGTCGATGACGAGGACGCGCCCGTCGGCGAAGGTCTGCTGGGCCGTGAGGGCCGCCAGGAGCGCGACGGGCAGCAGGGCGGCGAGGCGCTGCACGAGCGGCCGCTCCAGTACGCCCGCGGGGATCAACAGACCGACGAGTTTGAGGGCGTAGCAGCCGACGGCGGTGGCGCCGATGGCGATCCAGATGTTCAACGGTCTTCCCCTGATACGTCTGATACGTCGTTCTGGGCGCCGTCCTGTGGCGCGTTCACCGCACCGGCCGACGCCTCGTCCGATGCGCCCGCGGAGGCGTCGGCGGCGGTCGTCGCGCCGCGGCGCCCCGTCACGTAGAGCACGGCGGGGGCGGCCAGGGCGGCCACCAGCACCGGTACTCCGGCGGGCAGCACGGGCAGCAGACCGAGCCCCAGAAGGACGGCGATTCCCGCGACGGCGCGTTCCGTGGTGGTCTTCAGCATCGGCGCGAGCAGAGCCAGGAACACGGCGGGCCCGGCCGCGTCCAGGCCCCAGGCGTCGGTGTCGCCGATGGCCTCGGCCCCGGCAGCCCCGGCCAGGGTGGTGAGGTTCCACAGCAGATACAGCGAGAGGCCCGTGACGGTGAAGCCGATCCGCACGCTGCGGCGGGTGGGCTGGGCGAGCGCGACGGCCGTGGTCTCGTCGATCACCCACTGCGCGGCGAACGGGCGCACCGCGCGCGGAAGGGCGAGGAGCTGGGACAGACGCAGCCCGTAGAAGGCGTTGCGGACCCCGAGGAAGAACGCGCCCGCGGCGGCGGTGAGCGGGTTGCCCCCGGCCGCGAGCGCGCCCACGAGCGCGAACTGCGACGCCCCGGTGAACACCAGGAGGCTGAGGGCGCAGGTCTGGAGCAGCGTGAGCCCGCTGCCGGCCGAGGTCACCCCGAAGGCGAAACCGGACAGTCCGACGGCGACCCCGACCCCGAGGGCGTCACGGACGACGGCGGCGTCGGGTTTTCCGCCTTCTTCACTGCGTATGTCTGCGAGAGCTGTCTGTTGTGCCACGCGCCGGACGGTACGGGGAGTCGCGCCCCGGTGTCTTGTACGTTCTTGCGCTCCCGCTGGTAGGCGCCCGGAGGGACGCCCACGATCCGGCTGAAGTGGCGGTTGAGGTGCGGCTGGTCGGTGAAGCCGACGGCGACGGCAGCCTCGGCGGGCGCGGAACCGGCGTCCAGGAGGTGGCGGGCCCGGCGTACCCGCGCGTCGGTCAGCCAGGTGTGGGGTGGCATGCCGTAGGCGTCCCGGAACGCGCGCAGCAACGCGAACGAGCTGGTGCCGAGGTCGGCGGCGAGCCGCTCCAGGGTCGGCGGCTCGGCCATCCGCTCCTCCAGCACCGCACGCGCGCGTGCCGCGAGCCGGGCGCCCGCGGTACGCACGGCCCGCTGCGGCAGCGGCCCTCCGTTCAGGCGCAGCAGCCGGGTCACGGCGACCCGCAGCAGGGTGTCGGCGGCCAGCGCGTTGCCCTCCTCCGCGGCCCTGAGCACCTGATGGACCAGGCCCGCCGCGTAAGGGTCGTCGAGTACCGGACGGGTGAATCCGGGGGTGCCGCGAAGGAGGGTGGTCTCGGCGGCGATCTCGGCCACCGTGTCCGGCGAGGGGTACACGGCGCCGTACTTCCAGCCTTCGGGAACGCCCGCGCGCCCGGTGTGCGGGGTGTCGGGGTTGACGAGTGCCAGCGAACCCGGGCCCGCGTACTGGTCGGCGCCGCCGTGGTGGAAGACCTCGACGCCCTCGGTGACGGCGGCGATGACGAAGTTCTCGTGGGTGTGCCGCACGAAGATCTTCTCGACGTAGCGGGCCCGCAGCAGATCGACACCGGGCAGCTCCGCGTACCGCCAGTGCCGCGCCCGCTCCTGCCCCGAACCTGCCACCCCCTCATTCTCCGCCACCTGGCCAGGATCCACCGCCGACGCCCACCCTGCCCGTCTTGCCCCACCCCGTTCCACCGCGCCCCGCTCCGTCCTGTCCCGCCCTGCCCTGCGTTGCTCCGTCGAGGCGTTCTCGCAGGTCAGCGCGATTGTCAGTGGGCGGGTGCAGGATGGACGCATGGTCAGCTCCGCACACCGAGCCCTCGACGGCTTCTCCCCCGCGACCCGCGGCTGGTTCACGGGGGCCTTCTCCGCGCCCACCGCGGCCCAGGCCGGAGCATGGGCGGCCATCGGTGCGGGCTCGGACGTGCTGGTCGTCGCCCCGACCGGTTCAGGCAAGACGCTGGCCGCGTTCCTCGCCGCGCTCGACCAGCTGGCCTCGACGCCACCGCCGGCGGACCCGAGGAAGCGCTGCCGGGTGCTGTACGTGTCACCGCTCAAGGCGCTCGCGGTCGACGTGGAGCGGAATCTGCGCAGCCCGCTGACCGGCATCCGGCAGGAGTCCGTGCGGCTCGGGCTGCCGGAGCCGCAGGTGAAGGTGGGCATCCGTTCCGGCGACACCCCGCCCGCCGAGCGCCGGGCGCTGGCCACCCGCCCGCCGGACATCCTGATCACGACCCCCGAGTCGCTGTTCCTGATGCTGACCTCGGCCACGCGCGACGCGCTGACGGGCATCGAGACGGTGATCCTGGACGAGGTGCACGCGGTCGCGGGCACCAAGCGCGGCGCCCATCTCGCGCTCACCCTGGAGCGCCTCGACGAGCTGCTGCCGAAGCCCGCCCGGCGTATCGGGCTCTCCGCGACGGTGCGTCCCGTGGACGAGGTGGCGCGCTATCTCTCTCCGCAGCGCAAGGTGGAGATCGTCCAGCCGCCGTCCGGCAAGGAGTTCGACCTCTCCGTGGTCGTCCCGGTGGAGGACCTGGGCGAGCTGGGCGGCTCCCCGGCCGCCGACGGCAAGGAGGGCGCGGAGAAGCCCTCCATCTGGCCGCATGTCGAGGAGCGGATCGCCGACCTCGTCCAGTCCCACCGCTCGACGATCGTGTTCGCCAACTCGCGCCGCCTGGCCGAGCGTCTGTGCAACCGGCTCAACGAGATCGCCTACGAGAGGGCGACCGGCGAGCCCCTGGAGGAGGCGCACGCCCCCGCCGAGCTGATGGGCGGCTCGGGCGCGGCTCAGGGGGCGCCGCAGGTCATCGCCCGCGCCCACCACGGTTCGGTCTCCAAGGAGCAGCGGGCGCAGGTCGAGGAGGACCTGAAGGCGGGCCGTCTGCCCGCCGTGGTCGCCACCTCCAGCCTCGAACTGGGCATCGACATGGGCGCGGTCGACCTCGTCATCCAGGTCGAGTCACCGCCGTCCGTGGCGTCGGGGCTCCAGCGCGTGGGCCGCGCGGGTCACCAGGTCGGCGCGGTCTCCACCGGCGTGGTCTTCCCGAAGTACCGGGGAGACCTGGTGCAGGCGGCCGTGGTCACCGAGCGGATGCGCACCGGATCCATCGAGTCCCTCCGGGTTCCCGCCAACCCGCTGGACGTGCTGGCCCAGCAGCTCGTCGCCATGACCGCGCTCGACACCTGGCAGGTCGACGACCTGCTCACCACGGTCCGCCGGGCGGCCCCCTTCGCCTCGCTCCCGGAATCGGCGTTCACCGCCGTGCTCGACATGCTCGCGGGCCGCTATCCGTCGGACGCCTTCGCCGAGCTGAGGCCCCGTGTGGTGTGGGACCGCGTCGCGGGCACGGTGACCGGCCGCCCCGGCGCCCAGCGTCTCGCCGTCACCTCCGGGGGCACCATCCCCGACCGCGGGCTCTTCGGGGTCTTCCTCGCGGGGGCCGACCCCAAGAAGGGCGGCGGCCGGGTCGGCGAGCTCGACGAGGAGATGGTCTACGAGTCCCGGGTGGGCGATGTGTTCACCCTCGGCACCAGTTCCTGGCGCATCGAGGACATCACCCGGGACCGGGTCCTGGTCTCCCCGGCGCCCGGTGTCCCCGGCCGGCTGCCGTTCTGGAAGGGCGACCAGCTCGGACGTCCGCTCGAACTGGGGCGCGCGGTGGGCGCGTTCCTCCGCGAGGTCGGCTCGCTCCCCGAGGACGAGGCCCGGCCGCGCCTGCTCGCCGCCGGCCTGGACGCCTGGGCCGCCGACAACGTGATCGCGTACCTGAGGGAACAGCGCGAGGCGTGCGGCCACATCCCGGACGACCGCACGATCGTCGTCGAACGCTTCCGCGACGAGCTGGGCGACTGGCGTGTCGTCGTGCACTCGCCCTTCGGCGCCCAGGTCCACGCCCCCTGGGCCCTCGCCCTGGGCGCCAAGCTCTCCGAGCGGTACGGCATGGACGCCCAGGTCATGCACGCCGACGACGGCATCGTGCTGCGGCTGCCCGCCGCCGACCTGATGAGCCTGGACCTGCTCGACCAGGCACCTGCGAAGGCGGGCACGGAGTACGACGCGGACCAGGCGCCGATCGGCGCGGCGGACGTCGCCTTCGACAAGGGCGAGGTCAACCAGATCGTCACGGACCAGGTGGGCGGTTCGGCCCTGTTCGCCGCCCGCTTCCGCGAGTGCGCCGCCCGCGCCCTGCTCCTGCCGCGCCGCAGCCCCGGCAAGCGCACCCCCCTGTGGCAGCAGCGACAGCGTGCCGCCCAACTGCTCCAGGTGGCAAGCGAGTTCGGTTCGTTCCCGATCGTTCTGGAAGCGGTGCGCGAATGCCTCCAGGACGTCTTCGACGTCCCGGGCCTCACGGAACTGATGGGCGACATCGAGTCCCGCAAGGTGCGGCTCGTCGAGGTCACCACACCCGAGCCCTCCCCCTTCGCCCGCTCCCTGCTCTTCGGATACGTCGCCCAGTTCCTGTACGAGGGCGACTCGCCGCTCGCCGAGCGGCGGGCCGCCGCGCTGTCGCTGGACTCACGGCTGCTGGCCGAGCTCCTGGGCCAGGCCGAACTGCGCGAGCTGCTGGACGCCGACGTCCTGACCGAGCTGGAGCGCGAGCTCCAGTGGCTCACCGAGGACCGCCGCATCAAGGACGTGGAGGGTGTCGCCGACCTGCTGCGTCTGCTGGGGCCGCTCACGGAGGCCGAGTTGACCGGGCGGGGCGCGGAGCCGCAGTGGGCGAAGGAGCTGGCCGCCGCCCGCCGCGCCATCCGGGTCCGGATCGGCGGAGCCGACCACTGGGCGGCCATCGAGGACGCGGGCCGGCTGCGCGACGCGCTCGGCACGGCGTTGCCCGTCGGCGTCCCGGAAGCCTTCACCGAACCGGTCAAGGATCCGCTCGGCGATCTCCTCGCCCGGTACGCGCGCACCCACGGGCCGTTCACCTCGACGACGGCCGCCGCCCGCTTCGGTCTCGGCACGGCCGTCACCGACGGCGCGCTGCATCGGCTCGCCGCGAGCGGCCGGGTCGTCCAGGGGGAGTTCCATCCGGCGGGCATCGGCCAGGAGTGGTGCGACGCGACGGTGCTGCGCAGGCTGCGCCGCCGTTCGCTCGCGGCGCTGCGTCATGAACTCGAGCCCGTCCCACCCGCCGCACTCGCCCAGTTCCTGCCCCAGTGGCAGCACGTGGGCAGCGGTCACGGGCTGCGCGGCGTCGACGGACTGGTGCGCGCCGTCGAGCAGTTGCAGGGCGCGTCCGTGCCGGCGTCCGCGCTGGAGAAGCTCGTCCTGCCGTCCCGGATCGCCGGTTACACGCCCGCGCTGCTCGACGAGCTCACGGCCGCCGGGGAGGTGCTCTGGGCCGGGGCGGGTTCGCTGCCGGGCAAGGACGGCTGGGTCTCGTTGTATCTGGCGGACGCCGCTCCCCTGCTCCTTCCGGCCGCGCACCCCCTGGAGCCGACCACGCTGCATCAGTCGGTCCTCGACACCCTCTCCGGTGGCTATGGCCTGTTCTTCCGTCAGATCGCCGACCAGGTCCGCGCCACCACGCACCCCGACGCCACCGATCCGCAGCTCGCCGACGCGATCTGGGACCTGGCCTGGTCCGGGCGCCTCACGAACGACACGCTCGCACCGATGCGTTCCCTCCTGGGATCGGGCCGCACCGCTGGGTCCACGGCGCACCGCGCCAAGCGCTCGGTCCCCCGCGGGCGCTACGGCTCTCTGACGGGAGGGGCCCGCCCTCAATCGCGGACCGGTCCCCCCACCGTCGCGGGCCGCTGGTCACTGCTGCCCGAGCGCGAGCCCGACCCCACCGTGCGCGCCCACGCCCTGGCCCGCACCCTGCTCGACCGGCACGGGGTGGTGACCCGGGGCGCCGTAGCGGCGGAGGGCGTCGAGGGCGGCTTCTCGGCGGTGTACCGCATCCTGTCGGCCTTCGAGGACAGCGGTCAGGCGCGGCGCGGCTATGTGGTCGAGGGTCTCGGCGCCGCCCAGTTCGCGATGGACGGCGCGGTGGACCGGCTCCGCGCGACGGCGAACGCACGGGACCGGGGCGCCGGCCTGTCCGACCCGGCCCTCCCGGACGACTCCCCCGCCGCGCACGGCTTCCCGGACACCTCCGCCTTCCCGCACACCGGCTCGGGCTTCGACGGCACGGGCCGTGGGGACGACTTCCTGGACCGGGCCGATACCGCGGAGGGTCCGGGTTCCCTGAACGACCCCGACCTCGGACCCGATTCCGCTCCCGACCTCTCCTTCGGCCCCGACCCTGGCACCGATTCCCGCCTCGGCCCCGGCTCCGCCCTCGACTTCGACTTCGGGGACGACCACACCTTCTCCGCCGACTCCGCCTTCCCGGCCGGCTCCCCTCACCCCGACGCCTCGCACCGCCGGAACACCCCGTCCCACCGCAACGGCTCGCCGTACCCGGCGAACGGCTCCGGCCATCCCGGCCGTTCGGGTTTCCCGGGCGCCCGCTCCCGAATTCGTACGGCCTCCCCGGCTGTCGTACTGGCCGCCGCGGACCCGGCGAACGCCTACGGCGCGGCCCTGTCCTGGCCCGAGCCCCCGACCGAAGCGGGCCACAAGCCGGGCCGCAAGGCGGGTTCCCTGGTCGTCCTGGTCGACGGTGAGCTGGCTCTCTACATGGAGCGCGGCGGCAAGACCCTGCTGGCCTGGCCCGCGGACCCGGACGCTTCGGTCGCACAGGACACGCGCCTGCCTGCGGCGGCGGACGCCCTGGCCGTGGCAGCCCGCGCCGGCTCGCTCGGCACGGTCACCGTCGAGCGCGTCAACGGCGCCTCGGCCCTCACCTCCCCCCTCGGCGCCCTCCTGGAAGGAGCGGGCTTCATCGCCACCCCGCGCGGACTCCGCCTGCGCGCCTGACCGGCCGGCCCCCACCCGTGCCACCCTGGAGACATGCCCGAAGGAGACACCGTCTGGCAGGCCGCGAGGCGGCTGCACACAGCCCTCGCGGGCAGGGTTCTGACTTGTTCCGACCTGCGCGTGCCCCGGTACGCCACGGCCGACCTCACCGGTCGCGTCGTCCTGGACGTCACCCCGCGCGGCAAGCACCTCCTCACCCGCATCGAGGGCGGTCTGACGCTGCACTCGCATCTGCGGATGGACGGTTCGTGGAAGGTGTACGAGCCCGGCCGGCGCTGGAGCGGAGGTCCCGCCCACCAGATCCGGGCCGTCCTCGGCACCGCGGACCGCACGGCGGTCGGCTACCGCCTGCCCGTACTGGAACTGCTCCGCACCGCCGACGAGGCCCGCGTGGTCGGTCACCTCGGCCCCGATCTCCTGGGTCCGGACTGGGACCCGGGCAAGGCGCTGGCGAACCTCCTTCGCGACCCCGACCGCCCCCTCGGAGAGGCCCTCCTCGACCAGCGGAATCTCGCCGGCATCGGCAACGTGTACAAGAGCGAGCTGTGTTTCCTGCTCGGCGTCACCCCCTGGCTCCCGGTCGGCGCCCTGCCCACCGACCGTGCCGTCCAACTTCCGGTCCTCGCCAAGAAGTTGCTGGAGTTCAACCGCGACCGCCCGGCCCGCGTCACCACCGGGCGGCGCGACCAGAACCTCTTCGTGTACGGCCGCGCCCCGCGCCCCTGTCCGCGCTGTGCGACGCCGATCCGTGCAGGCAACCAGGGCGACGGTTCCCGCGAGCGGCCGACGTACTGGTGCCCCCGATGCCAGGCGGGCCCCACCCCGCGCGCGGGCGGCCGGCACACCGCCGCGGCGCCCCGCCCCACCGGGCACGAGTCCCCGGCGCCCGGCCAACGGCACCGCTAGAGCAGCACATCGAGCAACGCGCCCACGCCGACCGGACGGCGCGTCCAGCCACGCACCGGGCCGGGCGCCGAACCGGGCATCGGTCTGGGCGTCGAACCGCGCGTCGGGCCGAGGGCCGAGTCGCGTATCAAGTCCCGCGCGAACAATTGACGACCCGTCAGAAACCCTCGTACCGTCCCTTCATGGCCCTCCCCGCGTACGACCTCACCGGACGCACCGCATTCGTCACCGGCGCGGCGGGCGGCATCGGCCGCGCGGCGGCCCTCCTGCTGGCGGAGGCGGGCGCCACCCTGCACTGCGCGGACGTCGACGAGCAGGGCCTGCACGAGACGGCGACGCTGATCAAGGACCAGGGCGGCACCGCCCAAAGCCATCCCCTCGATGTCACCGACCGCGCCCAGATCCAGCAGGCCGTCGCGTCGTGCGGCCGTGTCGACGTCATGGCGGCGATCGCCGGGATCATGCACAGCAGCCCGGTCCTGGAGACGCTGGACGAGGATCTCGACCGGGTGCTGAGCGTCAACTTCAAAGGGGTGCTGTACGCCTGCCAGGAGGCCGCGCGCTCCATGATCGCGAACAGCGTCCGGGGCAGCGTCGTCACCATGGCCTCGGGCGCGATCGACACCGGCGGTCCTGGCCTGTTGTGCTACAGCGCGGCCAAGGCCGCCGTCGTACAGCTGACGCGGACGCTGGCGACCGAGATCGGACCGCACGGCATTCGCGTCAACGCCGTGGCACCCGGCTGGATCCGTACCCCCATGACCAACCGTCACGGCGAGCGGCAGGCGCACACCGAGGCGTTCATGGCCCGCCTGTCACCGCTGGGCCGCGTCGGGGAACCCGAGGACATCGCCCACGCCGTGCTGTACCTGGCTTCGGACGCCTCGGCGTTCACCACGGGTCAGATCCTCCGCCCCAACGGCGGCGTCGCCATGCCCTGGTAGCCCGCCCCCCGCCGCCCCCACGTCGGCGCCAGACCTCTCGCCAGTGCTCCCGCCATCGGTCCGACCCCACGGCGCCGGCCGCCCGGGACTTGGGCACACAGTGGACCGGCAGCAGGCTGAGCCCCCACCCGCCCGCGGCGACCGCTCCGTCGAGCACCCCGGCATCCGGTGCCAGCGCGAGCCGGAGCACGCTGAACCACCACAGCGCGCCGAACACCAGGGCGGCCCCCCGGCTCACTGTTCGCCCTGTCATGGCACCCTCCTCCGGCGCGGCACCGAACCGCCGATCTCACACGCGGGCAGGGCGCGCCGACGGCACGCGGAACCGGCCGGGGCACAGCGGTTCCCGCGCCGTCACCCGTTCTCCGCCTGGAACATCCAGTGATGCTTCTCCAGATCGGCCGTGATCCCGATGAGGATGTCCTGGCTCACCGGATCCGGATCCCCCGTGGCGGCCACCCGTTCCCGCATCCGCGTGATCACCGCGCCGAGCGCCTCCACGAGGGTTCGCACGGCGTCGGCGTCCTTGATCCAGCCCTCGGGCGTCGGTCCGATGCCGCTGCTCGACGCCACCGTCGCGGCCCGCCCGTCCGGCGGAACCCCCAGGGTCGAGGCGCGCTCCGCCACGGTGTCGGAGTGCAGTCGCGCGACGTCCACGACCTCGTCGAGCTGGAGGTGGACGGAACGGAAGCGGGGCCCCACCACGTTCCAGTGGACCTGCTTCGCCACGAGGGAGAGGTCCACCAGGTCGACCAGGGCACCCTGGAGCGCCTCGGCGACGGTCTTCAGGTCCGCGTCGGACAGGGAGCTCTTCACGACGTACATCCACATCCTCCGATTCACGACGGCTCCGGCGACCCTGCCGCGCGACCGGGTCGGTCCCGACGGCCGACGCCGGCCTCACCACGTCCCTCCACCATGGAGGCCGCGCCGGATACCGGCAAATGGACCCACAAGGGACGCCAGGGAACGCGAAAGCCCCGGTCCGGCTCCTCCGGGTTTCCCCGGAGAAGCCCCGGCCGGGGCTTCGGTTACGCGTTCTCAGCTCAGGAGACGCGAGCTGGTGAGCGTCAGGCGGCGACGACGTCGACCGCTTCGGCAGGCGCCTTGATCGTGACTCGTTCCGGTGGCACACCGGTCACCGATACGGAATTGAGCATCGGGCGACGCACCGGCGCGGACACCGGTTCGGTGGCCGCAGCCGACTGTGCCAGCTCGGCGAGGGCGAGGTCGTCGCTCACTTCCCGCATGAGCTCGGACATCCGTACGTCCAGCGCGTCGCAGATCGCGGAGAGCAGCTCGGAGGATGCCTCCTTCTGCCCCCGCTCCACCTCGGAGAGATAGCCGAGTGAGACTCGGGCGGACGAGGAGACTTCGCGCAGAGTACGGCCCTGGCGCTGGCGCTGCCGACGCAGCACGTCACCCAACAGGCGACGGAGCAGAATCATCGGTGGCTCCCTCCTCGGACCGCGTAGCCGCATCCTTCACGCCCCACCGTACCGCCTCGCGCCGCGGCCGTGCGGGGAGCGATGTCGTGTTCACTCAGGGCTGCAAACATCAAAACCCCCCGTTCTGTTCCGTATCCTGTGCCCGCTCATTCCCGGTCTGTTCGCCCGCGAGCTCCTGAAGGAGCAGCGCGAGTACGCTGCGTACACTCTCCATACGGATTTCCGCCCGGTCGCCGTTCAACCGCAGCGGCGCCACTTTCCCGCCACGGGCGGTGATGAAAGGTGCTTCGGAGGGTCCGTCGACGGCCACGTAGACCGTACCGACCGGCTGTCCGTCCTGGGGCTCGGGACCGGCGACACCGGTGGTCGCTATCCCCCAGTCGGCGCCGAGCGCCTTGCGCACTCCGGCCGCCATCTGGGCCGCGACCTGCGGATCCACCGCGCCGCGCTCGGCCAGGAGAGTGACGTCGACGCCGAGCAGTTCGTGTTTCAGTTCGGTGGCGTACGCGGTCACCGAGCCCCGGAACGCCTTGGAGGCACCCGGCACCGCGGTGATCTCCGCGGCCACCAGGCCACCGGTGAGCGACTCGGCGACGGCGAGCGTCTCGCCCCTCACCGTGAGTAGTCGCACCACTTCAGTGGCCGTGGAAGTCACCGCTCGGCCTCCGCGGCGGCGGCCCGCCGCTCGGCGATTCCGCGGCGGCGCAGCACAATGGCCTGTCTCACATAGTCGAGTCCGGTGACCACGGTCAGAACGACCGCGACGGCCATCACCCAGAACCTCAGGGAGGCCAGCGCCCCCGTCAGCGGCAGGATGTACATGCCGACCGCCGTGCCCTGGGCCAGCGTCTTCAGCTTGCCGCCGCGGCTCGCCGGGATGACTCCGTAGCGGATCACGACGAAGCGCAGCAGGGTGACGCCGAGCTCGCGCCCGAGGATCACGAAGGTGACCCACCAGGGCAGATCACCGAGGGCGGACAGGCAGACCAGCGCCGCGCCCATGATCGCCTTGTCGGCGATGGGGTCGGCGATCTTCCCGAAGTCGGTGACGAGGTCGTACGTGCGCGCCAGATGACCGTCGAAGATGTCCGTGATCATGGCGACGGCGAAGGCCGCCCAGGCCCAGGCGCGCATGGCGGGGTCGTAGCCGCCGTCGGCCAGCATCAGCGCCACGAATCCCGGCACGAGGGCGAGCCGGATCATGGTCAGTATGTTGGCGATGTTCCAGAGGCTGGCCTGATTGACGGCCGCAGCGCCCAGTTTCCCGCCCCGCGCCGGCTTCGCGCCCCCCGGAGCACCGGATGCGCCCGGAGCACCGGATGCGCCGGGAGCGCCCGTCGCGCCTTTGGCGCCTGGGGAGCTGCCTGCCGCGGATGCCGGGACTCCGGTCATCTGGCCGCCTCCTCGGTACACGCGAGCGAGCCCGGAAGCGGCTCGGCCACCAGGTCGACACCCTCTGTACCGACCACCTTGGCCTCGACGATACGGCCGACGGTCAGACCCTCGCCGCTCGTGAACAGCACCTGGCCGTCCGTCTCCGGCGCCTGGTGCGCGGCGCGGCCGTACGCACCCTCCTCGCCGTCGAGGGACTCCACCAGCACGTGCACGGTCTCGCCCACGCGCTCCTCGGCCCGCTGGGCGACCAGCTCCTCGGCGAGCCGGGACACGCGCGCGAGGCGTTCGGCTACGACGTCCTCGTCCAGCTTGTTCTCGTACGTCGCCGCTTCGGTGCCGTCCTCGTCGGAGTATCCGAAGACACCGATCGCGTCGAGGCGGGCTCCGGTGAGGAAGCGCTCCAGCTCCGCGAGGTCGGCCTCGCTCTCGCCGGGGAAGCCCACGATGAAGTTGGAGCGCACGCCGGCCTGAGGGGCCTTGGAACGGATGGTGTCGAGCAGCTCCAGGAACCGGTCGGTGTCGCCGAAGCGGCGCATCGAGCGCA
The DNA here is from genome assembly GCF_055588305.1 of Streptomyces sp. NPDC042002. NCBI lineage: Bacteria > Bacillati > Actinomycetota > Actinomycetes > Kitasatosporales > Streptomycetaceae > Streptomyces > Streptomyces sp. NPDC042002. The sequence continues at coordinate 15,876 of NZ_JBVJCT010000006.1, read as the reverse complement.
GCACGTCGGGCGCGGAGTGCTGGAAGGACAGGTCGAAGTAGGGCGCGACGTTCGGTGTCGAGGTGAGGACGTCGATGAGTCCGGGGCGCATCTCGGCGGGCTGCAGGTAGCTGACCCGCACGCGCTCGATGCCGTCGATCTCGGCCAGCTCGGGCAGCATCGTCTCCAGGAGACGGATATCACCCAGGTCCTTGCCGTACGAGGTGTTGTTCTCCGAGACGAGCATCACTTCCTTGACGCCCTGTTCGGCGAGCCAGCGGGTCTCGTTCAGGACGTCGCTGGGGCGGCGCGAGATGAACGAACCGCGGAAGGAGGGGATGGCGCAGAACGTGCAGCGGCGGTCGCAGCCGGAGGCCAGCTTCACCGAGGCGACCGGGGATCCGTCCAGGCGGCGGCGCAGGGGCGCGCGGGGGCCGGAGACCGGGGCGACGCCCTCGGGCAGGTCGGAGGGGGTGCCGTGGCCGGGAAGGGCCACTTCCTCGCCGGCGCTCTGCCGCTCGGCCGGGCTGATCGGCAGCAGCTTGCGCCGGTCGCGCGGGGTGTGGGAGGCGTGGATGCCGCCGTTCAGGATGGTCTGGAGGCGGTCGGAGATGTCGGCGTAGTCGTCGAAGCCGAGCACGCCGTCGGCCTCCGGAAGCGCTTCGGCGAGTTCCTTGCCGTACCGCTCGGCCATGCAGCCCACCGCCACTACGGCCTGGGTTCTGCCGTGCCCCTTGAGATCATTGGCTTCGAGGAGGGCGTCGACGGAGTCCTTCTTGGCGGCTTCGACGAAGCCACAGGTGTTGACGACGGCGACATCCGCTTGTTCGGCGTCCTCCACGAGTTGCCAGCCGTCCGCCTCCAAGCGGCCTGCGAGCTCCTCCGAGTCCACCTCGTTACGGGCGCAGCCAAGGGTGACGAGTGCGACGGTACGGCGTTCAGGCATGGGCTCAAGACTACTTTGTCTCACCGACACCCCACGTCGACGGGGTTGGCCGATCTTGGCCAACCCCGTCGACGTGGTACTTCTCGGGACCCCTATCCGACCTGCGGGTCGCCCTTGGTGTACGTGAGGCGCTCGACCGCGCCCGGCTGGAACTGATCCTCGATCTTCTTGCCGTTGACGAAGAGCTGGATGGCTCCGGCGTCCCCGAGGATGAGGTTGATCTTGGAGCTGTCCTGGAAGGTCTTGGACTCGCCCTTGTTCAGCAGCCCGTCGAAGAGCATCCGGCCGTTGTGGTCCTTGGCGGAGATCCAGCTGCGTCCGTCCGCGGCGCTGACCCGCACGGTCACCTTGTCCTGCGGGGCGGCCGCGATGGCGCTGTCGGACGGTTCCGGCTTCGGGTCGGCGGGCTTGGTGGCCGGCGTGGACGGCGCGGCGGACTTCTTGGTGATCGGCGTGGACCCCTCGGCGACCTGAGTCTTCGAGTCGTCTCCGTTGCCACCGCCCTTGACCATGGTGAACCCGACGAAGCCGATCACCGCGACGATCGCGGCGACCATGGCGGCCGTCCAGTTCGGTCCGCGGCGCTCGGGACGGATGCGTTCCGCCTCGAAGAGCGGGGCGGCGGGCGTCGGCGCGGGACGTCCGCCGTGCTCGGCGTCGTACCGCGCGAGCAGCTGGGCCGGATCGAGCCGGACGGCGCGGGCCAGGGTCCGGATGTGCCCGCGCGCGTAGACGTCGCCACCACAGGGAGCGAAGTCGTTCTGTTCGATGGCGTGAATGATGGTGATACGGACGCGGGTGGCGTTACTGACGTCGTCGACGGTCAGACCGGCCTCGATGCGTGCCTGCTGAAGGGCACGTCCGATCGAGGGCCGCTCGGCCGCAGGGTCGTCTTCGAACGGACGCTCGTCTTCGGGGGAGTTGCCGTCAGGTGAGTTGACGATGGACACGGGGGCGCCTTTCGAGCGTGTAGCCACCTGTGCTGGAAGTTCAGTCTAGGGGGGGTACGAAAGGGTGGGGCAACCGGGCGGTGGGACTTTGTACGCCATCAGAATGGCCGGTCATCCTGATATAGGGACATGGTGGCGTCCCTTCGCTCAACTTGACGTGCGACAAGGCGAAACGGTTGCCCACCGACTCCTTACGGGTGAGTCACGTTCACATATCAGCCAGGTGCGGAACATGACGTTCCGCCATCCGCCCGACAGGCCGGCCGCTCCCTGAGCGACCGCCCCGCGCTCACCGCGCCGTTGCCGGCTGTCCCGTCTTTCTCGCCGCGGGCTCTACGCTTCCGTTTCCCCGCGCATCACGGCCAACACCTCATCCAGCTCGTCGGCCTTCACGAGAACGTCACGCGCCTTGGAACCCTCGCTGGGCCCGACGATCCCGCGCGACTCCATCAGGTCCATCAGCCGGCCGGCCTTGGCGAAGCCGACGCGCAGCTTGCGCTGGAGCATCGAGGTGGACCCGAACTGCGAGGTGACGACCAGTTCGGCGGCCGCGCACAGCAGATCGAGGTCGTCGCCGATGTCCTCGTCGATCTCCTTCTTCTGCTTGGTGCCCACGGTGACGTCGTCCCGGAAGACGGGCGCCATCTGATCCTTGCAGTGCTGCACGATCGCCGCGACTTCGTCCTCGGTGACGAAGGCGCCCTGCATACGCGTGGGCTTGTTGGCCCCCATCGGCAGGAAGAGTCCGTCGCCCTTGCCGATGAGCTTCTCGGCGCCCGGCTGGTCGAGGATGACGCGCGAGTCCGCGAGGGACGAGGTGGCGAAGGCGAGCCGGGAGGGCACGTTCGCCTTGATCAGACCGGTGACGACGTCGACGGACGGCCGCTGCGTGGCGAGCACCAGATGGATGCCGGCCGCGCGGGCGAGCTGGGTGATGCGCACGATGGAGTCCTCGACGTCACGCGGCGCGACCATCATCAGGTCGGCGAGCTCGTCGACGATCACCAGGAGGTACGGGTACGGGGTCAGCTCGCGCTCACTGCCCTCGGGCAGCTTGACCTTGCCGTTCCTGATGGCCGCGTTGAAGTCGTCGATGTGCCGGAACCCGAACGCCGCGAGGTCGTCGTAGCGCAGGTCCATCTCCCGTACGACCCACTGCAGTGCCTCGGCGGCCCGCTTCGGGTTGGTGATGATCGGCGTGATCAGGTGCGGGATGCCCTCGTACGCGGTCAGCTCGACCCGCTTGGGGTCCACCAGGACCATCCGCACGTCCTCGGGGGTCGCCCGGACCATGACCGAGGTGATCAGGCAGTTGATGCAGGACGACTTGCCGGAACCGGTGGCTCCGGCGACCAGGACGTGCGGCATCTTCGCCAGGTTGGCCATCACATAGCCGCCCTCGACGTCCTTGCCGAGCGCGACCAGCATCGGATGGTCGTCCTCCGCCGCGTCCGCGAGGCGCAGCACGTCGCCGAGGTTGACCATCTCGCGGTCGGTGTTGGGGATCTCGATGCCGACCGCGGACTTGCCGGGGATCGGGCTGATGATCCGCACGTCGGGGCTGGCGACCGCGTACGCGATGTTCTTGGTGAGCGCGGTGATCCGCTCGACCTTCACGGCGGGGCCGAGCTCGACCTCGTAACGGGTGACCGTCGGCCCGCGGGTGAAGCCGGTGACGGCGGCGTCGACCTTGAACTCCCTGAAGACGTTCTGCAGGGAGGCGACCACCGCGTCGTTGGCGGCACTGCGCGTCTTGCCCGGACCGCCGCGCTCCAGAAGGTCGAGCGAGGGCAGCGAGTAGGTGACATCCCCGGAGAGCTGGAGCTGCTCCGCGCGCGGGGGCAGCTCGCGCGGGGCGTCGGGCGCGGACTTGGTGAGGTCCGGCACGACCGACTCGACCGGCAGGGCCTCCTGCCGGGGCCGCTTGGCGCCCGGTACGACCTTCGCGCGGGCGGCCGGTACCGGCGTCGTCTCCTCGTACCCGTCACGCTCCACGCTGACGCCCTGCGTCAGGTCGGCGACCAGGGGCGAGGGCGGCATCCCGTGCAGCACGGCGCCGTCCAGCGCCGCGGCGGCTGCCGCGGCGACGTCCACCGCGTCCATCGGCCGGTTCATGTCGGGCTGCTGCGCGCCGGGCCGCCGGGGGCGGCTCCGGCGCCTGGTGAGCGCCTCCCGCTCGACGCTGTCGGGGTCGTACGCCTCGGGGTCGCGCGAGCGCCTGCGGGAGCCCGCCTGAAGTCCGTCGCGCCACCGCTCGTCGTAGCGCTCCTCGTCCTCGGCGAACGCCTCCTCGTCGAAGTCGGCCTGGACGATGCCGAGCTTCTGGCCGAGCAGCCGCAGCCGCTGCGGAATCGCGTTGACCGGGGTCGCCGTCACGACCAGCAGTCCGAAGATCGTGAGCAGCACGAGGAGCGGTACGGCGAGGACGTCGCCCATCGTGTACGTCAGCGGGGTGGAGGCCCCCCAGCCGATGAGCCCGCCGGCGTCCCTTATCGCCTGCATCCCGTCGCTGCGCGCGGGCGATCCGCACGCGATGTGCACCTGCCCGAGCACGCCGATCACGAGCGCCGACAGGCCGATCACGATGCGGCCGTTCGCCTCGGGCTGCTCGGGATGCCGGATGAGCCGGGCCGCGATGACGGCGAGGAGTATCGGGACGAGGAGGTCGAGACGGCCGAAGGCACCGGTGACCAGCATCTCGACGAGGTCGCCGACCGGGCCGCGCAGATTGGACCAGGTACCCGCAGCGACGATCAGTCCGAGACCGAGCAGCAGGAGCGCGAGTCCGTCCTTGCGGTGCGCCGGGTCGAGCCCCTTCGCGCCCCGCCCTATCCCGCGGAAGGTGGCTCCGACGGCATGGGCGATGCCCAGCCACAGGGCGCGTACGAGTCGGTACACGCCCGCGGTCGGGTTGGGCGCCGGCGCGGGAGCGGGCTTCTTCGCCGCGACCCTCTTGGCGGGCGCCTTGCCGACGGCTGCCTTTTTCGCGAGGGCCTTCTTCGCCGGAGCCTTCGTCGGAGCGGCCGCCTTCTTCGCGGGCGGCTTCTTGGCTGCGGACTGACGTGAGGCCATGTGTGTGAGGTTACCGGTGGAGACGACAGCGACACGTGTGCCTCCCCCAAGTTCTCGACTTCGCTCGAACAGGGGGGCCACCGACTTCACCCGATCGTGTCACCCTCGCCAGGAGCGGAACTGACGCTTCCTCACGTCGTTCCGTTGCCGCCCGGACACGTCCGGGCGCTCCTCAGTTCTGCGAGGGCACCGAGGGTGCCCCGCTCCCCGTACCCGGCTCCAGTGCGTCCAGCGCCCTGCGCAGTCCGGTGAGTTTGCGTTCGAGGTGGGCCGCGGTCGCCACCGCCGCCGCGTCCGCGGAATCGTCGTCGAGCTGCTTGGACAGCGCCTCGGCCTGCTCCTCGACGGCCGCGAGCCGCGCCGAGAGTTCGGCGAGGAGTCCGGCGGGCTCCTTGGCCTCGCCGAGCGCCACCTTGCCGCCACCCTCCAACTGGAGCCGCAACAGGGCCGCCTGCTCCCGGAGTTGACAGTTCTTCATGTAGAGCTCGACGAACACCGAGACCTTCGCGCGCAGCACCCACGGGTCGAAGGGCTTGGAGATGTAGTCCACCGCGCCGGCCGCGTACCCCCGGAAGGTGTGGTGCGGGCCGTGGTTGATGGCGGTCAGGAAGATGATCGGGATGTCCCGGGTCCGCTCCCGCCGCTTGATGTGCGCGGCGGTCTCGAATCCGTCCATGCCCGGCATCTGAACGTCCAGCAGAATGACCGCGAAGTCGTCCGTGAGCAGCGCTTTGAGCGCTTCCTCCCCGGACGATGCCCGTACCAGTGTCTGATCGAGCGCGGAGAGGATCGCCTCCAGCGCCAGCAGATTCTCCGGCCGGTCATCGACCAGGAGGATCTTGGCCTTCTGCACCATGGCCCGCCCTCCTCGCCCCGGCATGGGGCCTCCCCTGTCCGCAGGACTTGGGGTGGCACCGGGCGCCGCCCCAGGGGACGACTCCCTTGCGCCGCCCGTCCTTGTGCCGGTCATGGTAGCTGCACCCCGCCTGTCGCCACACCCTGTCACCGTGATGTCACTGTGCACGTAGCAGAAACGCGGCGGGAGACCAGAAGGTTCCCCGTTTCCCGTGCTTCTACACGGCTTCGGGCACAGCCAGTCATCCGGCACCGGGCCGCCGTGCCGCACCGTGCCCCGATGCCCAACAGCACGTGACGGCCACACGTCCTCGCGTACGAGTGTGTCACCCCTCACGCATCCACTGCGCCATCACGGACAGCAGATGATCGGGATCGACGGGCTTGGTCACATAGTCGGAGGCACCCGACTCGATCGCCTTCTCCCGGTCACCCTTCATGGCCTTCGCCGTGAGCGCGATGATGGGCAGCCCCGCGAACTGCGGCATCCGCCGGATCGCCGTGGTCGTGGCATAGCCGTCCATCTCGGGCATCATGATGTCCATCAGAACGACCGTCACATCGTCGTGCTGCTCCAGGACTTCGATGCCCTCGCGGCCGTTCTCCGCGTACAGCACCGAAAGGCCGTGCTGCTCAAGGACGCTGGTCAGCGCGAAGACGTTCCGGATGTCGTCGTCGACGATCAGCACCTTCTCGCCCTCGAAGCGGATGCCCCGGCCCTGCTGCGGTCCCGCGTCCTGCTGGCCCGCGGCCGTCCACGGCTCCTGAGCGGCGCCCGCGGCACCGTCCGGCTGCCCGGGGACCGCGGTGCGCTGCTCGGCCGTGGGCAGCGCCCTGCGGCGCCTCCTGAACAGTGCGGCGGGCCCGTTCTGGGCGTCCTGGTACGACTTCACCTCGGCCGGCATCCCGATGTCGTGCAGTTCCGCCTCGGACGCCAGCAACTCCCCCGCCTCCAGCGTCGGCGAGAGCTGCCCGTAGCCCTGCGGCGGCAGTTCGCTCGGGTGCAGCGGGAGGTACAGCGTGAAGGTCGAGCCGCGTCCCGGCTCGCTCTGGGCGTAGATCTCGCCGCCCAGCAGCCGCGCGATCTCCCGCGAGATGGACAGCCCCAGACCCGTACCGCCGTACTTGCGGCTGGTCGTGCCGTCCGCCTGCTTGAAGGCCTCGAAGATCACCCGCATCTTGCTGGCCGCGATCCCGATACCGGTGTCCGTCACGGAGAACGCGATCAGATCGGCGTCCGCGTCCCGCAGCGACCCCGACTCCAGGAGCTGTTCCCTGATGGCCACCGGAACATCCGCCCCGGCGGGCCGGATCACCAGCTCGACGGCTCCGGAATCGGTGAACTTCACCGCGTTGGAGAGCAGGTTGCGCAGCACCTGGAGAAGGCGCTGCTCGTCGGTGTGCAGCGTGGCGGGCAGTTCCGGCGAGACCCGTACGGAGAAGTCGAGCCCCTTCTCCGCGGTCAGCGGACGGAACGTGGCCTCCACGTAGTCGACGAGCTGGACGAGCGCGATCCGGGTCGGCGACACGTCCATCTTGCCCGCCTCGACCTTCGACAGGTCGAGGATGTCGTTGATCAGCTGGAGCAGGTCGGAACCCGCGCCGTGGATCGTCTCGGCGAACTCGACCTGCTTCGGGGTGAGGTTCGTGTCCGCGTTGTCGGCGAGCAACTTGGCGAGGATCAGCAGGGAGTTGAGCGGCGTCCGCAGCTCGTGCGACATGTTCGCCAGGAACTCGCTCTTGTAGCGCATGGAGACCGCGAGTTGTTCGGCGCGCTCCTCCAGGACCTGCCGGGCCTCCTCGATCTCGGTGTTCTTGACCTCGATGTCGCGGTTCTGCTGGGCCAGCAGCTCGGCCTTGTCCTCCAGTTCCGCGTTCGAGTCCTGGAGCGCCTTCTGCCGGTTCTCCAACTCGGCCGAGCGTTCGCGCAGTTGCTCGGTGAGCTCCTGCGACTGCCGGAGCAGCACCTCCGTCTTGGTGTTGACGGAGATGGTGTTGACGCTCGTCGCGATCATCTCGGCGATCTGGTTCAGGAAGTCCTTCTGGATGTGCGTGAAGGGTGTGAAGGACGCCAGCTCGATGACACCGAGCACGGTCCCCTCGAAGAGCACCGGAAGCACGATGACCTGCGCCGGAGGCGCCTCGCCGAGCCCGGAGGAGATCTTCAGATAGCCGCTCGGCGCGTTCTCCACGAGGATCGTGCGCTTCTCCTGCGCGGCCGTCCCGATCAGCGCCTCACCGGGCCGGAACGACGTCGGCATGGAGCCCATCGAGTAGCCGTACGACCCGAGCATGCGCAGCTCGTACGCCTCCTCGTCCTCGGTTCCCGCGTCCTTGCCGTCGACCAGCGGCATCGAGAGGAAGAACGCGCCGTGCTGGGCCGAGACGACCGGCGTCAGCTCGCTCATGATCAGCGAGGCCACGTCGGCGAGGTCGCGGCGGCCCTGCATCAGCGCGGAGATGCGGGCGAGGTTGCCCTTCAGCCAGTCCTGTTCCTTGTTGGCGATGGTGGTGTCGCGCAGGTTGGCGATCATCTTGTTGATGTAGTCCTGGAGTTCCTGGATCTCGCCGGAGGCGTCCACGTCGATCTTCAGGTTCAGATCACCGCGGGTCACCGCGGTCGCCACGCGCGCGATGGCACGCACCTGCCGGGTCAGGTTCCCGGCCATCTCGTTCACCGACTCGGTGAGGTCGCGCCAGGTGCCGTCGACGTCACGCACCCGCGCCTGGCCGCCCAACTGGCCCTCGGTGCCCACCTCGCGGGCGACCCGGGTGACCTCCTCCGCGAAGGACGACAGCTGGTCGACCATCGTGTTGATGGTGGTCTTGAGCTCCAGGATCTCGCCGCGCGCGTCGATGTCGATCTTCTTGGTCAGATCGCCCTTGGCGATGGCCGTGGTGACCATCGCGATGTTGCGCACCTGGCCGGTCAGGTTGGACGCCATCCCGTTCACCGACTCGGTGAGGTCCTTCCACGTGCCGGCGACTCCCGGGACGTGCGCCTGACCGCCGAGGATGCCGTCCGTCCCCACCTCTCGGGCCACCTTGGTGACCTGCTCGGCGAACGAACTCAGCGTCTTCACCATGGTGTTGAAGGTGTCGGCGAGCTGCGCGACCTCGCCGCGCGCCTCGATCGTCACCGTCCGGGTCAGGTCACCGTTGGCGACGGCCGCCGCCACCTGCGAGATGTTCCGCACCTGCATGGTCAGGTTGTAGGCCATCAGGTTGACGTTGTCGCTCAGGTCCTTCCAGATGCCCGTGACCCCGGGCACCCGCGCCTGACCGCCCAACTGGCCCTCGGTGCCCACCTCGCGGGCCACCCGCGTCACCTGCTCGGCGAACGACGACAGCTGGTCGACCATCGTGTTGACGGTGGTGACCAGTTCGAGGATCTCGCCCTTGGCGTCGACGGTGATCTTCTTGGACAGGTCCCCCATGGCGACCGCGGTCGTGACCTCGGCGATGTTGCGCACCTGGATGGTCAGGTTGTTGGCCATGAAGTTCACGGACTGGGTGAGGTCCTTCCAGGTGCCCGAGACACCCTGCACCTCGGCCTGCCCGCCGAGCATGCCCTCGGTGCCCACCTCGCGGGCCACCCGCGTCACCTGCTCGGCGAAGTTCGAGAGCTGGTCCACCATCGTGTTGAGGGTGTTCTTCAGCTCCAGGATCTCGCCGCGCGCGTCCACGTCGATCTTCTGCGACAGATCACCCCGGGCCACCGCCGTCGCGACCTGCGCGATGTTGCGCACCTGCGCGGTGAGGTTGCCGGCCATCCCGTTCACCGAGTCGGTCAGGTCGCGCCACACACCGGCGACACCGGGCACCTGCGCCTGACCGCCGAGCCGGCCCTCCGTACCCACGTCACGCGCCACCCGCGTCACCTGGTCGGCGAACGCGGAGAGCTGGTCGACCATCGTGTTGATGGTGTTCTTCAGCTCCAGGATCTCGCCGCGCGCGTCCACGTCGATCTTCTGCGACAGATCACCCCGGGCCACCGCCGTGGTGACCTGGGCGATCTGCCGCACCTGCGAAGTCAGGTTCCCCGCCATGAAGTTGACGGAGTCGGTGAGTTCCTTCCAGGTACCGGACACGCCGTCCACCCGGGCCTGACCGCCGAGCCGGCCCTCCGTACCCACGTCACGGGCCATCCGTGTCACCTGGTCGGCGAAGCTCGACAGCTGGTCCACCATGGTGTTCACGGTGACCTTCAGCTCCAGCATCTCGCCGGCGACCTGGACGGTGACCTTCTGCGACAGATCGCCGTTGGCGACCGCCGTGGTCACCTGGGCGATGTTGCGCACCTGGCCCGTCAGGTTCTGGAACGCCGTGTTGACGGAGTCCGTGAGGTCCTTCCAGGTGCCGGCCACCCCGGGAACCTGTGCCTGGCCGCCCAGTTCACCCTCGACGCCGACCTCGCGCGCGACCCGCGTGACCTCGACACCGAACGACGACAGCTGGTCGACCATCGTGTTGACGGTGTTCTTCAGCTCCAGCATCTCGCCCGCGACCTGGACGCTGACCTTCTGCGACAGATCACCGTTGGCCACCGCGGTCGTCACGGCGGCGATGTCACGCACCTGCGTCGTGAGGTTCCGGAAGACCGTGTTGACGGAGTCCGTGAGGTCCTTCCACGTTCCCGCCGCTCCCGGCACGTTCGCCTGACCGCCGAGCCGGCCCTCGCCACCGACCTCGTTGGCGACGCGGGTGACCTCGTCGGCGAACGTCCGCAGCGTCTCGGTCATCTGGTTGATCGTCTCGGCGAGCTGCGCGACCTCGCCGCGCGCGGAGACGGTCACCTTCTGCGACAGGTCACCGCTCGCGACCGCCGTGGTCACCTGGGCGATCCCGCGCACCTGGGCCGTCAGGTTCCCGGCCATGAGGTTCACCGAATCGGTGAGGTCCTTCCACACGCCGGCCACACCGGGCACCTGCGCCTGACCGCCCAGCTCACCCTCGGTGCCCACCTCACGGGCGACGCGCGTCACCTCGGAGGAGAACGAGGACAGCTGGTCCACCATCGTGTTGACGGTGTTCTTGAGCTCCAGCATCTCGCCGGCCACGTGAACCGTGACCTTCCGCGACAGGTCGCCCTTGGCGACGGCCGTCGTCACGAGAGCGATGTCACGCACCTGGGCGGTGAGCCGGTACGCCATCGTGTTGACCGAGTCCGTGAGGTCCTTCCACGAACCGGACATACCGCGCACCCGGGCCTGTCCGCCCAGCTTGCCCTCGGTACCCACCTCACTGGCCACCCGGGTGACCTCGTCGGTGAACGTCGACAACTGGTCGACCAGGTTGTTGACGGTCCTCCCGACCTTCAGGAACTCACCGCGCAGCGGATGCCCGTTGCCGTCCGCGGCCTGCGCGCGCAGGTCCATGCGCGGCGACAGATCGCCCTCCGCGACGGCGGACAGTACCCGGCCGACCTCGGAGACAGGTCGTACGAGATCGTCCACCAGCGCGTTCGACGCGTCGATCGCGGCCGCCCAGGCGCCCTCACCGGCGCCCGCGTCCAGCCGCTCCGTGAGCTTTCCCTCACGGCCCACCACGCGCCGTACCCGCGACAGCTCACCCGTCAGGTGCAGATTGCGGTCGGCGACCTCGTTGAAGACCGCCGAGATCTCGGACATCACGCCGTCACCCGAAACGGTGAGCCGCTTGCGGAAGTTGCCGTCCCGCATCGACACCAGGGCGGCCAGCAGCCGGTTCAGGGCCGCCGTGTCCACCTCGGTGGTGCCGGTGCGCGGTGTGCGCCCGCTGTTCAGGGACTGTCCGCCTTTCGCGCGCGTCCTACCGCCCCGCGTCGCTGCGCCAGACTCCACTGTGTCCCTCCCGCAAGGGTCGACCAATACTGCTCGGCGTACTCGGGTACTTATGCTCGTGGTGCGGGGAAGGCATTCGACCTGCCCGGACCTTCTCCTGGAGCCTGCCCAGTGTTTCACCCCGGCTGAACCAGGCCATAACAGTTCGGCAGCTTCGCACACGGTCCGCACACCCTGGGGACGGAACTCCGGCCCTGGCCGGAGGCAATCACACGCACCTGTCCGAAGGGAAACGCCGGACTCTTCAAGACGGAAACACTCGTGACCGGCATCCGCAGGGGCGGCGAAGGTAAGTAACCTTGCATGCGGCTGTCCAGCCGCGCCGGTCCCGTCCGGCCTGGGCGGTGGCACGAGTACGAGCGGGCAGGCATCGGAGGGGCACCGCACCATGACCACCGGACTGCATCCTGGGGGAACGCCTCAGGATCCCCGGCCGACAGGGAACCACGCCCTGCCCACGCAGGAGCGGGTCGGCCCCGGAACCCCGCACGCCGACAACCGGACAAGGACTTCTGTGATCACCGCGCGCGCGGCCGCCAGTTTCGAACCCGTGGGACGGTCCGTCGCGACCGCCCGCTCGTTCGTCCGGGACACGCTCCAGGGCTGGGGGTTCGCCGACATCGTCGACGACGCCGTCGTGCTGACCAGCGAACTGGTCACCAACGCCGTCGTGCACGCGGGCACCGCCGCCGACGTTCTGTGTCTGCGCAGTGACGACGGCGTGCGCATCGAGGTGGCGGACCACTACCCGGAACGCGAGATCCCGCTCCAGGCGAACGCCGTCAGCATGGGCAGCCCGGACCGCGAGGGCGGCCGCGGCCTCCAGTTGTGCGCGGCCCTCGCCGGCCGCTGGGGTGTCGAGTACACGCCCACCCGCAAGCAGGTCTGGTTCCAGCTCGACCTCCCCGAGCGCGCCGTCGGCACCCGCGCCGCCGGCCCCTCGCTCCCCGCCCACCTCCTCCCGCTGGCCGACGGCCGCGTCCGCGTGGCGGTCGTCCAGATCGACCGCACGGGTTCCATCAACGCCTGGAACGAGGACGCCGAAGAGCTCTTCGGGTACGCGGCCGAGCAGGTCACCGGCAAACCGCTCACCGACTTCGCGGCCTGGCCGCACACCCCCGGCACCAGCACCGGCATCGTCGAGGCCCTCCAACTCTCCCGCTGGGAAGGCAGTTACGGCGTCCGCTGCGCCGACGGCCGCGTCACCCCGGTGTACGCGTCGCACCTGCGGGTCCGCGACACGAGCGGCGAGCCGTCCACCGTCTGCCTCCTCGTGCGCGACCACGAACGCGCCGTCCTGCAGACCCCGTTGCGCGGGCCCGCCTCCGACTCGGGCACCCACTCCGAGGGCCAGGCCACGGATCCGTTCGAGGTCTTCATCGGATCGCCGGCCCCTGACGACCTCGACGGTCTGCTCCAGCGCACGGTGGAGCGGGCCCGCGACATGCTCGACGGCGACTCCGCCTTCCTGCTCCTCGCGACCGACGACGAAACGGAGTTGGAGGTACGCGCCTCCACGGGCCTGCCCTCCGCGCGCCAGCGCTTCGCCCGCGTCCCCGTCGAGGCGGGCCCCGGCCGCTACGGCTCGGCCCGGATGCCCGCCGTCCACGAGGACCTGATGGTCGTCCCCGGCGCCGTACCGCTGCTCGGCGGCACCGGCATGCGCTCGGTCGTCACGGTCCCGCTCAAGGTCGAGGGCCGCCTCACCGGCTCCCTCGGCGTCGCGGCCGAATCACCCGGCCGTTACTCCAACGAGGAGGCCCTGCGCCTCCAGTTCGCCGCGGACCGCATCGCCCTGGCGGTGGAATCGGCCCGCCTCGGCGAGCTGGAACGCCTGCGCCGCGGCTCGCTGTCCTTTCTCGTCGAGGCCTCCGACCTGCTCGCCGGCACCCTGGACCGCGACCAGACGCTCGCCCTCATGGCCCAGATGACCGTGCCGACCCTCGCCACCTGGTGCGCCGTCTACACGATCGCCGACCAGGCCTCGGAGCCGTACCTCTCGTACGTCCTGCACGAGGACGAGGAACGCATCGACGGCCTCAAGGCGTTGCTCTCGAAGATCGCCCCGCCGGACCCGGTGCCCACCCCGGGCGCCCGTGTCTGGGCGGCCCCGGCCGCGGCGGCCCACGAGGCGGCTCTGCGGACCTCCATGCGCAGCCTGGGCCTCGGCAACCAGACGTCGGTGACCTCCGGCATCGGTACGACGCTGGCGACGGCCGCGGCGGTCGGCGGAGAGACCGTCGTCCTCCCCCTGGTGGCCCGCAACCGCGTCATCGGCATGCTGACCCTCGGCAAGCCGTCGGACGAGCATTTCCGCCAGGAGATCCTGGAGTTGGCCGAGGACCTCTCCCGTCGAGCGGCCCTCGCGCTGGACAACGCCCGCCTGTACTCGGAGCGCACGGCCATCAGCCAGTCCCTCCAGCGCAGCCTCCTGCCCCCGGAACTCCCGCACATCGACGGCGTCGAGGTCGAGGTCATCTACCGCGCGGCCGGCGAGGGCAACGAGGTCGGCGGCGACTTCTACGACCTCTTCCCCATCCGCGACGGCGCGTACGGCTTCGCCATCGGCGACGTCTGCGGTACGGGTCCGGAGGCCGCGGCGGTCACCGGCCTGGCCCGGCACGCGCTGCGCCTGCTGGCCCGCGAGGGATACGGCGGCCCCGCTGTTCTGGAGCGGCTGAACTCCGCGATCCTCGACGAGGGCGCCCGCAGCCGCTTCCTGACCCTCCTCTACGGCGAGTTGTGGCCCCAGGAGGACGGCAGCGCCGTCCTGAAGGTCGTCTGCGCCGGCCACCCGCTCCCGCTGCGCCTGCGCCAGGACGGCACGGTCGAACCGGCCGCCGAACCGCAGCCGCTCCTCGGTGTCATGGAGGACCTGGAGCTGTACGAGCAGACGGTCACGCTGGATCCGGGCGATGTCCTGCTGTGCGTCACGGACGGCGTCACGGAACGCCGCGAGGGCACCCGCATGCTCGGTGACGACGGCCTCGCGGACGTCCTCACCACCTGCACGGGGCTGACGGCCGGCGCGGTCGCCGCGCGCATCATGCGCGCGGTCGAGCGCTTCGCCTCCGACGCCCCGTCGGACGACATGGCGATTCTGGCGATGCGTGTCCCGGGCCTCCAGACGGACTGAGGCCCCACGGCCTCAGCTCTCACGGGCTGAGGCACCGTCGGCCCCGGACATGCGAAAGGCCCCCGCCCACAAGGGCGGAGGCCTTTTCTGTCTGAGCCCCCCAACGGAATCGAACCGTTGACCTTCTCCTTACCATGGAGACGCTCTACCGACTGAGCTAGGGGGGCCTGTCGCCCTTCGAGGTTTCCCTCGCGGCAACGAGGTAGATCATACCCCGAACTGAACCGTGTTCCCAACCAGTCCAGCCCCGGATCAGAAGGCCGGCTGGAGCAATCCGCCGAGCGCGTTGCACGCGGAGACGATCCGCTGCATCTCCCGCTTAGTCAACGCCCCGTCCACAGGCAGCGAAAGAGTCTCGTCGGCGGCCCGCTCGGTCTCGGGAAGCTGTACGTCCCGCCGGAACCCGGGCAGGCGGTGCACCGACGTCTTCACCGGCACCCGGCACTCGACTCCCCTGGCCCGTACGGCCCGTGCGAAGGCGTCCCGGTCCGGCCGCCCGTTGCCGGGCACTCGTACGACGTACTGCTGATAGGTGTGTCCGTCGCCGCTGACGGGCGTGCGTACGCCGCTCAGCCGGCCGTCGAGATAGGCGGCCCGCTCCCTGCGCTGCGCGATCTCGTCGTACGGCGTCTCGGACTCGCCCTGCTCCAGGACCAGCGCCTCATGCCGCTGGCCCAGTTCCCGCAGCCGCGTCATGTCGGCCGTCCGCCCGAAGCGGTGCACGACGACGAGCGCCGCCGTCTGAGGCGTTATGACGGCCTCGACCGCGTGAGGGTCGAGGCAGTACGTCGCCGGGTCTATGTCGGCGAAGACGACCGTGGCGCCGGCCTGGGCCACGGCGTCGGCGACCTCCACGTTCCCGAAGGCCGGAACGATGACCTCGTCACCGGCTCCGACGCCTGCGGCTCTGAGCATTGCAGCAGTACCCATGGTCCGGATATTGGTCGCGCAACGTGAACTCCAAGTGACGCAAAACAAAAAAGAGCTGGTCCCCGAACCGAAGTTCGGGGACCAGCTCTCTAAAATTTGTTCGGCGGCGTCCTACTCTCCCACAGGGTCCCCCCTGCAGTACCATCGGCGCTGTGAGGCTTAGCTTCCGGGTTCGGAATGTAACCG